>NZ_DASYHI010000001.1:0-35287 GCF_035998675.1 Telluribacter sp.
CTCGCAGCGGGCGTAGTAGGAGGTAGTCATTGTCGGTGAGACGGGCATGGTCACTAAGGCATCGTCCGAGGCCTGGTACCATTTCAAAACAAAGCCTTCTCCCGTACAGCCCGTGGCAGTCAGCGTGGCCGAGCCGCCGAAAACCACCGTCGTGCCGCTGGCAAGGGGTGCCTGGGGCGAAAGTACCGTTACAGTAGCTACCGAAGAGTTAGCCTCCGGGCAGCTGCCGCTGGTGATGACAGCGCGGTACTGGGTAGTCTGGGTAAGGTTAGTGGCGGTATAGCTGGTGGTGGTATTAGCAAGGTCAGTCCAGGTAGTGCCGCCATCGGTCGAGCTCTGCCACTTGGTGATGCTGCCGGTGTGGCCCGAGAGCGTCAGAGTAGTAGAATTAGTACCGGTACAAACGGTGGTACTACCGGCTATGGCTCCCCCAACAGAAGCAGGACTTATGGTCACCGTTGCTACCGAAGAGGTAGTTGCCGAACAGCTGCCGCTCTGAACCAGGGCGCGGTACTGGGTAGTCTGCGTTAGGTTGGTAGCGGTGTAGCTGGTGGTAGTGTTGGCAATATCGGTCCAGGTAGTACCCCCATCGGTGCTGCTCTGCCACTTGGTGATACTTCCGGTATGAGCTGACAGGCTGATGGTGGTACCCGTGCCGGTACAGACCGTCGAGGCCGTAGCCGTGGCGGTACCTCCTACCGAGGCAGGGCTGACGGTTACGGTAGCTACTGTTGAGTTGACCGGGCCGCAGCTGCCACTCTGTACCACAGCGCGGTACTGAGTTGTCTGGGTAAGGTTGGTGGATGTCTGCGAAGTAGTAGTGTTGGCAAGGTCAGTCCAGGTGGTGCCGTCGGTTGAGCTCTGCCACTTAACAATGCTGCCGGTATGGCCCGACAGGGTCAGGGTGGTGGAGTTGGTACCGGTACAAACCGTAGTACTACCCGCTATGCTGCCGCCTACCGAAGCGGGACTAACCGTGACAGTAGCAGTAGCGGAATTAACCGCCGAACAGCTGCCGCTCTGAACCAGGGCGCGGTACTGGGTGGTCTGCGTCAGGTTAGTAGCGGTGTAGCTGGTGGTAGTGTTGGCAATATCGGTCCAGGTAGTGCCGCCATCGGTCGAGCTTTGCCACTTGGTGATGCTGCCGGTGTGGCCCGAGAGCGTCAGGGTGGTAGAGTTGCTGCCGGTACATACGGTGGCGCTACCGGCCAGGACTCCCCCAACGGAAGCAGGACTAACGGTAACGGTCGCGGTAGCGGAGTTAACCGCCGAACAGCTGCCGCTCTGCACCACAGCGCGGTACTGAGTGCTTTGCGTTAGGTTGGTGGCTGCCTGCGAAGTAGTGGTATTGGCAATATCAGTCCAGGTGGTGCCGTCGGTTGAACTCTGCCACTTGACGATACTTCCGGTGTGACCCGACAGGGTCAGGGTGGTAGAGTTGCTGCCGGTACAAACCGTAGCGCTACCGGCCAGGGCTCCCCCAACAGAAGCAGGGCTTACTGTTACCGTCGCGACCGAAGAGGTAGCCTCTGGGCAGCTGCCGATTTTCACCACAGCGCGGTACTGGGTGGTCTGGGTCAGGTTGGTTGTTTCCAGGCTGGTGGTAGTGTTGGCAATATCGGTCCAGGTAGTGCCGTTATTGGTCGAGCTCTGCCACTTGGTGATGCTGCCGGTATGGCCCGAGAGCGTCAGGGTGGTAGAATTAGTACCGGTACAAACGGTGGTACTACCCGCTATGGCTCCCCCAACAGAAGCAGGGCTGACGGTGACAGTAGCGGTAGCGGAGTTAACCGCCGAACAGCTGCCGCTCTGCACCACAGCGCGGTACTGAGTGCTTTGCGTGAGGTTAGTAGCGGTGTAGCTGGTAGTGGTGTTAGCAATATCGGTCCAGGTAGTTCCGTTATTGGTCGAGCTCTGCCACTTGGTGATGCTGCCGGTATGGCCCGAGAGCGTCAGGGTGGTAGAATTAGTACCGGTACAAACGGTGGTACTACCCGCTATGGCTCCCCCAACAGAAGCAGGACTTATGGTCACTGTTGCTACCGAGGAAGTAGCTACTGAGCAGCTGCCGCTCTGAACCAGGGCGCGGTACTGGGTAGTCTGCGTTTGGTTGGTAGCGGTGTAGCTGGTGGTAGTGTTGGCAATATCGGTCCAGGTGGTGCCGTCGGTCGAGCTTTGCCACTTGACGATGTTGCCGGTGTGGCCCGACAGGGTCAGGGTGGTGGAGTTGCTGCCCGTACAAACGGTAGTACTACCGGCAACACTGCCGCCTACCGAGGCGGGGCTGACGGTAACGGTAGCGGTAGCGGAGTTAACCGCCGAACAGCTGCCGCTCTGCACTAGGGCGCGGTACTGAGTGCTTTGCGTGAGGTTGGTGGCTGCCTGCGAAGTAGTGGTATTGGCAATATCGGTCCAGGTGGTGCCGTCGGTTGAACTCTGCCACTTAACGATGCTGCCGGTGTGACCGGACAGGGTTAGGGTGGTGGAGTTGGTGCCCGTACAAACCGTAGCGCTACCCGCTATGCTGCCGCCAACGGAAGCAGGACTAACGGTAACGGTAGCGGTAGCGGAGTTAACCGCCGAACAGCTGCCGCTCTGCACCAGGGCGCGGTACTGAGTGCTTTGCGTGAGGTTGGTGGCTGCCTGCGAAGTAGTGGTATTGGCAATATCGGTCCAGGTGGTGCCGTCGGTTGAACTCTGCCACTTGGTGATGCTGCCGGTATGGCCCGAGAGCGTCAGGGTGGTAGAATTAGTACCGGTACAAACGGTGGTACTACCGGCTATGGTTCCCCCTACCGAGGCGGGGCTGACGGTGACAGTGGCGGTAGCGGAGTTAACAGCAGTACAGCTACCATTCTGTACCAGGGCGCGGTACTGGGTAGTCTGCGTCAGGTTAGTAGCGGTGTAGCTGATAGTAGTGTTAGCGATATCAATCCAGGTGGTGCCGTCGGTCGAACTCTGCCACTTGACGATATTGCCAGTGTGGCCTGAGAGCGTCAGGGTGGTGGAGTTGGTGCCGGTACAAACCGTAGCGCTACCGGCTATGGCTCCCCCTATCGAGGCAGGGCTGACGGTGACGGTGGCGGTAGCGGAGTTAATAGCAGTACAGCTACCGCTCTGAACCACAGCGCGGTACTGAGTAGTCTGCGTGAGGTTAATAGCGGTGTAGCTGGTGGTAGTGTTGGCAATATCGGTCCAGGTGGTGCCGTCGGTCGAGCTTTGCCACTTAACAATGTTGCCGGAGTGGCCGGACAGGGTCAGGGTGGTAGAGTTGGTACCAGAACAAACCGTGGTGCTAGCCGCTATGCTTCCCCCCTGAGTAGGCGCAGTTATGGTAACAGTAGCCGTACCCGTTTGAGACTGGCTGCACTCGGTAGCGGAAGCATCTTTTACACTCACCAGGGTGTAGGTAAAGGAACCGGCAGTACCAGTAGCCTGAGCAACGGTTACCGAACTGCCGGAGGTGGTAGTTACCGTCTGGTCAGAGCCGTCATTTATTCTATAGGTAAAGGTATAGGGAGCCGTACCGCTTGCGCCGGTGAAGGTAATGACCGGGCTGGTAGCTCCTTGACAGACGGTGGTGGTACCACCAATAGTAGCCGTAGGTAATGGATTAACGGTAACAGTAGCCGTACCCGTTTGGGATTGGCTGCACTCGGTAGCGGAAGCGTCTTTCACACTGACCAGGGTATACTCAAAAGTATTGGCTGAAGTGGTAAGCTGAGCTACGGTTACTGAACTGCCGGAGGTGGTAGTTACCGTCTGGTCAGAGCCGTCATTTATTCTATAGGTAAAGGTATAGGGAGCCGTACCGCTCGCGCCGGTGAAGGTAATGACCGGGCTGGTAGCTCCCTGACAGACGGTGGTGGTACCACCAATGGTAGCCGTAGGTAATGGATTAACGGTCAGGGTGGCGGGATCGGAAGTAGTTGATCCACCACACGTATTCGATACTACGCATCGGTACTGGGTACCACTCTCGATAAGCGCTACGGCTGGTAGTGTAAGGGTAGCCGTGGCGGCACTGGCGTTGCTACCAGTCGGAATATCTGTAAACTCTCCGTTACCTGTTTTTTTCTGCCATTTGTAAAACAAACCTGTACCGGAGGCCGTGACCGAGAAGGTCGCCTCTGCTCCTACGCATACAGCTTTGTTGTCAGGCTGTGCGGTAATGGCTGGGGCTGCCTGTGGGTTGACCGTAACGGTAAAGGAGGAGGTGGCATCCGGTGCATTCCCGTTCGATACTGTTACACTTACCGTAGTAGTACCACTGGGGAAAGTGTGTGGTGAAGTAATGACATCATTCCCGATTTTATAAGTAATGGTAGGGGAAGGACAGCCGACCACGGTTACAGCAAAGGATTCGGTAGCCGTACATACTCCATTATCCGGATCAGTGATGATGTTGTTTTGCGCGGCCGTAATAACCGGAGCGGATATAATAGGCGTAACGGTAGGGTCAGAAGAGCCTCCTACTCCCGGATCATCGGTGAGCAAAGTGGCAGGAATGAAATTGGAGCCAGACACTGTACCCTGGTTGGATACCGTGCAGGTACCAGCTGGAATAGAACTGTTGATCGTGACTTTAAATTTGATAGTAACGCTCTTGCCTGCCGGCAGTGTAAAGCCGCTTCCGGAGCCATTTACGGTTACAGTCTCACCCGCTAGAGTAGCAGCTTCCCGAGCGGTGGGCTGGGTGGTAGCTATAAGCGGAGTACTTTCTTTAACGACTGGTACTTGCTGAACTACGGGTTCGTCCTGTTTAGTGGGCAGAGCAGTGGAATCAAGCTGTGAGTTTGTGACCGCAACAACACGCTCAGTAGTGGCTTGGGTCGTATCCGGAGCGCCGGGTATAACGGCCAGGTTTGCTTTAGCCGTACTTTCTTCCAGTTCAGCCGCTTCGGTATCGGCCATCATGCGGGCTACGCTCGGGTTAGAAGGTGCGTTGCAGGTACCTGATTGTATGGTAGTACCCCAGGTACCGGATTGAGAAACAGTACCCGTAGTTGTGGTTTTAGGCGAGTTATTGTTATTATTCCAGATATCCGTCGCACTTGTACCAGTACCCTGTAGATAAATAATGTGTGAACCGGTAGTGACAACCCTTACTCTGAAATCAAACCCGAACTGACTCCTTCCGCCGTTTGTATTATTGGCAACATAGGCGCAGGTCGGATTCGAAAAAGTACTATTTGAAGTACCTGCTTCTACCTGAATATTGTGACCAATTTCATTGGTAGGGTTTGGCAGGGTTATGTTATTATTTGTGATGATGACATCAAGCCGACCGGATCCATTACGGGAGCGGGCCAGAATACCGGCTTCCGAGGGGACTCCCGTGATCGTATTCCCGTTTATTTGTACTTTCAGGCTGGAGTTTTCCTCAGCGTGTACCCGCACACCATTTCCTGAATCCTCAAAGCCACCTACGTGGGTGATGGTATTATTGTTTATTCTTCCCTGGGCATTGGACGAGCCCTGCGATACTATGTTAATTACAGAAGTACCCCGGGCTTTAGCCGTGGGGTTATTCAAAATATTAAAATTCAGCGTACCCGATTGGTTCGACACCAGGTCAATGGCCGAGCCTATACCCGCCTGCGGGTCAAATGTACAGCCAGTAATATTGTAATTGAGCGTACCGGTACCCTCCGCTATCCCTTTTACGCCCTGAGTTCTTATCTGATTGAAAGCACTGTTTTTTACATTTACGGTAGTGGTGCCAGTACCAAAATTGCTGACTATCAGTCCATACGAGCCATTTACGCTGGTCTGGGTATTGGAGAAGGTACTTCCGTCGATGGTAATGGTTGAGGTGGTAGAGGTATTCTCAATCCGGAACAGGTCATCTACACCGGCGTTTCCTGTAAGATTTAAGGAGGTTAGGTTGACGGTACCACTCAGGTTCTGAAGGAAAATAGGTCCTTCTTCCGTAGCGTTACCGGTGTTTTTTACTACGGTGTTGCTAATAGTCAGCCCCGAAATGCCTGTACCTGTAATACCCCGCTGGCTGTTGGTGCCGTTGGCGTCGCTTCCATTAGTACTGTTAATATTAATATTATCAATAATGACATTCGAAACGCTTTCCAGATAGATAGAGCCGTTACAACCCGAGAAAGAAATACCTGCCGGGGCCGATGAGCAGCCATCAGTAGTATTGGCACTGAGGAAGTTCATGTTTTTGAGCGTAATACCTGCGGCATTGATAAACTCCGCTCCGCGCGCAGTCGTATTCTGAATAGTACCTCCGGAGCCATCCGTACTACCCGAGCCCGTTACCTGAAAGGTACCGGCGGTGTTTGTTAATGAAATACCCTTAGCTGAACCATTTGCCACTACTTTGGTAAGGGTTACTCCCAATGTCACTTTACTCACAGAACTAACCCCGGCAATACTTACGGCGGTGTTGTTGCTAGTAGTAATATCAGGGCTTGCGGTGATGTTCAGCGTACCGGTGGCTCCGGTAATGTCAATACCTTTCTGGCCCGCGTCGGGCGTAACAGTCAGTGAGCTGAAGTCCAGCGTATTGGCAAAGCCGGTACTAGCCAGACCGGTACCGCCGGAACCGGTAATGGAGGTAGTACCAAAGTTAAAAGTACCTGTACTGGCGGTACCGCTCACATTGATACCCTGCGTAGTGGGATTGTTGATGGTAGTGGTACCGGAGGTCAGGCTACCCGCAACGTTGCTCAGGCTGATGCCCGTATCGGTACTATTGGTGGAAGAAATACTGGTGAAGGTACCATTCAGAGTTACTCTGTTGGCAGCACTGCTGCCTGCGATACTCACTACAGTATTACCCGTTGTAGTGACGGAACTGGAGGGGGTGTTGGCGATGGTTAAAGTACCGGTAGCCCCGGTTATGTCGATACCTTTCTGATTGGCGTCAGGAGTAATAGTCAGCGAACCAAATTGTAGTGTGTTGGCAAAGCCGGTACTGGCCAGTCCGGTACTGCCGGAACCGGTAATGGAAGAAGTACCAAAGTTAAAAGTACCTGTACTGGCGGTACCGCTCACATTGATACCCTGCGTAGTGGGATTGGTAATGGTAGTGGTACCGGAGGTCAGGTTACCTGCAACATTACTCAGGCTGATGCCCGTAGTGGTACTGTTAGTAGAAGATATACTGGTAAAGTTCGTGTTTAATGTTACTCCGCCGCCGGTGCCGACAATGCTAATATTATCACTAATGGTGCCGCTGGTGGTAGTCAAGGTACCCGTTGCACCGGTGATATCAATAGCTCTCTGGCCAGTAGCGGCGTCGATGTTCAGTGCGGAGAACTGCAGCGTATTGGCAAAACCGGTGCTGGATAAGCCGGTACCGCCGGTGCCGGTAATGGAAGTAGTACCAAAGTTGAGGGTACCTGAAGAAGCAGTGTTCACATTGATACCCTGTGTGGCAGGGTTGGTAATGATAGTACCTCCGCTGCTGGTAAGGTTACCCGTTATACTGCTAAGGTTGATACCGGCAGCTGAACTATTGGCGGAGGCTATGCTGGTAAACGTAGCGGCCAGGGTACCTGTGCTTAGGTTAAGTGCCTGGCCATTTCCAGTGAGCAGTACTTCACTAACCGTAAGGGTACCAAAGTTAGTACCGGCAATCTTACTTCCTGTAGTATTACCAAGGGTAAGGCCCCGCAGGGTATTACCCGCTCCTAAGTTAAGGGCATTGGTGTTGGCAACCGTAGTAGTAAGTACCGGATTAGTACCGTTCGTGGCCGGAAGCTGGTTAGTACCAGAGGGGGCGGTATAGCCGGTAATAGCCAATAGGGTGGTAGTGGCTCCCTGCCCGATTAGTTTTTGTCCGGCTCTCAGAGTGGCGGCTCCGGTATAATCGCCGCTACCTGTATAAATAAAAACAAAGTCATTATCGCCGGGCTTGCCGGAGGCACCTGTATTGGCAGCATTGAAGTCCGACATCTGCCTGAAAGGGTTGGATAAGGTACCCGTTCCACTGCTGCTGGCGGCATTATTCACAAACCAGATTTCTCCGGTTACGCTGATGGTAACCGTAGCTGTGGTGGTCAGGTCGGAGCCGTTGCTTAAAGTGTAGGTAAAGGTGTCGTTGCCTCCGGTATAGCCGGGCGCGGGCTCATAGGTAAAAGCACCCGTAGTCGTATTCAGGGTAACGGTTCCATTCTGAGAAGTAGTAATGGGGGAAGTAGAGGTAATAACCAACGTACCACTACCCGGATTAATATCGTTGGCCAGTACGCCACTTTCGGCGGGGATAGTAAGGCCTACGTTCCCGATGGTCTGGTAGGTATCGTTTTGCGCAACAGGTGATACTTTCAGCGAGCCATCTACCAGCGTAGTATTGGCATCTATCTGGTCGGTGAACGATACGCCGGTAGCGTCGGTGTCGCCCGAGTTTGTAATGACGATGGTATACTCCAGCTCGTCGCCAGCGGAGGCTCCCGTCAGGCCGGTGTCATTGGTAAGCGCGTAGGTTTTGGTGGCCGTAAGGGCAGGGGCCAGCAGAGCCGCTACTCCCTGGCGTTTTACCCGTAGGGGAGATTTGGAGAGTAGTACCCGGGCCTTTTTGTCCGGTTTTTCAGACTGGCCAGGTTTTGTTTCTTCTATACGAAATACTTCGTAGAAAGTGAAGTCGTTGCTATTAAAGCTAAAGGGAAGCCATAGAGCCAGCAGGGTGGCACCAATGATCAGGGAGTAGATGTTTTTCATACCTTAGGGATAAGGGGGGATGTCAAGATAAAAGTGTGGTGCGCCATCAATAGCACAAAATATAGGTACTACTTAATAGGTGTGTACTCGTTTTAATAGTCAGTTTTCAAGAAAAAACCGCTTCATACTTCATCCCTTTTTCATCAAATCCCAGCGGTACTAAAAAAACAGGCAGATCACCCAGTGTAGGATGTTCTATTATGTAGGTACTTTGTTTATAGTATTCATTTTTTTGTGTGGTTCGTATTACTACCGAAAAGGGAGTACGTTCAATGGGCGAATAACCTCCCAGTTCGGTTAGTTCGGTTACTTCGGCGGGCAAGGTCACTTCCGGTGTAAAACGCACCGGAAGTGTTTGATTTAGCAATTCTTTAAAATCAGAAATAGTAATAAGATTCAAATCCATCTGTTAAAATTCCCTGTTAATTGGTAGTCGGGCACCACTCCATGAGGTGATATACCCCGTTGGTTTCGCTTACTTTTTTAAATCCCAGCCGCTCGTACAGGCCTTTGGCCGGATTAAAGCTTTCTACGTGGATCGTCAGGGGGCGCTGTAGCCGGGTCGCCTCGTTCATTATATCTTTTAGTATAGCCGCCCCAATACCCCGATTGCGCCAGTCTGGCAAAAGCGAAATATCAATGATACGTACCTCCCGGTTCTGAAAGTTCTCCTGTACATACAGCCGACCTACTACCTGCCCCTGCTTCTCAATAACCCAGAAGTCAGCTCCCACGTAATTTTTCTGGTAGTAGTCATGCTGGGCGTTAAACTGCTGCTTAAGAAATGCTGTAACCAGGGCGGCGCTCCACTGCGGCACTTTTTTCATCTCTTCCTGCCGGGTACTGGCATAAATGCTACATAGTACTTCTAAATCATCATTGACAACCGGGCGAAGCCGTACCGTAGCATCGGTTAGCTTTATTTCCATGGTAGCGTGTACAGTACCTTTACTATGACCTGGGAGGAAAAACTCCCTGTAGGGCTATATTAAAATACACCGTTAGGTACGGCATCATGTTATTATGGGGTTGATCTCCACCAGCCGGTGCCAGCGACTGAAAGTTCATGGCTGTTAGGGTACTTGGGCCAACATTATAAGCCTTGCCATTAGAGGATCGGGCCAAATTACTATTTGTAGGCAAATTTGAATCCGCAAATTCGGTCACTACTGCACGTAATGTATGGCTATGAGCCGGAATTTCGGATTCCAGCAACGTAACGGTTTCGCTGCCTCCGGTTTCACCCAGGTCATGCAGTGACAGGCCCGGACCCTGGCCGGGGTGCATAGGAGCACGGCCCTGTAAGTCAGGCAGCGCAAAGTTAGACTTCCCGTTACCGCCATAGGTAGTGCCCAGGAGCGAAAACAAAGCGGTATTCTGGGAAAGAGGTAGTAGTTGTCCGTTACACCAGGCCCAGCCTTTAGGGGAAAAGTTGAAAGGAAACATTCTTATTTCAGCAACAAATGGATCAGCCATAGCAAGATAGGTTTAAAAAGGGGTACCAAAAATAATGTTGAAAGGCAGGTATACAGGCGACTTGTCAGGTCGGCGAGGGGAAAATTCCGAATAACGAAATAATAAAATCAACACACAGGTAAGGCTGGAAATTGGTATGCGGCTGACTACCTCCTACGGGCGGAACACTCTGCGGATTAAAAGAACCAGAAGGGGTATCAGCGTAAAATACATCAATATTGGACGATTTACCCATGAAGTTATTGGCCGGGTTTGGCGAGTCGGCAGCGCCATCACTGGCCAGTAGTGGGTGTGAATGGGCCGGTATTTGATTGACCGTCAGCGTTATTTCTTCTGCTCCCCCTGTCTCGGCCAGTATGAAACCGTTACCCTGATGAATAGGTATCCGACCTCTCAGGTCAGGCAGGGAAAAAGTGCTTTCACCATCGCCGCCATAGGTAGTGCCTATGAGCTGAAACAGAGTTTCATTCTCAGAAATAGGTAAGAGTTGTCCTTCACAAAACATCCAGCCGGCGGGAGCAAAATTACCCGCAAACATTCTGATTTCACCAACGTAAGGTTGTGCCATTACTAAGTTGTTTTTGAGTAAAAAAGATCAGTTAGGACTTGGGAAAATTCCCTGTAAGGCAATACAGAAAGAGAGCGTTAGAAAAGGCTGCATATTCAGATGCGCCTGGCTGCCTCCGGTATTAGTAACATTACTTGCGGCAGTAGCAACCAGCTGAGCATTAGCCCCCGATTGGTAGAGCGTAGTAGGGGCCGAGGTAGCCAAAAAATTATTGGCAGGATTGGTGGTGTTGGTAGCTACATCGGCAGGTACTACCGCGTTAAGGGTGTGCGTATGCGTAGGCAGCTCGGCAATGGAGACTGTATGCGCCTGTTCGCCTCCTCTTTCGCCCAGGGTATGTCCGCTACCAACGTGAATAGGAGTACGGCCGCGGAAGTCGGGTAGTGCAAAGTTAACCCGGCCATCTCCACCAAAGGTAGTACCCAGCAGAGAGAAAAGAGCCTGGTTCTGGTTTATGGGCAGGAGTTGTCCGTTGGTAAGAGCCCAGCCTTTCGGTGCAAATACAAAGCTCATAATGCGTATTTCGGAGAGAAAAGGTTCGGCCATAGGTTCAGGTAGTTTAAGGTTATGACTATTTAAGCGAGTGATCTGCAACAAAGGAAATGCCTGGATATAAAGCTGGTGTCCACCCAATCGGAGTTGCCTTTAACTAATTTAAAATCCAGTCTGGTTTTGCTTTCTTCTATCTTTACTTTCAGTTCTAATTGGCCCGAAGCAGTCTTAAAACAATAAGGCCTTCGCTGGTGTGGTACTTCATAAACGGGCACAAACAAAGCAATGGCTTCCTGTTTATCCGGCTGCACCGGCAAATGGCTCATAGCCTGGCAAATGGCTTCCAGTTCGAAGCCCGAGAAAGTGTGGGTGTATTTCCAGGAGTGGTTGGTAGAGGCATCCTTCCGGAAGAACAGCACGGTCAGGTCAATAAGGCCCGTGTCGGGGCTGTGAAGCGCCAGAGGGTACATAGCTACCTGGTCCTCACTTGTATAGTAAAGAGTTGAGCCGAAAGCTTTGTATCCTACTGTGAAAAGTGATTGAGCACTTGTTTGTAACTGTGCGTTCAGCTCCTGGTCCGGTACCAGAAGTTGATTAACTGGAGTAGCGCCCAGGGCAGTTAGGTAGCTTCCAAGCCACTGCTGCTGTAGGGGCAGCAATGAAAGGGGTAGACCCGAAGCTTTTACCGCGCCAACTAAGCTGGCAGCCGTAGCATAAAGGAAATGTCTTCGATTCACAACGAGGGTCTTTATACCATCAAATATAATAAAAAATTATTGTATCCATAGGGTAATATATTTTTCCAGGGGATAAACAGCAGATTAGCTTTTTTAGCCACATTATGGTCTGGATCTTCGATTAATATTATGAATAATATGGGCGGCCAGATTAATTACTTCAACGGATTTACACCTTGTGCAGCAACAGTGTACCAAGCAATAAGTATACCGTTATTCTCATCCTGAAAGATTCTTTTGAAAGATTCCTGCTTAATCAGAACACTATAGTTCAGGTAAAAAAGATAACTTGCCATTTTTGTAGCCTCTTAAATGCAGCTAAACCAGGCAGACAATTTATTCCTACCTATACGTACTGCTAAATCAGGAATTGAGGCCCATTTTTTGAGTAGTTTATGGAAAAAGGCAGTACCCGAAACTTTACGAAAAGCTGCTTGGTTTTTAGTACAATCAGTCAACTTTGATGAACACAGATACAACTCTACCTCGCCGGCCGTCCGCTCATAACCAACGTTCCATGACGCTCCATTCCGTCGACCTGCGCACAACGGGTCAGTTTCCTCCTTTCTTGTTGGACTACCTTGAGCAAAAACCTGAACTCAACGAATTCTATAGCAGCTTCCCTACGGTTGCCAATGCCAGGGAGGTACTTGAGCGAAAGAAAGAATTCAGCCCGGCGATTCGGCAGACGCTGGTGGAAGTACTTACGCGGCAGTATAAGGATCTAAAGGACGCCCCGGATTTCTCGGTACTGCTCAACGAGAATACCTTTACCGTCACCACCGGGCATCAGCTCAGCATTTTTACGGGGCCGCTGTTTGTTATCTATAAACTCATCACGACTATTAAGCTGGCGCGGCAGCTACAGGAAGCTTACCCCGACTGTACCTTCGTGCCGGTGTACTGGATGGCCACCGAAGACCATGACTTTGAGGAGATTGCTTCTTTCCGCCTGTTCGGTAAGAAGTATACGTGGGCGGGCGAACATCCGGGAGCCGTCGGACGACTGAATCCCAAAGAACTGGATACCTTACTTAAGCAACTCCCCGAGCGGGTACCGCTGTTTGAGAAAGCGTACCTCGAGCACCCCACCCTGACCGACGCCGTCCGATGTTACATGCACGCGTTGTTCGGTAAAGAAGGATTAGTTTGTCTGGATGCGGATGATGCCGGTCTGAAGCAACACTTTCTGCCGGTTATCAAAGACGAACTGGTCAATCAGGCTTCGGGTACTCTGGTTGCCGACACCTCGGCCCGGATTGAAGCCCTGGGGTACCACACCCCGGTTCATGCCCGGGAAATAAACCTGTTTTACCTCAAAGACCAGTTGCGGGAGCGCATTGTGTGCGAAGAAGAGAGCTACCGGGTACTCAAAACCGACCTTAGCTTTAGCCGCGAAGAAATACTACTGGAAACCGAAAGCCACCCGGAGCGGTTCAGCCCCAACGTGGTACTGCGCCCCCTGTACGAAGAAATAATCCTGCCGAACCTGGCCTATGTGGGCGGCCCCTCCGAGGTACCTTACTGGATGCAGCTGAAGGGCGTTTTTGACCACTATCAGGTTTCTTTCCCAATGCTACTACCACGCAACTTTGCCCTGTACATAACTACCGCCAGTTGCAAGCGCATGGAAAAGCTGGGGCTAAACTACCAGGACTTATTTACCAACCGGATAGCGCTGCGTAAGCAGTACGTGGAGCGCCACTCGGAGCATACGCTCTCGCTGGGGTCGGAGAAGGAAGCCTTTGATGAAGTACTTCAACAGATGGTAGCCAAAGCCGTAGCTGTAGACCAAACCATGGAGGGAGCGGTACTGGCCGAGCGCGCCCGACTTTACAAATCGCTGGAGCACCTGGAAAAACGGATCCGGAAGGCCGAAGAGCGAAAGCACGAAACCGAGCTGAACCAGCTACAGAACCTGCTGGATACCTGCTTTCCCAACGGTACCCCGCAGGAGCGCTCCGACAACTTCCTGAACTTTTACCTCAACAACCGCAACTTCCTGAAAGAGCTATTCGAAGCGCTTGACCCGCTGGACTTTAAATTCAACGTACTGGTAGAGGGATAAATGGACAAAGCTTCCCTACGTGCGCAGTTTCTGAAAAGAAGACAGGTACTTACACCCGATGAAGTGCGGCAGGAAAGTGGAAAAATTGCGGAGCGCCTAAGTCGGCTGCTGGCTCAGAAGCCGCCGCACTACCTTCATATCTTTCTTCCTCATGTAGTCAGAAATGAAATAGATACCAGACTCATTGGGGAAGTAGTAAGGGCTGAATTTCCCGAGGTACAACTGGTCGTACCCCGGGTAGTACCCGGTACCCGTACCCTCGAACATTACCTGTATACCCCTCAGACCCCCCTCCTGACCAACCGCTGGGGCATTCCCGAGCCTGACCCTCAAGCCGCGCAGCCCATAGCACCCGAAGAACTTGACGCTGTACTTGTCCCCCTGCTGGCCTTTGACCGGCAAGGGTACCGCGTGGGCTACGGAGGGGGCTACTACGACCGTTTCCTGCCGCAGTGCCGCCCCGGCGCGCTTAAAATAGGTTTATCTTTTTTTGAACCCGTACCAGCCATTGATGATATTGACGGGTATGACATACGGCTGGATTACTGCCTGACGCCCAACCATACCTGGCGCTGGCAGGGGAGAGAGTAGTATGTTTCTGTTGCTCAAAGTACTTGGGCGGCCATTATCAATAAATTCCTCCACGCTCCTCCGTTTCGCTTTGGTATTCTTCGTAATTTTGCGGCAATTTTTAGTGAATCTGTTCATGTTTTACCCAAATCATTAGTAAAAATGAAAATCGCAGTAGTAGGCGCTACCGGTCTGGTGGGCGGCGAAATCCTCAAAGTGCTCGAAGAGCGTAACTTCCCCGTGACGGAGCTATTGGCCGTTGCATCCGAAAGATCAGTTGGTAAGGAAGTCACGTTCAAGGGTAAACAGATCAAGGTAGTAGGGTTTGAGGACGCCATTGCAGCCAAACCTGCGATTGCGATATTCTCGGCCGGTGGAGGTACTTCGCTGTCGCTGGCGCCGCGCTTTGCCGAGGCGGGTATTACCGTAGTTGACAACTCGTCGGCCTGGCGCATGGACCCGACCAAGAAGCTGGTAGTACCTGAAATTAACGCCAATACCCTGACCAGAGAAGACAAGATCATCGCTAACCCCAACTGCTCTACGATTCAGATGGTGGTGGTGCTGCAGCCTCTGCACCAGAAATACAAAATTAAGCGCGTAGTAGTATCTACGTACCAGTCGGTAACGGGTACCGGTAAGGCGGCCGTAGATCAGCTGTTCGCAGAGCGACGGGGCGACCATAGTACCGAGAAGGTATACCCACACCCCATTGACCTGAACGTACTGCCGCACATTGACGTGTTTCTGGACAACGGCTACACCAAGGAAGAAATGAAGATGACGAACGAAACCAAGAAGATTATGGGCGACAACAGCATTGCCGTGACCGCCACTACCGTTCGTATTCCGACCATTGGCGGACATTCGGAGTCTGTCAATATTGAGTTTGAAGAAGAATTTGATCTGGACGAAGTACGTACCCTGCTCAGTCAGGCCGAGGGCGTAGTGGTACAGGACGACCCCAAGAACTTCGTATACCCCATGCCGCTAACCGCGCACGGCAAAGACGAAACCTTCGTGGGCCGTATCCGCCGCGACGAGTCGCAGCCCAAAACCCTGAACCTGTGGATTGTGGCTGACAACCTGCGCAAAGGAGCCGCTACCAACGCCGTACAAATCGCTGAGTACCTAATAAAAAATGAATTAGTAGAAGTTACCGAAGAAGTGTAACTTTGCCGCATCAATCTGACACCCAGTAATCAATAAAGAAGCCACCGCGGGATCGGTGGCTTCTTTATTTTATAAAATAACTTTAGGAGGTATTTAACTACCTCGAAACATACATCATCTTTTTGCGAAGCAACACGCCATCTACGGCAAAAAATACTTGTAAGTTGAATTGAGCTCCCGCAAAGTTTTGGGTTCTGTCCAGATCTCTAATGAAATTACTAGGATGGACAGAAAGCTTCCCACGGTAGGAGCAAAGTACCTCTTCCTTAAAATTCACGCTCTTTTTGAAGTAGCGGCCTAACTCAAGGCCGAGGACTGGGCTGTATCCGATTAGGCGGCGGAGATCTTCCTGGGAAGATTTGGCGGGTGTGAACTCATTGACAGCCATACCTAGAAAAGGTACCACGAGCCAATCTTTTTTCTGAATTTTGCGTCCATATGTGAGGGCAATCCCTGCAAAATTAGTACGAGTTCCCGACTCCCACTGTCCTTTGCTTTCCTGAATGTACCTGAGTGCCTTGTTTGCTCCCAAGGCAAAGTCCATTAATAGTCGTGAGTTACGTATATCACCACCAAAGCCAAAGACAAAACTGGTTGCGTCAGAGAAATTGATCTTTGTATTACCTGTAAAGATATGTCTTCCTATTCCAACCAAAAGGCCAACCTGCCAGTTACTTCGGTTCTGAACCATTTCTACATCAGGAGTCACTTTTAGCAGGTTATGTACCTTGTATTCCCAGCGCTCCAAAACAGATTGGGGATTGTCACTGTCTTCTAGGTCCTGATTTAGATCAGATCTTAGCTGCTGTATTTCTTGTGACACCTGGTGAAATATCCCGTCTAAAGTAGATTTTAAACGCTCAGGAGTACCCTTAAAGGTACCAAGTTCGACAACTCTTGCTTTTAGGCGCTTAGTAGCGTATCCTTCCAGGTCAAAGAGCAACTGTGCGTACCGGAGGTGATAATCCATTGAATCCGTTAATGAGGAGGTGCTGCGATTGAAAACTGCCTGCGCTGTAACAATGGGCTGTAACTTTCCGCCAAGCGCAGGTTCTACTTCATAAGCATAGTGTAATGCAATGTCGATATAGTTAGCACGAGCACCCACTGAAAAGTCCTGGTACTGTAGTCGTTTACCCTGACTCCATTGAAGGGTGTCTAACTGGGCATTGGCGGAAACAGATAGGAAAAGCATACCTACTATTTCTAGGTACATCAGCAGAAGTTTGTCTCGAAGAAACATAAGGAGAGAGGAAGAATGTAGATAAGGGAGGATTAGGATTGATACACAAAAGAATAATAAAGTAGTAGGGGATAGTTCTCCTACCGGTCCACTTCCCCCATTACCACATCTATGGACCCAATAACGGCCACCAGATCGGCCAGCAGGCCGCCCTTTGTAATCTCGCCAATCACCGATAAGTTGTGGTAGCAGCAGGAGCGGGCTTTGCAGCGGAACGGGATGTCGGAGCGGCCATCCGTCCGGAAGAAGAAGCCCAACTCGCCTTTGGTACTTTCGCCCCGAACGTAAAAGTCCATTGCTTTCGGGCGGATTTTCTTGGGTACCATCGCCTGTGGGTCAAAGTCACGGGTACGCTGGTGCTCGCCGTTGAGCTTGTCGAGGCACTGCTCAATAATCTTCAGCGACTCCCAGCATTCAGCCACCCGCACCCAGTTGCGATCCCAGCAGTCGCCGGGGGTACCTACCTTGCCTTCCCCGATGGGTACTTCAAAGTCCAGTTCCGGATAAACCGAGTAGCCATCGACCCGGCGGAGGTCGTAGCGCAGGCCGGAGCCACGAAGTACCGGTCCGGTACAGCCGTAGTTGATCGCTACCGGCAGGGGAAGGACCCCCACGCTGGCGGTACGGTGTATAAATATTTTATTGTCGATAACCAGTTGCTGAAGCTCCTGCAGCTTGGGTTTTAAGTACCTGACAAATTCCGCGCAGCGCTCTTCAAAGCCTACCGGCAGGTCATAAAACAAGCCCCCGATCCAGATGTAGTTGTAGAGCATGCGGGCGCCGCAGGTCCATTCCAGCATGCGCAGGATGTGTTCCCGGTCGCGAATGAGCCACAGGAAAGGCGTGTAGGCCCCAATGTCCATGGCGTAGGTGCCAATGGCAATGAAGTGGGAGGCAATGCGGTTCAGCTCCGCCACCAGTACCCGTATGTACTCTACCCGTTTGGGTATATCATCCTGAATGCCCAGCATCCGCTCCACCCCCATGACGTAGGCGTGTTCCGAGTTCATGGCCCCCAGGTAGTCCAGTCGGTCCACGTAAGGGATAATCTGGTTGAAGGGCAGCGATTCGGCGTGTTTTTCAAAACAGCGGTGCAGGTAACCCAGGTGGGGTACTACATCTACGACCACTTCCCCATCCGTCACTACTTCCAGGCGCAATACTCCGTGCGTAGACGGGTGCTGAGGCCCCATACTCAGTACCATCTCCTCGGTACGCAGGTTGTCGGCGTTATATTTATTAGGCTCCGAAAGGGCTAAATGTTCGGGCTTATATTGATATTGGATTGAGCTCATAATGATATTTTAACCGTAAGAACGGTAGTAGCAAAGGTACACATATATTCTTCCCCGCACAGGCTGGTTTGGGTGGTGGGCAAAGAAGAAGGGCTGCCAAAAGGGCCACTTTTTTGGTAGTTCAACGAGCAAAAGCCGCTGTTTATCGAAAAAACCGTCCTACGCCAAAAGAGGTTCGACAACTTTGACCATAATGAGTTTGCTATCAGCCTTTTGAGGATACCGAATTCATAACGTTGAGTAAAGCGGACACCCCGTAGGCCCTGCCTCCGGGGCGTTTTTTTGCTCCTGGTCCGAAAGGGGTAGCACAGAAGAAGCCGTATCCAGTGGCTGGATACGGCTTCTTCTGTAACAGGTACTAGGAATTGCTTTGGTGAATTTCTCTCCTTATTAATTCAGGGAGTTAATCCAGGTAGCAATTTTAACAATATCGTCTTTCGGTACGTTAGGCAGGGCCATCATGGGAGGATAATCCGGCCAGTTGGCAGGCTCGGGTGCATGGACCAGTTTCACGATCCGGTCATTGGGGTACTTTCTCTTGGCAACATCAGAAAAAGCAGGACCCACCAGCTTTTCATAAGGCCGGTGACAGGCCGTACAGGTATGCTTGTTGAGCAAAGCAGCTACATCGGCCGGTACTTCTTTTCTCTGATTTTGGGCCGCGGCCTGTGGCTGAGCGGGCTGAGTAGCGGCGGGAGTACCATTGGCAGCAGCGGGCCGGTTATTGGTGGCCGCAGCGGCAGTATTCGCATCCGTTGTGTTTTTGGTTACATTCGCCTCGGTCTTGCCGCCTACTTCCACGTCTGAATCAAACTGTTCGTCGCTGGCGCCGCCCACCTGCGTATCGGCGTTATCCGTTACCGATAAGGAATTAATCGTATCCGGATCTATCTTTTTCATATCGGCACTGGCAGAGGCTTCTCTTTCCTGACGGCCATTACCGTAGAATTTATCGTACTTATCCTGATCTTCCTTGGATGAGCAACCTAGCCACAAGGAACCGGCCAAAGCAAGGGCGGCGAGTGGTGTTAATTTTTTGAGTGTCATGGGTAACTTTTGTTTTTAAAATAAGTAACTGGTCAGATGGCCGACCCCAGGGGCCAAAATCCAAACTGTGTTTCAAATAAAGCAGGAATAGGAATAATTTTCCTGAAAATCCGGCTAAAAATTAATTACTAAACCTGTGCCAGCGTGAAGGGGGGGCGGTCAAGGTCGTGATGGAGAGTAGAATAAAGAAAATATTAGAAGAAATTTTAAACCCCACCCTTTGCTAATTTATTGTAAAGTACTAATTTTGCATTCCTATTCGTAAAAAGATGTAAAGCAATGGCTAAGAAAGGTAATAGAGTACAGGTAATTTTGGAATGCACCGAGCAAAAAAACACGGATGTTCCGGGAATGTCGCGTTACGTATCGACAAAAAACCGTAAAAATACGCCCACTCGTATCGAGTTAAAGAAATTTAACCCGTTCCTGCGGCGTTATACGGTACATAAAGAGATTAAATAATTGTAACATACGCTATTTGTCAACTGGCAGGTAGCCCAAACGAACAGAAAACATGGCAAAGAAAGTAGTTGCTACCCTGAAGAAAGAAGGCGGTAAGTCTTTTGCCAAGGTGATTAAGGCCGTGAAGTCTCCCAAGACCGGCGCCTACACCTTCAAAGAAGAAATGGTACCTGCTGACAGCGTACAGAGTACTCTGAAAGGCTAAGCTAATCCTTTTCAAGACAGCCCTTACGGGCCGTCTGATTTTGATATAGACAACACGAAAAGTCCCGATTGGGACTTTTTTGTTTTATTTTTAGGTTTCAAAACGAAGTTTCAAAGAAATGGGGGTACCTCAGAGCACCCTTTTTACCTAAATATAACGGCCGCTAATTATGGGTTTGTTTGGTTTTTTCTCGAAAGAAAAAAAGGAAACGCTCGACAAAGGACTCGAAAAGTCCAAGGACAGCTTCTTTGGTAAGCTGTCACGAGCGCTGGTCGGTAAAACTACCGTAGACGAAGAGGTACTGGACGAGCTGGAAGATATTCTGATTAGTTCGGATGTGGGGGTAGAGACCACCGTAAAAGTAATACGCCGCATAGAAGAGCGCGTGGCGCGCGACAAGTATACCGGTACGGATGAGCTGGACAAAATGCTGCGGGAAGAAATAGCCGCGCTGCTCACCGAAAACAAATCGGTAGACATTACGGACAGCTTCGAAACCGAGCACCTGCCCAAGCCGTACGTGATCATGGTAGTAGGTGTAAATGGCGTGGGCAAAACTACCACCATTGGTAAGCTGGCCCACCAGTTTCAGCAGCGCGGGCACAAGGTAGTACTGGGTGCCGCCGATACCTTCCGGGCCGCCGCCGTGGAGCAGCTCAAGCTATGGGGCAAGCGCGTAGATGTACCCGTGATCGACCACGGCATGAACACCGACCCCTCGGCGGTAGCCTTCGACGCCCTGAAAAAGGGGGTGGAAATTGGGGCCGACGTTATTATTATTGACACGGCCGGCCGCCTGCACACCAAGGTCAACCTCATGAACGAGCTGGGCAAGATTAAGCGGGTGATGCAGAAGGTACTGCCCGACGCGCCCCACGAGGTACTGCTGGTACTGGACGGCAGCACCGGCCAGAATGCCGTTATTCAGGCGCGGGAGTTTACCAAAGCCACCGAGGTAACGGCCCTGGCCATTACCAAGCTCGACGGTACCGCCAAGGGAGGCGTGGTGATTGGTATATCAGACGAGTTCCGGATTCCGGTGAAGTACATCGGGGTAGGGGAAAAGATGGATGATTTGCAGGTTTTTGACCGGAGCGAATTTGTAGACTCGCTGTTTAAGAAGTAAGGCTCTTTCATGACTGAGTTCGAGGAATTTATACTGGTACTTATTATGGTACTAGTTATAGTAATAGGCCCTTTACTCTTGTTTATTGCTGCTGCTCTTCGGGACAGTAACCAAACCTATGACCCACTTTATAAGCCACGAAGCTTCCATATAACCGGTAAGACCTACTTCCTGAATGGGGACTGCCTGTTTGCCTACTTCTTAATTGGGATAGCTGTATTTCTTATTTATGTGGCTATAACTGCCAAAATCACGGATTCAACACCTCACTGGCAGGTGTTCACAGCACTAAGTCTTGTGGCTTTGATGATGGGTGCACTTGCTTATTACCTGCTTTACCTCAACATCAACTACTGGAGGCACACTAAAGATACTACTCTCAGCTTCGATCCTGGCCATAAAACAGTTACAGTGCATACGCCTGAACAAAAGTACGTAATTCGGGAGGGAGATATTGAGCAGGTAGATTTAGTAAGCAATTTCCATACAAAATTGTATTATGGCTATTTCACTGTAAAGCTCAAAGGGGGTAATGAGCTAATCCTTACCGATAATATGCCCGGTACAGGCGCTTTTTTCCAATACTTCAGGAATACTCCGCACTACTACCGCCACTACCAGCGCTTCCCAATTATCAAATAGCTTCGTTTTTTCTCCAAATTTTCCCGAACTTTGCGGCCCCGTTGGGCGTTCAACCTCAACGACTTCAAGCGCAGCCATAGGTGGCGGCATCTTGATTTTATTATAATCCTTCCAACATAGATGAAAACCAAAGGTACCCGTACGAATAAAGTAAATATAGTAACCCTGGGCTGCTCCAAAAACCTGGTGGACTCGGAAGTACTTTACACGCAACTTAAAGGCAATGGCTACGAGGTAGCGCACGAATCCAAAAAGGATAATTCGGAGATTGTAGTCATCAATACCTGCGGGTTTATTGACGGTGCCAAAGAAGAATCCATCGAAACCATTCTGCGCTACGCCGACGCCAAGGAGCGGGGCATGGTAGATAAAGTATACGTGACGGGTTGCCTCTCGCACCGCTACAAAGACGAGCTGGCCGTGGAGATACCCAATGTGGATGCCTGGTTTGGTACCAACGAACTGCCGCGCCTGCTCAAGACCCTCAAAGCCGACTACAAACACGAGCTGGTAGGGGAGCGCCTGCTGACTACCCCGGCCCACTACGCTTACCTCAAGATCGCCGAAGGCTGCGACCGGCCGTGTAGCTTCTGCGCTATTCCGCTGATGCGGGGCGGACACGTGTCGCGACCCATGGATGAACTGCTTACCGAGGCACGTTCGCTGGCGAAGCGCGGTACTAAGGAGCTCATCCTGATTGCGCAGGACCTGACCTACTACGGCCTGGATATTTACAAAAAACGTAACCTGGCCGACCTGATGAACCAACTGGCCCACGTGGAAGGTATCGACTGGATTCGACTGCAGTACGCTTATCCGTCGGGCTTCCCGCTGGATGTACTGGATGTCATGCGCGAGCGCCCTACTATTTGTAAGTACCTGGACATGCCCCTTCAGACCGGCTCGACTGAAATCCTGAAAGCCATGCGACGGGGCATAACCCGCGAGAAGACCGAAGCCCTCATCGAAACCATACGTGAAAAAGTGCCCGGTATCGCACTACGTACAACGCTCATCGTCGGCCACCCGGGCGAAACCGAAGAACTCTTCGAAGAAACCTACGAGTTTGTAGAGAAAATGCGCTTTGAGCGGCTGGGGGTATTCCAGTACTCGCACGAAGAAAACACCTACTCCCACACTATGGCCGATGACGTACCCGCCGAAGTAAAGCAGGAGCGGGCCGATGCCATCATGGAGCTGCAGCAGGGTATATCGCTGGAGCTGAATCAGCAGAAAATTGGGAAGACCTGTAAAGTACTTTTCGACCGGAAAGAAGGAGGGTACTTTATTGGCCGGACGGAGTCTGATTCACCCGAAGTAGATAATGAAGTACTACTATCTGCCAGCAACTACGTACGCCTGGGCGATTTTGCCAACGTACGGATCACCGACGCGCAGGAGTTTGACCTTTACGCGGAGTTAGTAGTAGAATAATTTTGGATTTTTCCATTCCTTCCTATTTTTGCAGGCCTTTCACTCTGAAGGCTTTTTGAGTTACCCATTTATTATTTCCAATAGTAGTAATGTTACAACGCATTCAAACCCTTTTTTTAGCCATAGTAGCCATTGGCATGGGCGTGTTTCTGGCGCTTCCGGTCTGGCAGAAAACTGCTGCCGGTGGTGAGCAAACTGCTACGCTGGATGCCTTGCATCTGACGCACCAGCTCAATGCTACGCAGTCGGAGGTACAGTCGGTTATGTACCTGGCCCTGCTGGCCGTACTGGTAGCCGGGGTGGCCATCTTTGCTATTTTTAAGTACCGCAACCGGTTGCTGCAGTCGGCGTTGTGCGCGGTAAATTCCATACTCATGACCATACTGCTGGCCGGTACCATTTACCAGACCTACTACAAGGCATCCAAGTTTTTTGAGCCGGAGCGCCCGGGCGAGTACCTTACCGGATTTTACGCGCTGGTAGTAGCCATGCTGGCCAATGTACTGGCCAACCGATTTATCCGTCGCGATGAACGGGTCGTGAAGGAGTCAAACCGGATGCGGTAGAAGAGAAAAAGAGGGATTGGTACCTATACCAATCCCTCTTTTAATAGGTCGTGTAAGTGTACAAAGCCCTTCACCGTACCCTGATCCGCCACAATCAGCTGCGTGATACTTTTGGCCTGCATAATCTGAAGCGCTTTTACCGCGTATTCTTCCGAAGCAATACAAATGGGCGAGGGGGTCATGATATCGCGGGCGGTCAGGGATAGTATGTGCGAAGTGTCGTACTGGTTAAGCATACGCCGCAAGTCGCCATCCGTAACGATACCGGCCAGTTGGTTGTGGGCGTCCACCACGGCCGTTGCGCCTAATCTTTTGGACGTAATCTCCAGAATCACCTCCTTCACCGTAGCCGACTCGGCCACCAGGGGAAGCGTGTTGCCGGGATAAATATCACACACTTTCAGGTACAGTTTCTTGCCGAGTGCGCCGCCGGGGTGGTACCGCGCAAAATCCTGCCGGGTAAAGCCCCGGGCCTCCAGCAGGCAAATGGCCAGAGCATCGCCCAGCGCCAGGGCTACGGTAGTACTGGTGGTAGGAGCCAGGTCTAGTGGGTCGGCTTCGGTAGGTGCATAAGCGTGTAGTACATGGTGGGCATTACGGCCCAGGTAGGATTCGCGGTTGCTCACCATGGCAATCAGGGTAACGTTGGTACGTTTCAGTAAAGGGACCAGTACTTTTATTTCGGCCGTATCGCCACTTTTGGAAATAGCCAGTACTACATCGTCCGTCTGGATCATTCCCAAATCACCGTGGATGGCGTCGGCCGCGTGCATGAACAAGGCCGGTGTACCGGTAGAGTTAAGGGTAGCTACTATTTTTTGTCCGATCAGGGCGCTCTTTCCGATACCGGTTATCACTACCCGGCCGCCGGTCCGCAAGATGGTTTCGACACAGCATTCAAAGGATTCATCAATAAGGTCGGCCAGATGCCGTACTGCATCCGCCTCCTGCTGTATGACATCTTTTGCGATGGACTGAATATTTTTTACTAATTTCAAATTTGAATTACTGTTATAGAATTGATTAATTTTAGTACTGATTTACAAGCAAAGATAGAGAACTTTGGAATAACCCATTTGGTAACAGAGCATGATACAGCAGGTTGATAAGGTCGTTTTAGACACATTGAAGGAAAGACTTAAAGAAATCTTTGGTTACAGCCAGTTCCGGGGCGACCAAGAGATCATTATCCAGAACATATTGGCCGGAAAGAACACCTTTGTGATTATGCCTACCGGAGCGGGTAAGTCGCTGTGCTACCAGCTACCCGCTATTGTGACTGATGGAATGGCCATTGTTATTTCACCCCTGATTGCCCTAATGAAAAATCAGGTAGATCAGATGAATGCCTTTGGTATCAATGCGCAGTTTCTGAACTCAACCCTGACTAAGGCGGAGATTAACCGGGTGAAAAGAGACGCGCTGGATGGTACCCTCAAACTGCTGTACATTGCTCCCGAATCCCTCACCAAGGAGGAAAATCTTGATTTTCTGCAAAGGACCAGGATTTCATTTGTAGCCATTGATGAAGCGCACTGTATTTCGGAGTGGGGACATGACTTCCGTCCGGAGTACCGTCGTATCCATGGAATCATAGACAATATCGGCGATCTTCCAATCATTGCCCTGACGGCCACCGCTACACCCAAAGTACAGCAGGATATCCGGAAGAACCTGCAGATGGAGGAGGCCGAAACCTTCAAGTCGTCCTTTAACCGGAAGAACCTCTACTACGAAATCCGGTCCAAGAAAGACGCCAAGAAGCAACTGATTCGCTATATCCGTAACAACAAGGGCAAGTCGGGAATTATTTATTGCCTGAGCCGTAAAACGGTGGAGGAGATAGCCGAGCTGCTTAGCGTTAATGACGTGCGCGCGCTGCCTTACCACGCCGGACTGGATAGTAACACCCGCATAGCCAACCAGGATGCCTTCCTGAACGAGGAGGCTGATGTGATTGTGGCTACCATTGCTTTCGGCATGGGAATAGACAAGCCGGATGTACGGTTTGTGATCCATTACGATGTACCCAAGTCGCTGGAAGGCTACTACCAGGAAACCGGCCGCGCCGGCCGCGATGGTCTGGAAGGCAACTGCGTGATGTTCTACAGCTACGACGATATTCTGAAGCTGGAAAAATTCAATAAGGATAAGTCAGTAACGGAGCGGGACAATGCCCGGCACCTGCTCAACGAAATGGTCGCCTACGCGAACCTGGGTGTATGCCGCCGTCGGCAGCTTCTGAGCTACTTTGGTGAGTACCTGGATAAAGACTGTGGTTTTTGTGATAACTGCGTAAAGCATACCGAGCGGGTAAAGGTGCAGGAGGAGGCGATACTGGTACTGCGGGCGGTGCAGCAAACCGGCCAGCGCTTTGACGGGGACCACATAGCCGACCTGGTTACGGCCACCGATAACCAGTACGTACGCAGCTACGAACACGACAAGCTCGACGTATACGGCAAGGGTACCGAACTCAACGAATCACGCGACTTCTGGATATCGCTGCTTCGTCAGCTGGTAATTTATGGGTACCTGGAAAAAGACGTTGAAAATTACGGCGTCCTGAAACTCTCTGAA
Source organism: Telluribacter sp. (assembly GCF_035998675.1). Taxonomy (NCBI): domain Bacteria; kingdom Pseudomonadati; phylum Bacteroidota; class Cytophagia; order Cytophagales; family Spirosomataceae; genus Telluribacter; species Telluribacter sp. The sequence goes on from NZ_DASYHI010000001.1 coordinate 26,370, forward strand.
AAGGGCGGTAACTTCATCATTGACCCCTACGCGGTTACCATCAGCAAAGACCATAACTACGAAGAAGAAAGCGAAAAAGTAGAAGATGAGGATAAGGATGGAGGAGCGGTAGGCAGCGGGAGCGCTCACGCCTACGACGAAGCCCTGCTGGGTATGCTGAAAGCCCTTCGCAAGAAAGTGGCCAAGGAAAAGAACCTGCCCCCTTACGTTATTTTCCAGGATCCATCGCTGGAAGAAATGGCTACTACCTACCCGACCACCCAGCAGGAAATGGCGCAGATCAATGGCGTTGGTATGGGTAAGGTACAGAAGTTTGGCCGCCAGTTTATTGACCTCATCAGCCGCTATGTCGAAGAAAACGACATAGAAACGGCCAAGGATGTGGTTATTAAGTCTACTGTCAATAAGTCGAAGGTAAAGATCTTTATTATTCAACAGGTAGACCGGAAGGTGGATCTGGAGGAAATTGCCGAGTCTAAAGACCTGAACATGGAGGATTTGATCGAAGAAATCGAGCATATCTGCTACTCAGGTACCAAGCTGAACCTTGACTACTACGTCAATCAGATCATGGATAGGGAGCGGCAGCAGGATATTTACGATTATTTTATGAATGCCGAAACAGACAATATTGCAACCGCTTTGAAGGAGTTTGCCGGGGAGGACGTCAGTGAAGAAGAATTACGACTCATGCGTATCAAGTTCCTGTCTGAACTAGCCAACTAATTCACACCTTTAGACCGGGCAGGGCTGGTAGCTCTCCGGGTTTTTATTCTATTACATAGCATGAACATACTTATTCTGGGTGCTGGCGGTCGCGAACACGCATTTGCGTGGAAAATCTCTCAAAGCCCTTTTTGTGATGAATTATTTGTAGCGCCCGGTAACGCCGGTACCGCCGAACTGGCCACCAACCTGCCAGTTTCGTATAATGATTTTGAAGCAGTAGCCGATGCTGTTCTTAAAAATCGAATCGACCTGGTTATTATAGGTCCCGAAGAGCCGCTCGTGGGTGGTATTGTGGATTTCTTTCGGGACCGTGCTGACCTGAAGCACGTGCGCCTGATCGGGCCGGACAAGGCAGGTGCTCAGCTGGAAGGCAGTAAGGATTTTTCTAAAAACTTCATGCAAAAGTACGGGATTCCTACGGCGGCCTCCCGGACCTTTACGGCAGAAACGCTGGAAGAAGGCCTGACTTACTTGGGAAGCCACGCTTTACCCATAGTATTGAAAGCCGATGGACTGGCGGCTGGCAAGGGAGTTATCATTGCCGAAAACCTGGCCGATGCTCAGGAGGCCATGCGCGAAATGCTGGTGGGGGGCAAGTTTGGAGAAGCAGGCAGTAAGGTAGTGGTAGAGCAGTTCTTGCGGGGGGTAGAATTATCGGTTTTTGTGCTTAGTGATGGAGAACACTATAAGATTTTGCCCGAAGCCAAAGATTACAAGCGCATCGGTGAGAACGACGCCGGACCTAATACCGGAGGTATGGGAGCCGTTTCACCGGTTATCTTTGCGGATGGTAATTTCCTCCGAAAAGTAGAGGAAAAAGTGGTGAAGCCTACCCTGGCCGGACTAAAAAGCGAGGGTATCAAGTACGTAGGCTTTATCTTTATAGGCCTCATGAACGTCAAGGCCGAACCTTACGTTATTGAGTACAACGTCCGGATGGGCGATCCGGAAACTGAGGTAGTCCTGCCGCGTATCCAGTCGGACCTGGTTACATTGCTGGCGGCCACGGCCAAAGGTACCCTTCAGGACGTTGAAATGAATATATCACCGCAGGTAGCGGTAACTACAGTAGTGGTTTCGGGAGGTTATCCGGATGTCTACGAGAAAGGCAAGGTAATCACCGAAACGCACAGGCTGGACGATGTGGTCGTGTTTCACGCAGGAACCACGTTTAATACAAACACCGAGGTCGTGACCAACGGGGGCAGAGTAATGGCCCTGACCGGGGTGGCGAATTCTCTCGAAAATGCCGTTCATAAGTCGCAGCGTGCTGCGCATACGGTACAGTTTGAGGGCAAGTACTACCGACACGACATCGGACTTGATTTAATACGTTTTAAAGATTGAGGATGTAGAATTATGGGATGTATATCATGTACATCCGGCGGGTGTGGCACCAGTGGTGCAGCAGTTGCCGGGTGTGGAAGCAACGGAACCTGCGGAACAGGCGGGTGCAATAAGCTGAACGTATTCGACTGGCTGAGCAACATGGAAGTACCCGTGGCTCAGCGGTTTGATGTTTTGGAAGTGAAATTTAAGGGCGGGCGGAAAGAATACTTCCGTAACGTCAATCAGCTGGATTTAACTACCGGCGATTACGTAGTTTGCGAAATGCCCTCGGGGCATCATATAGGCATGATCTCGTTGCAGGGAGAACTGGTTCGTCTTCAGATGAAGCGTAAGAACATTCTCCTTAATGATGATCTGAAGGTAGTGTATCGGGTGGCCAACGAAAAAGATCTTGAAAAGCATACGCAGGCCATTGCCCGGGACCTGCCTACCATGTATCGGACGCGCGAAATTATCCGCGATCTAAAGCTGAATATGAAGCTGTCGGACGTAGAGTACCAGTCTGACAACACCAAAGCCACCTTTTATTATTCATCCGAAGAGCGGGTTGACTTCCGGGAGCTGATAAAGCTGCTGGCGGGCGAGTTCAAGATCAGGGTGGAGATGCGTCAGATTAGTCTGCGCCAGGAGGCCAGCCGCCTGGGTGGCGTAGGCTCCTGCGGGCGCGAACTGTGCTGTTCTACCTGGCTGACCGACTTCAAGAGCATATCTACCTCGGCGGCCCGCTATCAGAACCTCTCGCTGAATCCGGCTAAACTGTCGGGCCAGTGCGGAAGGCTGAAGTGTTGCCTCAACTACGAGCTGGAAACCTATATGGATGCGCTCCGGGATATCCCCAGCGTGGAGGTACCTCTTAAAACGAAGAAAGGAAACGCGACGCTCCAGAAAACAGATATCTTCAAAAAGATCATGTGGTTTGGGTTTGATAAGGAAACCAACTGGTACTCATTACCCATTGAAAAGGTAACCGAGATTCTGGACATGAATAAGAAGGGTATCCTGCCCGAATCACTGGAAGTACTGACCCCCGAGCCAGAGAAGAAAGTAGAAAAAGGCCCGATAAACAGTGATTTGGAAAGTCTGGACCGCAAGTACAGCGAAGAGCAGAAAAAGAAAAAGAAGAAGAAAAAGAATAACCGGAACCGTGCGAAGAGCAAAGCGCCCCAGCAGAATAACGAATAGTAACAGAAAGGCACCCGACGGGTGCCTTTCTGTTTTAGAAATCATAGCTAATCTGGGAAATCAACTGAAAATGGTAGTATAAAAATTGTGGCAACTCCGGAGGAGGTACCCTAAAATTGTGGATATTTGAAGCTACTTTTCAGAATGACACCCCATGAACAAATACATCAAAGAGCTGATAGATATTGCTAACAAGCAAACGCGGACGATTATAGGATTGATGTCAGGTACTTCGCTGGATGGATTGGACGTAGCGCTTTGCCAAATTACCGGGAGCGGCACCGACACCCGGCTGGAACTGCGGGAGTTTAAAACGGTACCCTACACAGATAGCTTTCGGAACGAGATTCGCAAGATTTTCGCTAAGACCGAAATTTCCTTTCAGCAGCTTTGCCTGCTCAACCCCCACATTGGGCGCACGCACGCCCGTATGATTCTGGAGTGCCTGGAAAGCTGGAACATAGCCCCTACCGCGGTAGACCTGATTGCCAGCCACGGACAAACCGTTTTTCATGCTCCCCAGAAACAGCACGGACTGCCTAATTTTCCCAATTCAACCTTACAAATTGGCGATGGCGATCATATTGCCGTGCTCACGGGCATCATCACCCTCAGTGATTTCCGGCAGAAGCACATAGCGGCTGGTGGCGAAGGGGCTCCTTTGGCTGTCTACGGCGACTATCTGCTTTTTTCTAAGGAGAATGAAAACCGGATTTTGCTGAACATGGGCGGCATTGCCAACTTTACCTACCTGCCCGGTACACTTGATGCCTCCCAGGTTTTTACCACCGATACCGGCCCCGGCAATACCCTCATTGATGCTTTTTCAAGACGCTTTTTTGAACGGCCCTACGATGAAGGTGGAGCCATAGCAGCAAGTGGACAGGTAAATCAGGATTTGCTGCGCTTTCTGAAAAAGAATGCTTTCTTTGACGCGCCTTTTCCCAAAACCACCGGGCCGGAAGTATTTAACCTGGACTTTGTCCGGAATGCCCAGCAGCGGAGCGGCACCACCTCCATGACTCCCGAAGACCTCATGGCCACTCTGACCCGGTTCAGCGCGGATACTATTGTAGAGGCCATCAAAAAAGTGGTACGGCCGCAGGAATCTTACTTTATGTATGCAAGTGGCGGGGGCGCGCATAACCCGGTACTGATGCGACATATCCGGGAACAACTCCCTGACTTGCCCCTCCACCTCACTGACGAGCTACGCATTGCCGGCGATGCCAAAGAAGCTGTTCTTTTTGCGGTACTGGCCAATGAAACCGTAGCGGGAGGTACTACCCACTTTGGTACCCGCGAAGGAGTACCCAGTGTAACTATGGGTAAAATCTCCTTTCCGGGCTAACTTTGCAGCATTTGACACCGTACCCCTCACTCACTCAATCCCTACTACATGTACGATATTATTATTATTGGCGGAGGAATCGTGGGCGTGGCCACGGCATTGCGCCTGAAAGAGCAGCGTCCTTCCCTAAAACTACTGGTACTGGAAAAAGAGCAGGAAGTAGCCAGGCATCAGACCGGCCATAACAGCGGCGTAATTCACTCGGGGCTGTACTACAAGCCCGGAAGTCTGAAGGCTGTCAACTGCATCAGGGGGTATAAGATGCTGCTGGATTTTTGTGACCATGAAGGCGTACCTTACGATTTGTGCGGTAAGATTGTAGTAGCTACTCAACCCGAACAGGTGCCTATTCTTCACGGCCTGTACGAGCGGGGTATTCAGAACGGCCTGACCCAGAACCGGAAGATCTCGCTGGAAGAAATGCGGGAAATTGAACCACACGTAGCGGGTTTGGAAGGAATATGGGTACCCTATACCGGAATTATCGATTACAAAGCGGTTACGGAAAAATACGCCGAGCGGGTACAGAAGCAGGAGGGCGAAATCCTTTTCGGGGAAAAAGTAACCGACATCCGCCACCAGAACGGACGGACTGAAATAATAACGGAGAAAGGCAACAGCTACTCCACCAAGCTGGTAGTTAACTGTGCCGGTCTGTACTCAGACAAGGTAGCGCAACTTACCCAGTCCGAAGCCATGAAGGTACAGATAGTACCTTTCCGGGGAGAGTACTATAAGATAAAGCCCGAAAAGCACCATCTGGTCCGCAACCTGATATACCCCGTACCCGACCCTAACTTCCCTTTTCTGGGCGTACACTTTACTCGTATGATCGGGGGAGGAATTGAAGCCGGTCCTAATGCCGTGCTGGCTTTCCGACGGGAGGGATACAGTAAGCTGGATATTCAGTTCTCCGAGCTATTTGAAACCTTAGCCTGGCCCGGCTTCCGCAAAGTAGCCGCTAAGTACTGGCGCACGGGCCTGGGTGAATACTACCGCTCCTTCTCCAAAGCCGCCTTCACCAAGGCCCTACAGGAGTTGATACCCGATATTCAGGAAGAGGATCTGGTACCCGGCGGTGCGGGCGTACGCGCCCAGGCCTGTGACTACGAAGGCGGTCTGCTAGATGATTTTGCTATTCTGGAAACCACGTACGCCATTAATGTATGCAACGCCCCATCTCCGGCAGCTACCTCTTCCCTTTCAATCGGGCAAACCGTTTCGGAACGGGTACTGGCGCGGTTGTAGTTAAAAAAATTAAGGTTTAGGAGGGTTGCAATATTTTATTCCTATTCCAAGATTACTTAGGACTTAAAAGCAGTTTTGGATTGAAATTTTTCGGATTCTGCTATGCGCAAAACCACTTACGAAGTTATCAAAAATAATATCCTTAAATATTTCTTAAGGTAGTACTTTAGATTTAAGTTTGTAACTGATATTGTACATAATATACTTAAATCACCCTCCCTCTATGAAAATGTATTTTACTTTCGCGCAAAAGCCACCAGGCTTACTCCTCCTGCCTTTTTACTCACGGGCCATTTATGCATTATTTTAATTAGTCGTTTTCCTTCGACGCGATTGATAATCCTGTCAGGGATCACTATGTCTTTTCTTTCCATCTAGAAATGCTTTCTCCTCATGAAAAAAGCTATACAGAATTGCTGCGTCCATTTTTTATGTAACCGCTTGTGTATTAAAGGTTTCAGGTACTCATTTTCTGCGGGATCTACCTCTGTAAATAAATTGATTGGACAGGTACTTTCCCTGATTTTCCTCTTAACATTTTTTGGCTACTCTTCTTTTGCCAAACCAATTGCAAAAATTATCACGGCCGACGATAACAGGCGCTATTTAGCTCTGATGATTGTTAATGATAATGAAGACCGCGATTTCAGACCAGTTATTGAAACTGCTTATAACCTGGGTTTCAATGCCGTATACCTTACCGTCCGCTGGGATGCTATCAAATGTCGTAACGCTGAGTGTGCTACAAATCCGAACTGGCAGCCCTCCAGCCATTGGCTCCAAATAGACCAGGAAGTAGAAAAAGCCAAATCCCTGGGAATGAAAATAGCTTTCCGATTCCATTTAGGCTCGGCTGACCTTACACCTTACGGGGTCGTGGCAAACCGCTCTGAATACCTGTGGGGAGGCTCTTCACACGCAAAAAACAGGGATGGAACCATTCATTTGGGGGGATGGCAATTCAGACAATTCAGTTTTGCTAAACAGTCTACTATTGACAGGGCTAAAGGATTTATTTCGGAAGCAATGTCCAGGTATAAAGGTCTGGTTGATGAGAACAACTTAATATTCACCTCAGTAACTACGGCCAGTTCACAGGAGTTAGAGTATGATCACGAAAATTTGCTGGATTACTCCGATGAAATGGTCAACCAGTACCGGGCCTGGCACAAGAGTAAGTACTGCGCTGACCCAATGGTAGCTCCTGCTGATCTGACTTCCGAACAAGGTAAGAGATGGTATGCCTTCCGGCATAAGAAGCTGAAGGAATTCATTGATCAGATGTATGGTCACATCAGATCCATTGATTCAAGAATAAAGATCATAAACGAATTCGGCTCTGCGTTCGACGGTTTAGCGCGTAAGAGAGGTACCCTGGCGTTTAAGAGTTTAAGTGAAAAAGCGGATGGAACTAAGGTCAACGATGTATTTGACTACGACCATCGCTTCTCCATGGACTTACTTCGTACCAATTTGCCCGGCAAATGGATTATGAACGAAACGCTGCCAATTGATGGAAAACTGCATCTTATACCTGAGTTTATAAATAGCAGTTATGCGCATGGGGCTAAAATTTTCTGTGTGGTTACCGGAGATCCCAATATGCTTAATTCCTTGGGCTCAACTTTTATTCAGGTGCGGGATCAATGGATAAGGGGTACCAATGGAATTATGTCTACGATTAATACGGCCGGCGGCATGAGTTATACCTTCTCCGAAGCACTAACCGCTAATTTTTACGAGGGTAATAAATTTATTACCGCCGCCGGCAGGAATGTTTATCAGGAATGGTTAAACCAATACAATAACAACCCGGCCGGTGCCAAAGCGGTTAATATTTATTTACATGAAGATGACCTTTTCGATAATAGCACATGTGTTGAATGCACAACCCCACCGGCACCGGTACTAACGGCAAGTGCTGCCAGCATTACCTCCGGCCAGAGCAGTACCCTTACCGCCAGCGGCTGTTCGGGTACTGTGACCTGGTCGACCGGCCAGAGCGGCAATAGCATCAGCGTGAGCCCGGGCCAGAGCAGTACCTACACCGCTACCTGTACCGTCAGCAACTGTACCAGCCCCAACGGCAGCGTTACCGTCAGCGTGAGCAGTGCTGCCAGTAGTTGTCCACCAGCCGAGGGCTTTGCCACCCATAAGCGCTGGACGGGTATAGGCGGTACCCGCATCAGTGATCTGGCCGCACAGACCAACAACTACACCAAAACCCCCAACAGCACCGGCCAGCTTACCGAACTGCGTACCCAGAGCAACTGGGGCGACAACTACGGTCAGCTCATCCAGGGCTACATCACCGCCCCCCAAACGGGCAGCTACGTGTTTTGGATTTCCAGCGACGACAACAGTGAGCTGTGGCTGAGCAGTAGCGAAAGCCCCGGCAGCATGCAGCGGGTGGCCTGGGTCAATGACTGGACCAATGCGTTGGAGTGGGGTAAGGAAGGCAATCAGAAATCAGTCGCTGTTACCCTGACGGCCTGCCAGAAGTACTTCTTTGAAATCCGTCACAAAGACGGCGACTACTGGGACAACCTGGCCGTGGGCTGGTCCAGACCAGGCCAATCCACGACTTCCCCGGCCGAGATTGTACCGGGTGCTGTACTCTCTCCCTACACCAGCCCCAGTCCCATCGACTGCGTGGCGCCACCGGCACCGGTATTGACAGCGAGTGCTGCCAGCATTACCTCCGGCCAGAGCAGTACCCTTACCGCCAGCGGCTGTTCGGGTACTGTGACCTGGTCGACCGGCCAGAGCGGCAGCAGCATCAGCGTGAGCCCCGGCCAGAGCAGTACCTACACCGCTACCTGTACCGTCAGCAACTGTACCAGCCCCAATGGCAGCGTTACCGTCAGCGTGAGCGGTACTACCGCCATCAGCCAGCCTACTGTTAACTGCAGTACCTTGGAAGGCTTCCTGGATTATGCCGACTGCAATAACCTGGGAGGCTGGGCCTACGACCGGAGCAATCCCAACGCAGCCGTACTGGTAGACATCTACGAAGGCTCCACCCTGATAAAAGGAGGTTTTGCGGCCGGTATCTTCC
>NZ_DASYHI010000004.1:0-5506 GCF_035998675.1 Telluribacter sp.
TTGTCAGCAAGGATTTCCTGGATAACTTGCCAGGCGGAATCAGTCAGGTCTGTGGGGTACATCTTTGGTCGGATTAACCCACAAGATAGGCTGATTCTGCCTTTTTTGACCCTTTATACCTTATTTTTAAACAGGTTCTAAGATTAACTACAAGTATGGAATTGTGTGGATACGTTTTTTAGGTACCCATGCCGAATACGATAAAATAGATGCGGCCAGGATTTAATCAAATAGCTCATGAATATTAAATTAATAAAAAATGAAAATGATTATCAACTGGTCTTGCAAAGGCTGGAAGTGATATTCGATGCAGAGCCAGGTACACCGGAAGGTGATGAATTAGAAGTAATTGCTTTTCTCATTGATTCTTATGAAAAGGAGCACTTTCCAATCGGTAAACCGGACCCGATTGAAGCTGTAAAGTTCAGGATGGAGCAGCTGGGAATTAAGCAAAAAGAGCTAGCAGAAGTTCTAGGTTATAAAAGCAGAGTAAGTGAAATACTAAATAAAAAAAGGAAGCTCACCCTGGATATGATTAGAAATCTTCATAAAACTTTAAATATCCCTACAAATGTATTAATCCAGGAATACTAGATTTTCTACTCCTGAAAATCAATACTATTTTCGCCTCTCACTCATTTACAAAATCTTTATTCAAACTGAAAGGCAAAGTAGGTGCAGGGCCTGGAACCGGTGTTTCGGATGGCGTGGGGTACCTGCGACTGCAGGAATATAATATCACCCACTGCGGCGGGTGTCCATTTTCCATCAATACTTTCCTCGGCTTGTCCCTCAATAAGAAGCAGGATTTCGGCGGCCCGGTGCGTATGGGGCGGGTGGCTCATGAGCCCTGCATTAAGCGTCGTGGTGTGCATCTCAAACCGTTCCGAATGCGCAGTGGCCCGGTCAAATACATTCCTGCGGCCACCTTTGTCGTGGGTTTTGTATTCCAGGTCCTTCCAGTGTTTTACAAACGAACCACCGGCCTTAGTACCTCTTTCGGGTTGGGGACTGGCCGACTCGTACCGCATGATGTAGTAGGTAACGGGCCCGGTACTCCTGTTCTCAAAGCCGTGTCTGTCGCCGGGCATGAACAGGGCTATGCTGCCCGCTTCAAGCAATTCAGTTTTTCCATTAAAGGTAATAGTGAGCCGACCTTCCTTCACAATCACCAGTTCTTCGTCGGGGTGCGCGTGCGCGTCATGGGGAGCCTGACCGGCCTCCACGGTAGTTGCGTGGATTTTCAGGTGGGTAAAGTGCGGGGTAGCGCCTTCCAGCAGCACCCTCTGCTCCGAATTGGCCTTCCTTGAAACCGGCGCCACGTCCCAGCGATAAACCGCAGAAGGTACCTGGGCGTACTGGGCATTAGCCGTACCTGCTACTAAAAAAAACAGAAGTAGTAAGTACCGGTAGGAAAAAGGAACATGGGGTTTCATCTGGAGCCAGTTTACATGTATATGCAACCAAAGGGAAAGATGATTGTTCTCCTACTTGTTTTACTGCTTTATTCAAAAAAAAGTGTATTATCTTTAAGCGGCTAATTTTTAATTGAGAATCAACTCTTCATCGAATAACTTTCAACCCATGTTAAAACATTATCAGGCCATTGGTCTTGCCGGACTGCTGGCCCTTATTCAGGCTTCCTGCACAAGTACCAAAGTACCACAGCAGGCAACCTCAGCAACCCCGACTAAAACGGAGACGGCCGAAAGGCCAAGAGCCGTCGCCCGAGTTGGCATGAAAAGTTACAGTGAACTCATTACCAAAGACGCAGTAACTGACCAGGGGCTGTTTACAATTCATAAAGTAGCCGATAAGTACTACTACGAAATACCCGACTCCTTACTCAAACGCGATTTTCTCTGGATCAGCCGGTTTGCCAGCCTGCCTTCCGGCCTGGGCGGGGGGTACGTTAATGCGGGTTCTTCGGTCAATGAACTGATGGTAGAGTGGCAGAAATTCGGGGAAAAGATCCTGTTAAAATCAAAATCGTACGGTTCGGTTGCTGCGGACTCGCTACCGATCAATATTTCGGTGCGGGCCAATAACTACCAACCTACCATTTATGCCTTTGACATTGCCGCCTTGTCCAAAGATTCCTCCGCTTACCTGATTGACGTAACGAAGTTTTTTACCAGCGACGTAAAAGCGTTCAGCGGACTGGACCCCGACATGCGGAAGAACTATAAAGTGAGCAGGCTGGATGAAAGCCGCAGTTTTATTTCCAGCGTCAAAAGTTTTCCGCTAAACATTGAAGTCAGGCAGGATTTTACCTATGACGCCGCCGAGCCGCCTTCCAACTCGACCACGGGTGCCATCAGCGTGTTGATGAACCAGTCGATGGTACTGCTGCCGAAAGTACCTATGCAGCCCCGCATCAACGACTACCGGGTAGGGTACTTCAACATCCGTCAACTGGACTACGGCTCCGAAGCCCTGAAAGCCGACGAGAAGTCGTACATACGGCGCTGGAAACTGGTACCTAAGGATATGGCTGCCTACCGTCGGGGTGAACTGGTAGAACCCGTAAAGCCCATTGTGTACTACCTCGACCCGGCTACGCCCGCCAAGTTGCGTCCTTATATCAAAGCGGGCGTGGAGCAGTGGCAGCAGGCTTTTGAAACCGCTGGGTTTAAAAACGCGATTATTGCCAAAGACCCGCCCACACCCGAAGAAGATCCGGATTTTAATCCGGAAGATGTGCGGTACTCGGTGGTAAGGTACGTGGCCAGCACCACCCGCAATGCCGTTGGGCCCAGTGTGTCGGACCCCCGCTCCGGTGAGATCATCGAAAGCGACATTATCTGGTACCACAACCACCTGCGCTCGTACCGTAACCGGTACCTGCTGGAAACCGGTGCCGCCAACACCAGCGCCCGCACGCTCGATACCCCCATGGAAGACCTGGGCGAAATGATGAAGGAGGTAATTACCCACGAAGTAGGTCACGCGCTGGGGCTGCCCCACAACATGAAGGCCAGTGCAGCCTATCCTACCGACTCCCTGCGTTCGGGAAAATTTACCCAGCAGTACGGTATTGCCGCTACGATTATGGACTACGCCCGCTACAACTACGTGGCGCAGCCCGGCGACAAGGAGGTCCGGTTTGTGCGTCAGTTGGGGCCATACGACCACTACGTTATCAACTGGGGGTATCGCTACCTGCCGGACGCCCGAAGCGCCGAGACGGAGGTACCTACTTTGGCCGGATGGATCAATGAAAAAACCGGCGACCCGATCTACCAGTTTGGTAGTGGCAGTGGCGGTTACGATCCCGAGAGCCAGACTGAGGGTATAGGGGCGGATGTGGTGCAGGCAAGTACCTATGGTTTAAAGAATTTAAAACAGGTAGCGCCCAAATTGTACGACTGGACCGCCGCCCAAACCAACGACTACGACGACCTGGAAGAACTGTACGGGGAGATGCTCGCGGTTTGGAGCCGGTACATCGGCCATGTGATAACCAATGTGGGAGGTGTCCACGAAAACCGCCAGAAACCCAACCAGGAAGGATTTATATATACCCCGGTGGCGGCAAAAACGCAAACCGCCTCGCTGGATTGGATCCTGAAAAATGCTTTCTCTTCGCCGGCATGGCTGCACGAAGCGAAAATTTCCCGCAACATTCACCACGCCAACTACGTGGAGGGTATCCGGAGTCTGCAGGTGCGCCACCTCAACAGCCTGCTTTCGGCCGACCGGATGGCCCGGCTGATGGAAAACGAGGTGAATGAAGTACCTTACAATGCCCTGACCATGGTGCGCCAGTTACAGCGGGGGGTCTGGAGCGAAGCGTATACCGGTGGGAAGATTGATATTTACCGACGCAATCTGCAGAAAGCCTACCTGGACCGGATGAACTTCCTGCTCAACGAAAAACCCGCCAATAGCCGCACCAGCACGCCGGTCGAGATCAGTCAGTCAGATATTCGGTCTATTGTGAGGGGGGAGCTTTTGAAGTTACAGCAGCAGTTAAAAAGTACCCAAAGCCGCTTTTCCGACGACCTTTCCAAGTACCATGTGCAGGACGCACTGGTCAGAATTGAAAATATTCTACATCCGGCCAAAGGATAGTAAGGGGCCCCTCCGTCAGGAGGGGCTTTTTTTGTTGCAGTGTTTTTTACTTTAAAATCTCAGTAAAGTTGACGCTAAAAAAACGTCAGCTACATTGGTTAAGTACCTGATCTACCTTTGTTAAACCCAAAATTTATATATCCTGAAATATGAACAGAACCTACCTTTTTGCCTGGCTCATGCTATTCGTTCCCATGCTGGTACAGGGACAAAGTACCCGAAACGCCAAACAGGAACGGGCAATCATTGCCTTAATCGACAACTACTCATTAGCAAGAGAAAAACAGGATACCGTTTTGTTGAAAAGTATTTTGACCACCGACATTGACCAGCTGGTGTCTTCGGGAGAATGGCGTGAGGGGATAAAAGGTTCAATGGCCGGCATGGTACGAAGTACGGATACGAACCCCGGAACCAGAACGCTGAAAGTGGAAAGGGTACGCTTCCTGAATCCCGAAAGTGCCGTGGTGGATGCTCGCTACACCATCCAGAATCCCAATGGTACCACCCGGCAAATGTGGAGTACATTTGTAGTAGTCAGTCAAAAGGGTAATTGGAAAATTACTGCCATCCGAAATATGCTTCCGGCTGGTACGAATTAAAAGTACTTTCGGTTGGTACTATTTTAGTGAATTAGAAGAGAAGAGTACTATCATTTTCCCTATGTATTGAAAACTCCCCAGTCCGTGGTGATGGCCCGCGGCTCGCAAGCCATTAGGCAGAGGCCTTCGGAAATAAATTAAATACATGCGACTAATAGAGTACAAGATCTAATAGTTTATTGAAGTAATAGGGGCATCTATTTACCTCAGGTGTTTATTACAATTGAGGTAATATTTATAATAAAAAGATTTTTACTCAGGAAACTTAACGTTTAAAATATCTTCAAAGTACAATTTATCGTTTCCATTTGTCCATACACTGAAAGTTTTGTTACCCTTTACTGATAGACTTTCTTGGCCTCCTAAAAAGCCTAAAACACCTTTGATGACATAGTCGTCTTGAATATTTACAATTTTAATTGCTGTTTCTGTTGACCTTCCGTTGCCGGTTGAGATTATAACTTCGAGTAGTTTTGTAAATCTTGGTATCAGGTTCTGACTATCAGGTAAGTTGTTGTTTCTTATGCAGGTACAGGTATGTAATAAAACTGTCAGATCCAGGGGACTACTTTTAAGAATATTTATTCCAATAGGTACTGCCTGCTTACAGTTTCCCTTCGTAATATATCTAAAAAATGGTTTCATCTGTGGGTTTGAATATATTTTGAACGGTCGGTAACCCTCTGCATTGAGATGGTCCGGTTTATCGGCACAGTAAACTTGCTTAACTTAGCAAGACTATGCAGTACGTAAAAAAACGTCGGAAGTACGATGCAGATTTCAAAGCAGAAGTGCTCAAAATGTTGGCTAATGGTCAGTCCGTTGCCTAC
>NZ_DASYHI010000011.1:0-52921 GCF_035998675.1 Telluribacter sp.
CGCCGCTCCCCGGGGAGCGGCGCTTCTGCTTTTTGGAGGTAACAAAAAGGCCGGAACCGTGTTATGGATTGACTATAAAATGTATCAAAAACAGTACTTAATTATCTACAAACGATGCTGACAAGTCCCCGATTTGTGCTATGGTTTGTGACGATTTATCTGCTGGTCTGTCTATACAGTAGGAGCGTCGGCTGGAATGCCGTCTGCGGTGGTCACACTTATGTTTCTGCTTTTGCCGTTTCTGGTGCTGTTGCAAGTCCAATTCGGTGCTTAGGTACAGAGGACCCTCCGGCCGCACCTTTGATGAGTACTTCTACTACGACGCTGACCTCCAGGCCGACAAGCTGCGGGAGTAGAGGGTGTCTATTTTAACTACAATTCAAAAAGATTAGTAAGTTTTTGATTGATGATTTCTTGAAAAGAAACGGGAAGAGTACCTAGCTGTTTTTGGATTAACCTGATGGGAATAGTTACAAGATGGTGAAGCCGTATAGCTGAGTCAACTTTCAAGCCTGTTTCAGAGAAACCATCATCTGTCCGCAGTACCGGTGTTTCACTGCTTTCAGTAGCTTTACTGACTTGTGATAAAAGCAATTATTATAACGTGCTCATAGGTACCTATTCTCTCAGTAAGGGACAGAGCAGGACGAACTTTTGCCGACGAAAGATCATTAAAAGGGAAAGGAACTAAAACAATTTTATTCTTCATCGGTAAGCTTCCTGCCGTCCTCTATTGAATAAATGTCTTCGGCTTCTTCGTGAAAAAAATCAAAAGCTGAATTACCTGACAGGGCTTTCAGCCACTCAGTATCTTCATTCTCCTCTTCAAGTAATGCCAGTACGCGTACCTTCTGATTGCGAAGGGCAATGGGTTGTTTACTACTCACAAAGCCTTCGCTATCCACCTCACCTTTTATTTCGAATGCAATCATGTTTAATGCCTTTTTAACAAATTCACCTACTACCAACTTCTTAATCAATACTTTTGGTAACGATACTGTCGGGCCGATAAATTGCGCAGGTAGTAAGTACCAACCTGATTTGGTTGCAAATTAGTTATTCAACCCTTATCACGACCCGGCGAAAGGAAGTCAGGGCCGGTACGCCCGTGTCGGTTACTTCTAAAATAACGTGCAGCGTGGTTCCCTGAGCATCCGCGGGAATAGCCAGCGTAGCGTTTTGGCTTTCAGAATTTAGTAAAAAGATCCGGCCGGGGTAGGTACCGGCTTCCCAGTAGTTCCACCACCGATAATTTAATGCATTTCCGTCGGGGTCCGACGAGCCCTCCGCCGAAAGTGCTACTTTGTCACCCGCTTTGGCCTTTATTTCCAGTACGTCCAGTCCTTTTTGTTTATTCACAACTGCCTTTGGAGCATGATTAGCTTCCGAAACTTCTTTTACGCACCAGTCCATACGGGCGGCGAAGTCATTCTGAAAGTAAGGGCGCCACCTCGATACGCTCAGCCTTTCGTTCCACACTCCTTCCCGGAAGTCAGCAGCATCGGTGTAGAGGTGTTGTCGCAGCAGCCGGAATCGTCCCCCAAAGCCACCCCACTCGGGACGCTCGGGTACGTTGAGTCCATTGGCTGTCAGGCCCAGAAAAGCTGGGGAATCACCTTCCTTCATACCGGGCACTCCGCCACCGCCGGGCGGATACAAAGCGCCCAAAGGCCCGTTATTTTCAATAATATGGTCACGCACCCACTCCCGCGAGGTCAGGCTTTCGTCACCGGTCATGTACATACCCCGATAGGCAGAGGTCTCCCGCACTTTTGGGACGTACGGATAGCCGTAGTTAACGAACCCGCTGCTCACAAAGAACAACTGAGGGAAGTTTTCCATAATCCACCGCTGGTGCCCGTCCTGATTTCCGATAGCGTGCACGCGAAGTTTGCGGACGAATGTTTCCGTATCGGCTTTGGAGCGGGTTTGTTGGACTTTCCAGAGTGCCTGCGCCAGTTCTCGCTGCCCACCCCAGACTGTCACCCACACGGGCCGGGCATCAGTCTTGTCCACTACCTCTATGAGCCGTTCGGATGATGGTGTGTTATGGCCTTCACCCAAAGCCTGCTGGTCACCGCTTCCGGCCCGTACCAGCGAGCGCAGGTAGTCAGGAGCAGGAAAATGGCGCGCGTGTTTACGTAGATTTTCAAACACCAGCGCGTAGGCATCTATCTGCTGGTGTATCAGCTCAGGCCGGGTGTCCTGTCCGTGTTCCAGGCGGCTGGATGTCAGCAGGCCTTCCAGCTCAAACTGGTCGGCATGGATCAGCAGCCGGACCAGGCTCTGCTGGTCGTCGGGGTCACCGCCAATGTCGGTCATTACGACGAGCCTTACCGGCTGCGAATAAGAAAGGTGGGAAGTACCTGCGAGCAGCAGGCAGCCTATCAGGAGGCAGAGGCAATAGTTGTTCATGGGGCGCTTCCGGCGGTAATGTTCCGGGTTACCAGAATAAGCACAGCGGTGATGGACTATACCGTTTTCAGGTACCTTATTTTTACTTTTTCAATCTCCTCCAAAGCCGGTACTACCTGGTTGAGCGCGGTTTTGCGTACAAGTACCAATAGTCGGCAATCCATCTCAAACAGCTGCTCCGTTACTTCCAGATTATTGCTTTTTACAACCCGCATCACGTCGTTCATGGCCTCGTACGGAAACAGGATTTCGTACTCATCGCATATATACTTTGTGACAACTACCGCCTGCGCGAGAGCCTCTTCGGTGGCCGACTTGTACGCATTAATCAGCCCCGGTACGCCCAGCAGGGTACCCCCGAAGTACCTGACAACTACCACCAATATATTAGTGAGGTCTTGCGAGTACAGGGTGTTCAGAATAGGCCGACCCGCCGAGCCCGACGGCTCGCCGTCTTCGTTGGCGCGGTAGTGGTTGCGGCTACCAGCTGGGTCCAGCCCCAGGCGGTAGGCGTAGCAGTGGTGGTTGGCTTTGGGGTGCAGGTCGCGTAGCTGGGCCAGGTAGTCCTTAGCCTCCTGCTCCGACCGGATAGGGTACACAAAGGCCAGAAACTTGCTGCCTCGGTCTTTGAATAAACCTTCGGTAGCTTCCTGAATAGTACGGTACGAATCATCGAATAACATGGGTCGAAGATTTTTTCAGATAAAAAAGAACAACCGAATAGATAAGAGCCGCCCCTGCCAGTGCCGCCGACAGCAGGAAGGCGGTCGTCAGATTTTCGTAGCGGTTGGCAAAGATTTCGGCCGATATATAGGCTCCTATTCCAATGCCCGCTTCCATAGAAATATACATGGTACCAAAGGCCCGCCCCCGGTTTTGGTCGTGGCTGAGGTCGGCCGTCCAGGCTGATAATATAGGGGAAAGAATACCCGTAGCGATTCCGAAAAAAACCGCTCCGCCCAGAAAGATAAATGAACTACTGGCGTAGGCGGTAAGTACCAGCGCCACAATAAGATTGACACAACCCACAATGACGACGGGTACCCGCCCGTGCCGGTCGGATACCTTACCGGCCGCCAGCCGGATAAGCAGTGACGTAAGGGTATAAACCAGGAAGTAGAGGCCGTGGTTGCTCAGGCCCAGGTAGTCGCTGTAATCAGGTACCAGGGTTAGTACCGCGCCATAGCTGAAATAGGTCAGAAATATAACCAGCGACGGACTGAATACTACAGGATCGAATACATCGCGGGTGGTAATCCGGAAGGCCTCCGTCGATAATTGCGAACGTTCCGGCAGCGTCTCTTTCATATTGAACAGGATACCGATGGAGAGCAGCGCAAACAGCGAAGACGTATAGAACAGAGCATCAATAGAGAACAACTGGGCAATGTAACTACCCAGCGCCGGCCCCAGGGCGGTGCCCAGGCTGGCGCACATCCCATGAATGCCCAGGGCTTCGCCTCGCCGGGTAGCCGGTATAATATCAGCAATGTAGGCGGCCGTGCCCGTAGGCTTGAAGCCCGTAGAGAAGCCATGTACGAGCCGAAGCAGCAGGAAAGGCATGACGGACGTAAATATCGGATACAGAAATCCGCATATAAAACAGACAATGGAGCCGAACGCCATCACAGGTACCCGGCCAATGCGGTCGGTGAGGCGGCCGCTGAACGGGCGCGACAGCCCGGCAGTAAGGGTAAACAGACTGATGATAAACCCTTTGTACTCGGCTCCGCCCAGGCTGGTGAGGTAGCTGGGCAGCTCAGGGATGAGCATATTGAAGCTGGCAAAAAACAAGAACGAACTCAGACTCAATAACCAGAACTGAAGCGTAAAAATGCTGGGCGATGCGGTGGTTTGCATCGCGCAAAGGTAAGCAGTTTCGGAGGAGAAAAAGTAGTACTTTGCGGACGGAATATCAGGTTACTTACTACCTCACTGCCGCACCTCCGGCTTTACCACAAAAGTAAACTGCCGGCTACCCGCAGTACCGGACACAGTCAGCCCCTGCACTACTACCTGGTAGGTACCGGTCTGGTCGGAGGTGAAGAAGTCAAGTACCTGTTTTCCCTGGGCGTCGGTGGTGAGCGTGGGTGCCCAGTGCAGCAGGTTCCGGAAATCGGGCAGGCGGCTCTCCCGGCTGGTGGCGCTGTCGTAGCGGGGGACGTAAAATTCTCTTTGAGACTGGGCAAAGGAGTAGGAGAGTACCAACGCGCGCGGGTCGAGCTGAAAACCGGCCATATCGCCTTTGTAAGTCGTATAGCTGACAATGCCGGGGAAAGACAGCGTCCCCAGGTAGTACTGCCCGTTCATTACTTCCAGTTTTTTTATCTGCAAAGGGTCTATTGCCATCATTTTGTCCGTGTCGAACACCGGCACACCATCCAGCAGAATAAGCGGGTCTTCGTTGAAAGTACCTCCCTGCGGGAGCAATTTGTTTACCACGTAAAAATGGAATTTTCCCCGTTGTTTCCTTACAAATACCCCTGGTACGTACTCCCGCATGACTTCTTCCAGGGTAGGAAAGCGGGTGAAGGCATCCAGAAAATACTTCTCGTTGGGCTTACCGTAAAAAGCCAGACTATCGGTTCCTTCGGTTGCGGACCGGGCAGCCGGTGCCGGGTAGTAAGCGTTCTGGGTTTGCATGTTAATACTGCGCGTCAGCAGTTGCGGGGTTTTATTATCCAAAAAGTGAGGCAAGCGCCGAGAAGAAATCTGGTCGGAATAGGGGCTGAATAGTTCAATGCGATAGGTACTGTCGCGGCGGGTGTTGGTCTGTACAATCACGTCCTGAGTATCGTAAAGCTTTTTTACCTCAAAACGGATAGTACCCTGCGGGTCGCTCAGGCCCACAAACAGCCGGGGCTGCGGAGCGGGAGCAGCCAGGTAGGTCCTGACCAGTTCGGCCGGTTGTCCGGTAAGGGTACTATATACTTTTCCCTCCATAAAATGACCTCCGTGCTCGGGCAGGTACTTGTAAATAGGTGGGGTGTCGGCAAGTACTTTGTCCCAGCTAAACCGGCTCCAGCCGTGGGTCAGCATCAGGTTGTCCAGCGCCTGATCTACCTCCGGGCCCGATTCCTGAAAATAGTACGCAGGCGACTCTACCGTTCCTTTCAGGTCCGAGGTAAGCAACAGGTAGCTGTCCAGGGTGGGGAGGTCGGGATGCGGAAGGGAATCCAGCAAATAAACCGACACCGAAAGTTGAGCAGGCTCTATGAGTGGCGCATCCGTACGGGCCGACAGGTTCAGGTACACCCGCTCGCGGGTGGTAAACTCAGCCTTATTCAGACTCTCCCGGATAACCAGCGACTGGGCCGGGCGTGTGAAGTACAGGCGTTCGCACACGGGCCGGGTACTCTGGTCAAAAAGGGTGATGTGGGTAATTCCGCCCTTCGACGAGGCATCGCCCATAGTATTTTTATTCAGTACAAACACCACCTTTCCGTTCTTCAAAGTACCCGTCTGGGACTGCACGGCGCCCTGCCGGGTATGCACCAGCAGGTACACCTCGGGTGATGGTACCTCCCGGGCCAGCACCGTAACCCGTAGCAGTCCATCCGTCGAATCCCTCACCTGCATCACATACCCTCGCGGCTGTACCTCCGGTAGCGGGTAAGTAAGGGTATTCCCCTGGGTATCCTGTACAATGGCGCGGTACTTAGTATCAGTACCAGGGGTAAAGGTGAACTGGCCCATGCCAAAGCGGAGCGGCTGAAAGCGCAGCAGCGTGTCGTTGTTTTGGTTGACAATGACGCCCCGGCAGGCTATGCCTTTCCCATCTTTACCAACAGCCCGAAAAGCGACCTTACTTTCCTGCTGACCGACCAGATGCCCGCCCTCCGGGAAAAACTGCACATCGTAGGCCGGTACCTCCCGACCCGCCAGGGGCTCAGCTTCCGGCCGCTCAAAAGGATTCAGGATGGTAATGGCAGTTTCGAAGAAAAAATCCGGACTAAAATTTTTCATCCAGTTGGTATAGCTGCGTACGGTATAGGTACCGGCAGAAAGGGTGGCGGGTATCCGTACGGAGCCTTCTCCCTGTCCCTTGTCCAGCGCTATTTTGATTTGTACTACCGGATTGGATTCCTTATCAAGTACTTCCAGATAAGCGATTTTGCTTACATCCAGCGGGCGGTGGGAGCTTCCGTCAACGCAGTAGGTTTTGAACCACAGGGTTTCGCCCACGACGTACAACGGCCGGTCCAGGTGGACAAAGAGTTTTTCCTGTAAAGTTTTGCTGGTATACCTGGCAAGCTGGCTCTGTGGTTGCCCCGACTGCCCGCTTGCCAGCGCAGGTAACAGCAGGAGTAGTATCCACAGGAGAATTCCGGGCTTGTACGTAACAGTAAGTTGCATGCTTCCTATATCAGATCAGGGTAGTAAGGTACTTTTCTTTTTATGGGGGAGAGCGGTGCCACGGTTTTGAACCGTGGAACCGCTGGTTTAACTCCATTTACCGCCAGAAATCCGGCCTTTTATTAGTACCTCCCAGCAGGCGGCAATCCGTACAGTCGGCGGTGCCGATAACGTAAAGAGGATTGGAGGCACCGGGCGGAGCGTATTCGTTCAGAATCAAATCATTCGTCTGTAGTGCTTCCCCCAGGGCCAACGTATCAATTGGTTCGCAGGGACTGATAAACCTACCGAGTCTTTCGGTAATAAACAGGCGTTTTTCCTGCTGCGAAGAAGCACCGAAAAACCCAAAAACCAGTTCGCGCGGGTCGCTGACGCAGGTAATGTTACCCGTTACCTGCGCCGGCTGCGGGTCAAAAAGGCTGCCGGTCCCTTCGGTGGTTTTGGACAGGCTGGTCCAGTACTCGTATTCTTCCTGCGACAGCCCATACTGCTTCACCAGAATACTGTACTTCATCCGTAACTTACCGCTGCCCGCCGGTATAAAAGTGACCAGCGCATCCTGAATAATGTCTTTGCTGAGCTTAATAGAAGAGCCTACTATAATCCGGGACGCTTTCGCGCTGGTCCAGCAGGTACCAATGTCTTCGGTACGATATACCATTTCTTTATTGACTACTTCAAAAGCCGAGTACAGTGGCATCTGGTACTGCCAGGTTTCATCAAAACTCCAGCGGTAAAAGCGGGTTTTGTCCAGCGGATCGTGGGTACTGACGTAAATCTGTACCCCACTTTCGTCCGGCCCTACCTGGTAGGTGACACTGTCGATGGGGGGCGTTTTGATGGCCGGTACATAGGCCGAAAGATACTCCTTCCCATCGCTGGTCCGGATACGCAGCCGGTACTTTTCTCCTTCGCGGTACGTGGCAGCGTTCAGCTGGTAGGTACCCGGCTGGGTTTCGGTAAAGGCAAATCGGCTGCCCTTGTCGCCCTCTACGCTGATTTTGGCGCGCTGCTCCACGCGCGGCTTGCTGGTTTCGGATATATTCTGAGTACGGCTTAGCCGGATCTGACTACTGGTCGAAGGAGTTGTATTTAAAAAACCATCTACCACCAGGTAGCTGCTGGCCGAGGTGATTTCCGGCGGAGAGAACGATTCAATGCAGCCATGCAGCAGGAGCGACATCAACAGCAGGCCCGGTACGTATAGGAGTTTTGGTAGTTTTTTCACGGCTTTTTACAATCTGAAATTGTAGGTAATGGTAGGAATGGGCTGACCAAATATCGACAGCTTATAGCCACTGACTACGCCGTTCTGGGTCTGGAAATAAACCGACGACGGATTTTTACGGCCCAGCAGGTTATACACCGCCAGCGTCCACGAGCTATGGGCCAGCTTCCTGATTTTATGATTCCCTTCAATATTCATGGACAGGTCTACGCGGTAGTAGTCAGGAATACGGTACTGGTTGCGGGAAGCGTAGTATACCCGTTGCGCTCCGTCCAGTATGTACTTGCCAATGGGAGGCGTGTAGGGGCGGCCTGTGCTGTAAGTAAAGTTAAAAGAAACACTGAACCGGTGGCTCAGCCGGTAGTTGCTGATGGCGATGAAGTCGTGCGGCTTGTCGTAGTTGCTGGGATAGTAGTCGCCCCCATTGGGAGCATCGGGCGAGTCGCGGTCAATGGCCCGTAGCAGCGAGCGGGAGTAAGTGTAGCCTACCCAGCCGTTGAGCTTGCCCGCCCCCTTTTTAATCATCAACTCAACTCCGTAGGCTTTGCCGGTAGTCGTAATCACCGCCGTTTCGATCTGGTGATTCATAATGAGCGAGTCGCCGCCTTTGTAGTCCAAAAAGTTCCGGATGTTTTTGTAGTACCCTTCCACCGACAGCTCAATCTGGTTGCCGCGCAGGTTCCGGTACAGCCCAATGGCCAGCTGATCGCCCAGTTGCGGCTTTATGTAGGTATCACTTAGTTTCCAGATGTCGGTGGGTGAAGCCACCATGGTATTGGAAAGCAGGTGAATGTACTGCCGCAGGGTATTGTAGCCCACTTTCAGCGACAGGTCGCCGGTGAGCATGTAACGGGCCGAAAGGCGGTACTCGGGGCCACCGTAGTTTTTGATCCTTTTTCCGGGGGCGTAGGTGTCGGTACCGAGGGTGTAAATGCTTTCAATGGGCAGGCCCGGTACGTACGTATAGACTGTTTTGGGGCCTAAGTAGTTGAATACCGAAAAGCGGAGGCCGGCCGTAACGAGCAGTTTGGGATTCACCTCAAACCGGTCTTCGATGTACAGGGCGCTTTCCAGTCCCTGCTCCGGCTCCAAGGCGTCCGGGAGAATAAGTGACTCGCTGCTGCGGGGCTGAAAGGTACCCGGCGAGAGGGTGTAGTAAATGGAGCTGAGGCCAAAATCGAGGGTATGCCTGGGGTGAATCTGGTAGTTAAATTCGGCCTTGAAGCTGGACTGCCGAACCCCAAAACGCAGGTCGAATGAATGTATAGGTACCCGCTCGCTGGCTACCGCGTAGTTGTAGCTGCTGTGCGCGGCGGTAAAGGTACTGTATAGTTTGGCATTGAAGGTGTGTTTCCATTTCAGCGAAGCAAACTGGTTCTGGTAGGCGTAGGTGGTGTCGGCCAGAAGCCGGAAATAGTCGTTGCTCAGGTACCCGGTCGCGTAGACACTGTTTTTTTCGTTGATTTCGTGGCTGATGTGGGCGTTGACGTCGTAAAAGGAAGCGGTACTGTTGTTATAGGTTTCGTTTTTCAGGCTTTTCAGGAGCCAGTTGGAATAAGTAGAGCGGCCGCCAATCAGGAACGAAGACTTGTCTTTGACAATTGGGCCTTCCAGAGTCAGGCGGCCCGTAATAAGACCAATCCCCCCGGAAGCAACCAGCTTTTTCTTGTTGCCATCGCGGCTGCTGATATCCAGCACCGACGACAGCCGACCGCCAAACCGCGCCGGAATGGTACTTTTGTACAGCTCCACGTCTTTCAGCATATCCGGATTGAAAGCCGAGAAAAAGCCAAAGAGGTGGGAAGGGTTGTAGATGGTGGCATCGTTAAAAAGAATCAGGTTCTGGTCAGCCGAGCCGCCGCGTACATTTAGTCCCACGCTACTTTCCCCCACCGACTTGATACCCGGCAGCGTAAGTACCGTCCGTAGCAAATCGGTTTCGCCCATGACCGTAGGTATTTGTTTCAGGGTTTTGATGGACAGCTTTATCTGCCCCATCTTCGTCTCGCTGACGTTGGCGTCCTGACCCGCTTTGATATTGATTTCTTTGAGAGCCGTCACACTTTCCAGTACTTCTACGTCCAGCTTACCGTCCGCGTACAGCATAATCTGCCGGTAGGTTTCCCGCATACCGATACTCTTGATCCGGACGCGCTGGCGGCCCCGTGGGAGCGTGAGGGTGTAGTACCCGAGGGCATCGGTAGTAGTACCTATCGGCGGAGATTCAATGTACACCGCCGCCCCAATCACCGGCTCACCCGTGACGGCATTGCGTACATAGCCTGACATAGTAGAGTTGCCGGGCGTAATGCGGAGCCTTTTGGGACCTACCTCGTGTAGTTTACTCTCGGTGGTGGAGAGTAGTTTTTCCTGTTCGTCGGTACCGGGGGGCGCGTACACCACCCGCTCCTGCGTGGGGGCGTCGGAGGGAAGTTCGGTAATGATGGGCGTTCCTTTGGTAATATACACCCGCCTTCGCTGATCAATAGCGTAGGTAAATTCCGTGTCTTTGAACACCTGCCCCAGCACTACCCGCAGGGGTTCGTCTCTGACCTGTAGGTTTACAGGCAGGCTGTCCAGCCGGGAAGCGTCGTAGTAGAAGTAGTAGTCGGACTGGGCTTCAATTAATCGTACAAATTCCTGAAACCGAATGTCGTTAAAGGAGCCGCTGATCCGTTTTTCGGTGGTTGTCTGAGCCCATAGCCCGTGCGCAGTCAGCATACTTACGACGGCCAGTAAAATTCCCCGGTAGGCTCTCATGGATTGGTTAGTTGATCGTAGTAGGTAGCCAGGGTTATAATGGCCGCTTCCCGGTTTTCTTTGAAGCTGATGTTATGCTGCTTCAGGTACTGCTTTACCGGTTTTTTCTGATCCTGCATCAGGGCCAGTACCGACTTTTTTGAATGTACTGGTTGGTACTTACCATTTTTTTTGAGGTAAAATATATCCTTATAGGGAAATTCAACAGTCACCTTGCTGGTACCTACCTGTTCCAGCCGCTCTTTTATTCGTCGGGCCAGTACTGTTGATGTACCGTTGTAGAGCACGTCATAAAAGCCGGTGCGAAGACCGTGCCCCGCGCGGGCTTCGCACCGGATAAAGTGATGGGGAGCGCCGCCCGGAAAAATTTGGAAATAATGGACTTTCTCACTTTGCAGAATCACGTTTCCGACGCCTTTTACGTACTTAATTACTACCTGATCTCTGACAATGTCGTACAGTAGGGGTACCTGGTTGAATAGTTGCCCGTCGTAATATACAGAACCGGTTTGCCATTCTTCTGAAGAATAAAACTGATGTTCCGGAGCCTGACTATCGTAGATAAAGTACTGCGGTCCGTTGTATAGATGCTGCGATTCGGTAGTAGCCGAATCATAGAGGGCGAGCGCGTACTGAGCACCAGGCACAGCATGTACACTCGTGTCGGGTACCTGGCCCGGGGATGCCGTAACCAGACCAAAAGTGGCGCAAAAAACGGCAAGTAAAGTTTTCAGCATAAGGACAGGTTAATAGATAAAGGCAGCTATTCCAGGAAAAGGGGAAAACAAAACATATATACGGGTACTTCTTCTATTTAATTTTTGTGGCAGGTCAGAGACAATTAATCAGACGAAACCAGGGGAAGCCATCCGACATTTTCGGGAAGTAAAGTTTCTCCCTATCTTTGAAACCATGGTACGCATTTTTTATAAAGAAGGCCGGGCGTTAAAGCGTGAAAACGATGTACGTGAGCTGGGAAACCTGTCTAATCTGCTTTGGGTAGACCTGCAGTCGCCCTCGCAGGAGGAGGAAGAGTGGATAGAAACCAAATGTGAGGTAAGTTTTCAGACGCCCCAGGAGATAGTGGAGATTGAAAGCAGCTCGCGTTTTTTCGAGCAGAACAATACCATCAACGCCAACTCCAATTTCCTCCGGATTCATAAAGAAGGCTACGAAACCTACCCCGTATCCTTTATTCTGCACCAGGATATCCTATTTACCTACCGGCAGGGCGACTCCAAAACCTTTGCCGATACGGTCAAGAAAATGAAGGTAAGTCAGGATACCTTTCAGTCGGGCGTGGATATCATGCTGCTGATTCTGGAAACCCGCATTGAAACCGACGCTGATTCGCTGGAAAATATCTCGCGTGATATTTCGGCCATCAGTAAAGACCTGAGCCAACAGCAGAATGCCCGGCAGGAAGTACTGATCCGCATAAGTGAATTGCAGGAGGTGACCATGATGCTGCGCGAAACCAGTATCGATAAGCAGCGGGTACTTTCGGGTATCCTGCGCAGCCAGAACTTTCCCGAAGACCGCAAAGAGCACCTGCGCATTATCCTGAAAGACATCAATTCGCTGCTTGAATATACCACCTTTAATTTTGAGCGGCTCGAGTACCTGCAGAACACCTTCATGGGTTTGATTAACCTTGAGCAGAGCCAGGTCATCAAGATCTTCACCGTCGTGACCATCATTTTCATGCCGCCGACGCTGATTGCCGGTATCTTCGGGATGAACTTTGTATCGCTGCCTACGTCGGGCTGGTCGTGGGGATTCTGGGCATCGCTGGTGCTGATGCTCCTTTCTTCCCTGATTGTACTATGGTTTTTCCGAAGAAAGCGGTGGATATAGCTCCCCACTTCACCCACGCCCATACCGACCAGGACCTGCGTCAGATCCTGGACTTGCAGCGGCGCAACCTGAAAACCCAGATCTCAGAACAGACCAAACGGGAGCAGGGATTCGTGACGGTCAGCCACGAGTGGGCGCAGCTGCAGCTTATGCAGTCGCTGACGCCGCAAATTGTGGCAAAGGCCGGGGGTAGGGTAGTTGCCTACGCACTGGCGATGCTGCCCCCGATGGGCGGGCTCATTCCGGACCTGCAGCCTATGTTTGAGATTATTGACGAGGTAGAGTGGAACGGAAAGTACCTCCGGGACTACCGCTACTACGTAATGGGGCAGATATGCGTGGACGAAAAGTACCGGGGGCAGGGTATTTTTGACGGACTGTACCAGAAGCATAAGGAACTGTATAGCGCCGGTTATGAATTACTCGTTACCGAAATCTCCACCTCCAATCCCCGTTCCCAGCGGGCGCACGAGCGGGTAGGCTTTTGCACTATTCATACCCACCTCGACCACGTGGATGAGTGGAACATTGTAGCCTGGGAGCTGTGATAGATAATCTTGGTTAGTTGGACCGGAGGAGGGATTCCAAACGGCGGAATAGGTTTTTCAGTTGAATGCTGGCGGGTATAGGTACTTGTTCTAAAACACCATCAAAATTATTACCCTGGCGTAAATAATACCTGGATAGTGTACTGGATGTCATACGCCATTTGCGTATGAAGGTATAGTACCCTTTATTTCTCTTTACTCGCTTTAGGGACACAGAGCCAAAATGGTAGGCGCGGCTTCGGCTAACTCCTTTAAAAAGCCGTACCCCAGCCAGCCAAAGCTTCATTGAAAAGTCGGGATCTGAGTACATACCTGGCGAGAACTCTATGCTGTATCCTCCAACCAGATGCCACAAATCTTTGTGGACAACGTTGGGAGGCCAGGTAGCCCCCTGCCAGTCCTGCATAGGAAGGGTTGAATACTCCTTTAAAAGCCGTTCTTCATCGAACTCGTCGGGGCTGCTTCCATAGTCACCGTAGAGGGAGCAGACACTTTGGGGCGTACGCTCAATAGCGGTCGCAGAAAGGAAAAAGTAAGGATGGCCGATCTTCTGAATTTCCTGAAGTAGAGCCTCATCCCAGCCCGGGCAAACGTACATATCGTCGTTGATATAGACAATATAGCTAGTGGTAGCCAGTAAGGCGCTACTATTGAGTGCATAGCACACGCCTACGTTCATGGAGCTGTGGGTGTAGCTAAGATCGTGCTGCTGCTGTACCCAGTCCAGGGTGCCATCTTTACCTTCATTAATGTGGATGATGAGCTGGTGTTGAAACGTGGAGTTCCGGCGGATGCTTTCAACGCAAAGTTTAAGATAGGGTAAATTATTCCAGGTAGGTATTAGGATAGAGAACTTAGCCTCTGCAACTTCGCGTTGTTTTTGAATTTTAGTGATCATTTATCATTGCTGCCAATTTTGTACAAAGGAGACTCCAGGCTCTTTGGTTTTAATCTGGCTTTGTTGGGTGAATAAGCTCAATAAATAAGATATAATAGCCGACAAATTTCAGGATATTTTTTAAAAAATGAAGTTTACGTCAGAAAGAAGTAAAGTTTCACTCGTAGTAGCCTACTACAAGAACATCCCGGTTCTGGATTTGATCTTTAAGGCTTTGACAACTCAGAGCTGTGGCGATTTTGAAGTGATCGTAGCTGAGGATGACTGCTCTCCCGAAACTAAGGAATTTATTCAGGAAAAAATTAGTCAGGTTCCTTTTTCCATCAAACATCTCTATCAGGTGAAGGATGACGGGTTCAGAAAGAATCAAATGCTCAACCGGGCTATCTCTGTGGCCGAGGCTGATCTGATGGTTTTTCTGGATGGTGATTGCATACCTCACCAACACTTCATAAAACAGTACCTGAAAAATGCCGGGGAAGGGGTAGCTTTATTTGGGCGCCGGGTCATGCTTAGCCAGCCCTTGACACAAAAGCTTATCCAATCCCGGGATCTTCGCTTCCTGTCGATGTCGAACCTGCTGTTCAGTAATACGGGCCGTCTCAGAGATGCCCTTTATCTTCCGTTCATTAACCGTGAGAAGAAGGAGGGAATCTGGGGATGTAACTGGGGCATTTTACGGCAACATCTAATGGAAGTTAATGGCTTTGACGAGGATTATATACGTGCCGGAGTAGGCGAAGACGTGGATATAGAGTGGAGGTTGCTGAGCAAAGGATTGAAATGTAAGTCAATGAAGCACAAAGCCATTGTATACCATACCTACCATAAGCCCAACTATTCTCAGGATGAGGTGAACATCAACTACCGGCTTATGGCGGAAAAGCAACTTGCCGGAAACCTGTTCTGCCTGAACGGCTTGCAGAAGCAGTAATGGTTTGGAATAGAGTTGTCGTGGACTAGCTCTTTTGGCTATGCGCCTGCGCCCACGGCGGGCCGCACAGACCGGACAGCCTCTACAATCGGGTAGTCGTTTAGAAGGGCATTTCGCATGATGGTAAATCCGGCTATTTTTACGTAATGGTCAGGTACTTAGCCCTCTGGAAGCGAAAGTATACGCAGCTTTTCACTTTCAGAAGTTTTTATTTTATGAATAGGTTGACTGCGACAAAGTTATAGTTTCTGAAATAGAATTATTCTACATAACTAAAAGAAGTGCTCAGGAGCGTAGTTGAATTTCCCGACATTCCGACGTAGATTTGTTAGCTATAACGGTACCGCTGACTCATCTGGCCAGCACTCCCGTATTCATTTACACAGTCTTTTAAAACCAATAGTAAATCTTTATGTCACAGGTAGATACCCAACAAGAACCCCTGCTGGTTGAGGACCCGCTACGTTTTGTATTGTTTCCTATTAAGCATTCGGATATATGGGCGATGTATAAACAGCACGAAGCGTCTTTTTGGACGGCGGAAGAGATAGATTTGTCGCAGGATCAGAAAGATTGGGAGAACCTTAATGATGGTGAGCGTCACTTTGTATCCCATATCCTGGCTTTCTTTGCGGCATCAGATGGTATCGTCAACGAGAACCTGGCTATCAACTTCCTGAGTGAAGTACAGTACGCGGAGGCCAAGTGCTTCTACGGTTTTCAGATTGCGATGGAAAACATCCACTCTGAAACCTACTCGCTCCTGATTGATACCTACATCAAGGACCCTAACGAAAAAGACCGCCTGCTGCGCGCTATTGACACGGTACCCTGCGTCCAGAAGAAAGCCGAGTGGGCTCTTAAATGGATTAACAGCGCCAACTTTACTGAGCGGATCATTGCCTTCGCGGCCGTAGAAGGTATCTTTTTCTCCGGGTCATTCTGTTCTATATTCTGGCTGAAGAAGCGGGGCCTAATGCCCGGTCTGTCGTTCTCCAACGAGCTTATCTCGCGCGACGAAGGACTACACTGTGAGTTTGCCTGCCTGCTGTACACGCAGCACATCAAGAACAAACTCTCCGAAGCGCGGGTAAAGGAAATTATCCTGGATGCCGTTGAAATTGAAAAAGAGTTTATCTCGGAAGCCCTGCCGGTATCGCTGATTGGCATGAACGCCGACCTGATGAAGCAATACATTGAGTTTGTAGCCGACTTCTGGCTGGAGCGCCTGGGTTGCTCCAAGCACTTTGGCTCGGCCAATCCGTTTGACTTCATGGAGCTGATTTCACTGCCGGGGAAGACCAACTTCTTCGAAAAGCGCGTAGGCGAGTACCAGAAAGCCGGTGTAATGTCCGGTATGAACGACAAGGAATCGGGCCATAAAATCGCTTTCGACGAAGATTTTTAAGGAGCTTTAGGCTCCTCTGTCCTTACAGGCTAGCCCTATAAATTAGAAAAGTAGCCCCGCCAGCGTCGGGGCTACTTTTGTTTTTCGAGGAGCTTCTCTATGGTTCGCCACACCAGTTCACTTTCGTAGCCCTTGCCCAACGCAAACCGTATCAGTTTCTGTTTTAGCTTCAGCGGATCGGTCTCGGTGCGTTTTAGGGCGGTGAGTTTTTTGGTAAGTAGCTCTTTGAGGGTAGCTTCGTAGGTACTATCCTTGATTTCGGCCATACCCTGCCGGATGTTGTAGTCGGTCAGGCCGCGGCGGCTGAGTTCCTGCTTTATTTTTAACCTACCCCAGTTCTTAACCCTGAACTTACCGCCCGCATAGGTACGGGCAAAGCGCTCCTCGCTGAGGTAGTTCATGGAAATCAGCTCCGCAATGATCTCGTCGGCTTCCTCGCTCCATACGCCCCATTTCTGCAGGCGCTTGCGCACTTCGTCCTGGGTACGTTCCTGGTAAGCGCAGTAGCTGGCTGCTTTTTGTAAAATCAGTCGGTCCATACCGTAGCGCTGGTAGTAACCCCCTGGGTTATTTCACGAAGCGGTTGCCGAAGGTATAGGATATACCCAGGTGTATCGTCGGAAAGCGGGAGGTATTTTCCAGATAAAACTGGGTACTTCCGGCCAGGTTTTTGGCGAAGCTCACGTTATAAAGCACTTCGGCCGTGAGGGCCAGTCCCTGGGTAATATCATAGCCAATCCCCATTTTGGGAGCGAATCCGAAGCCATTATCAACTAACGTTTCGTCAAATATTTTTCGTTCGTTGTAAAGAATCTGTGCATTAACCACCGTCCGGATCAACCCCGCTTCCAGCCCCAGGTAAGGGTGCAGGTCCCAGTCGGTAGGGTGGTACTGGACAGAGGCCATGATCGGGACGGTAGAAGCCGTAAGCTTGCTGCTACCCAATGCGGCTGACTCCCGGATCGTTTCGGTGTAAGCGCGAACACGGCCACCCACGGCCCATTTGGGTGAAAGGTAATGTTTGATGCCCAGGCCTCCACCCCACACTCCTCCACTTCCCGACTCCGTCGGAATTCCATACCCTGCGGTGGCATCAATACTGAGCTGGGCCTGAGCCGGTAGCTGAGCAGCTATCCCTAACAAAAGTCCCAGAAGTAAGGTATGCAGTGTTTGTTTCATGCGTGTATAAGTACAGTTTATATAAATACGATTTATGTTCTTATACGGCCCAATAAAGAAATAATTGCTTCCTAAAGCAAAAAGTAAGCGTAGCATTTAGTATTAGGCCAAATAAGGTTAGGACGAATTTTACAGAAATCCAGGCTTTATTAAAAGGCGGGGTAGAGTATAAAACAAGAGATTACGTAATTTTGATTAAAAGTATATTTCATTTCTGCAGACCAACCACCTGCTTTACCAGATACCCCTCTATGCGATTTGCCCGACGTGATATTCTGAAACTTTTTCCGGTGCTGTCCCTCTTCTCCCTGACCGCCCAAAAACCGCTGGCTCCAAGGATGACCCTGCGGTTTGCGGTAGCCTCGGATGGCCATTACGGACAGCCCGACACCAACTTTGAAGGCGCGCATAACGATATAATTCGCTGGCTCAATCAGGAGAAACTGCAGAAGGGACTTGATTTTGTCATTTTTAACGGGGACCTCATCCACAACGAGCCCACGCTGCTCTACGACCTGAAGACTACTTTGAAACGCCTCACCTTTCCTTTCTTCGTGACGCGCGGCAACCACGACCGCGTCGGCAACGATGTATGGCGCGACACCTGGGGGTACCCTACCAACCACAGCTTCGCCCGCGGCGAGTACGTGTTCCTGCTGGGCGACACCTCCAACGAAAAAGGCGAGTACCTGTGCCCCGATGTAGCCTGGTTACGTGGTGAACTGGCAAAGTACAGCGCCAAGAAAGGTATTTTTGTATTCCTGCACATTACACCTGCCCAATGGACTGCCCACGGGGTCGACTGCCCCGAAGTACGCCAGCTACTCGAAAAAACCCCCAATGTACTGGCTATTTTCCACGGACACGACCACGACCAGGACGGACATAAAACCAGCGGCGGAAAGCCTTACTTCTTTGACGGCCACTTTGGCGGAAGCTGGGGAACCACCTACAAAGGGTATCGCATCGTAGAGGTATACGACGATGGTACCTGGCAGTCGTACCAGTACAATCCGACGGCGGCTCCGGTACTTAATTCATACTCGGGTAAGGGAGCCTCCTGAAGGGAAAGATCCGTGGCACGGTTTCAAACCGTGCCACGGTTAGGGTAGTAGGCTTAGCCCTGAACACCTGTGGCACCGTTTGAAACGGTGCCACAGGTTAGCTTAGGAACACTGGCGATGGTTAGTTGACCCTCAGCAGGTGATTTTTCTTACCCTTGGACACCAGCACAAAACGCTCCTGCAAAAGCCCAAAGTCGGTCAGCGGTTGCTCCGGACCTGTAACTTTTACCTTATTAATGCTGACCGCATTTTGCTGGATGGCCCGGCGGGTTTCGCCTTTGGAAGCATATACTTCACCGCGGGTAGCGGTAGCCAGTAGTTCGGTTACATTGGGGCAGCCATCCCACTCCTCCCGGCTAATCTCCGTCTGGGGTACTCCTTCAAATACGGTTTCAAACTCATCAGCGGCAATACTGCGCAGGGTATCCAACGTAGCTTTTCCGTACAGTACCTCCGAGGCCTTCACGGCCAGGTTGTAGTCGCGGGCCGAGTGAACCCGTGTGGTGACGTCCTGGGCCAGGGCCTTCTGCATGCTGCGCAGGTGCGGCGCTTCGGCCTGTTGGCGCTCCAGTTCTTCAATCTCCTCCCTGGACAGCAGCGAGAACACCCGCAACAGCCTGTGACAATCTTCGTCGGACTGGTTGATCCAGAACTGGTAGAACTGGTAAGGGGTGGTGCGGGTAGGGTCCAGCCATATATTGCCGCCTTCACTTTTACCAAACTTGGTACCGTCTGCCTTCGTCACCAGCGGTGTGGTCAGGGCAAAAGCCTTGAAGAAATTTTCCTCGTCCCCTTCTTTCCGCCGGATTAGCTCCGTACCCGTTGTAATATTACCCCACTGATCGGAGCCACCCATCTGCAGCCGGATGTTGTGGTGCTTATAGAGGTAGTAAAAGTCATAGCCTTGTAGCAACTGGTAGGAAAACTCGGTAAAGGAAATACCCGTTTCCAGCCGCTTCTTTACCGAATCCTTGGCCATCATATAGTTAACGCTGATGAACTTACCGGCTTCGCGCAGGAACTGTAGAAAGCCGATTTCCCTGAACCAGTCGTAGTTGTTAACGATCTGGGCGGAATTGCCACCACTATTAAAATCCAGAAATTTTTCCAACTGACTCCTGATCCCTTCCTGATTAGCCCGCAGCGCTTCTTCCGACAGAAACTCCCGCTCAGCCGCTTTACCCGAAGGATCACCGATCATACCGGTAGCGCCACCCACCAGCGCGAACGGCTTGTGGCCCGCCCGCTGGAAGTGCACCAGCAGCATGATGGTGGCGAGGTTACCAATATGCAGCGAGGGGGCAGTAGGGTCAAAGCCGATATAGCCGGCCGTCATTTCTTTATTGAGTTGTTCTTCGGTACCAGGCATCATGTCGTGCAACATGCCCCGCCAGCGCAATTCTTCTATAAAGTTGGGTTTCATTCGTTAATCCGGTCTTTGTCAAAAAAATAGTGCGCAAAGTTACAGTGATTTTTTGGAAGTACCTGCCCTGAACGCAGGCAAGCCATCAGGTCTCTGGCGATAGAAGCAGGAACTTTTTATAGAATTTTAAAATAATTAAAATTTTTCTTTACAAGAATAGTACTATATAATTCCGAGAATTAGGAGGTATTTATTATTAAAGTACAAAAAAATGATTCGGGGAGATACAGGTTGTACCATAAATTTCAGGTTTAGCTGATCTGTAGTTGGAGCAAGTGCGTAGGTTTTATTCAGAAACCTCCCGACGTACGGGAGCCTACAAAACCTTTACTACTATGAACAGAATGAAAGACACATCAAACAATCAAGGGTATCCGGATAATCAGATGATTTCCCGGGTGGGCAGACGCTTTTTCTTACGATCAGCAGGTTTAACAGCAGTGACCGGGGCCTTTATACTTGGTGCTTGCCAAGATCATGACATGGAGCCCGATGCAACAGTAGACTTAGGATCTGGTGATATAGGAATATTGAACTTTGCTTATGCTTTGGAGCAGCTAGAAGCGGCTTTTTATACCCAGGCTCTTGAAATGCCATATTCAGGTATGACTGATGTAGAAAGAAGATATCTGACAGATGTCCGCGACCATGAAATTGTACACCGTGAGTTTTTCAAGGCGGCTCTGGGTAATAATGCTATTCCCGGACTTCAAGTGAATTTTTCTAAAATCAATTTCAACGACCGGGCTAGCGTACTGGGTACCGCCCGCGTACTGGAAGATACCGGTGTTGCTGCCTATAATGGCGCCGGAAAGTATTTGGAAAATGTAGATTTCTTGGTAGTAGCTGGTAAAATTGTATCGGTAGAGGCTCGCCATGCGGCTGCGATTCGTGATCTTTTGCAGCCCAGAACGAGATTTTTTGCTGGTGATGATGTAGTAAACGAGAATGGTCTTGACATCGTAATGGAGCCTGGAATGGTTCTGGCGGCTGCTCAACCTTTCATTGAGACCCGCATCACTGCCAATAACTTGCCGAAATAATTTTTTAAACTTTTAATATCTCGAAAGACATGAATTTATTTAAAATTATAGATGACATTCAGCAATTTGACGGTGAATATGTTGACCGTCTAGAATATGCTTCAAGACGTAGCTTTATGAGCAGCTTTAGCAGCAAGGTAGCTGCCGCTGCTACACCATTAGCCGTAGCTTCTATTTTAAATAAGGCTACTGCTCAGGCCACTCTGCCCCAACAGATAGTTGATGTTCTCAACTTTGCTCTTACTCTTGAGTATCTGGAAGCTGAATATTATATAAGGGGTTTGAACACTCCTGGACTGATTCCTGCCAATACGCGGGATGTGTTTGATCAGATCAGAAAACATGAGGTGGCTCACGTTGAATTCCTGAAATCAGCTCTTGGAAACAAAGCCGTTATGAAGCCAAATTTTGACTTTACGGCCAAAGGTATGTTTCCTAATGTATTCAGTGATTATCCTACATTTGTAACGGTAGCGAAGGCTTTTGAAGATACGGGTGTACGGGCCTATAAAGGGCAGGCTCCTAATCTGATGAGTGTTGATGCTATTCTGGAAGCTGCTCTTCGTATACACTCGGTTGAGGCACGCCATGCCGCTGAGGTACGCATAATCCTGAGCATTCTCACAAACAATCCAAGAATAGAGCCTTGGATCACTCTGAATGAAGGAGTACCTGCACCAGTCTATGCGGGTGAGGATAATACTACGCATGCAGGAGTAGACATCACGGGTATCGCCGGTAAGTCCAAGGAGATAATTACTGAGGCATTTGATGAGCCTCTGTCTAAGGAGGCGGTTCTTGCTATTGTTAGCCCTTTCATTATGATGTAGAAAAGTGGGGTTTTGGAATAGGTAGTGTTTAGAGCGGGCTTGCGGTAGCAAGTCCGCTCTTTTCTTTTGTACCCAGAGGCTTCTGCTGAGTAGTATGGGTAGCCGGGACGTTACTTTAGCAAGCAAATCAATTCTTAGTTTTTTCTGCTTGCTATACTACTATGAAGTCTGTTATAATTAAAGTAGTACTGCTTCTAACAGCGGTGTTCTTCAAAGCTCTTTTGGTTCAGGGGCAGTTGCCCGGGCAGCGTACCTACTGCAACCCCATGGACATTGACTACAAGTATAACTTTGAGCAGCTCAACGAGCGCATCTCCTACCGCTCCGCCGCCGACCCGGTCATAGTCAACCATCAGGGAGAGTATTACCTTTTTGCTACTATTTCGGGTGGATACTGGCACTCGATGGATATGGTCAGCTGGAAGTACATAGTACCCAGCCGCTGGCCCTTTGAAGATATGTGTGCGCCGGCGGCGCTGTCGGTGCGGGATACGTTGTTTCTGTTTCAGTCTACCTTTGAGCAGCGGCCTATTCTTTATTCGGTAGAGCCGGAAAAAGGACAGTTGGATTTCTATAACCGCTGGTTGCCCCGGCTGCCCAAAGACATCGGC
The DNA here is from genome assembly GCF_035998675.1 of Telluribacter sp. Taxonomy (NCBI): domain Bacteria; kingdom Pseudomonadati; phylum Bacteroidota; class Cytophagia; order Cytophagales; family Spirosomataceae; genus Telluribacter; species Telluribacter sp. The sequence goes on from NZ_DASYHI010000011.1 coordinate 22,555, forward strand.
CCCTGGGACCCGGCCATCTTCCACGATCCCGACACCGACCGCTGGTTTATGTACTGGGGTTCGTCTAACGTGTACCCCATCTTCGGGGCCGAACTGGACTATAGCAAGCGCCTGGCCTACAAAGGTGAGTATAAGCCCCTATTCTGGCTGGACCAGTATCAGCACGGCTGGGAGCGCTTCGGACCCAACCATTCGGACCCCATCAAACCCTTTATGGAGGGTGCCTGGATGACCAAGTATAACGGCAGGTACTACCTGCAGTACGGTGCCCCCGGTACCGAGTACAACGTCTACGCCAATGGTACCTACGTGGGCAAAGACCCACTCGGGCCTTTCGAGTACGCACCTTATAATCCTTTTTCGTACAAGCCCGGAGGATTCGTGCAGGGTACCGGCCACGGCAACACCTTTCAGGACAACTTTGGCAACTACTGGAATACCGGTACCCCCTGGATCGCCGTCAACTGGAACTTCGAGCGACGCATTGCCATGTTTCCGGCTGGTTTCGACAAGGACGACCAGCTCTACGCCACTACCCGTTTTGGGGATTTGCCGCACTACCTCCCCACCCGCAAGTGGCAGGACCCCAACGAGCCTTTTACGGGCTGGATGCTGCTGTCGTACCGCAAGCCCGTGACAGCCTCGTCGGTGCAGGATACGATGCGGGCCGGGAAGGTGACCGACGAAAACCCCCGGACTTTTTGGGTAGCCAAACACAATAAAGCCGGCGAAACCCTGACGCTGGACCTGCAGGCTGAGCAGGAGGTGCGGGCAGTACAGGTCAACTACACCGACTACAAATCTGATATTTTTGATAATAATCCGGAGAAAGTCTACACACAGTTTAAGCTCCATACCTCACGCGATGGCAAAAAGTGGGACCTCCTAGCTGACCTGACGCGGGAGCCCCGGCGCGACCGCGCCTGTGCCTACGTGGAGCTGCCCGAGGCGGTACGGGCCCGCTACGTCCGGTACCAACACGTTTATGTGGGAGCGCCGCAGCTGGCCATCAGCGATTTCAGGGTATTCGGTAAGGGTACCGGCCAAGCCCCGGCCACGCCCGGTGGGTTGCAGGTAGTCCGGCAAAAGGACCAGCGCAACGCGGACATCAGCTGGGAACGGGTACCGGGCGCGGTCGGGTACAATATACTGTGGGGAATAGGGCCGGATAAGCTGTACCAGGCGTACCAGATCTGGGACGACCAGCCCAACAAACTCGAGCTGCGGGCGCTGAATGCGGGGGTACCTTATTACTTCGCCATAGAAGCATTTAACGAAAATGGGGTCTCAAAAGTAAGTGAGGTAACAGGGAAAAGGTAACAGTGATAGCAGATGGCACGTTATTTTAATACTACCTGCATGCCGCTTTTCCGGTAGCTACCGGATAGGAAAAGTCGGCAAAGGAGTAGGGAGTAACCACGACACAACCGCTATATGATTGTAACCGAAGAGCAAAGAGAAGAAGCTCATGCCTTTTACCGCGAGGCCTTAACCATGCTGAATGAGTGCAGCACCCGGTATATGCTGGGGGGCGCCTTCGCCATGTTTCACTACACCGGTATTTACCGCGACACCAAGGATCTGGATATATTCTGTAAGCCCAGCGAGTACCCGGCTATCTTGAAGTATTTTGCTGAAAAAGGCTACGAAACCCAGCTTACTGATGTGCGCTGGCTGGCCAAGGTATTCAGCGGTGAGTACTTCATTGACATAATTTTTGATACCGTCAATAACATCTGTACTGTAGATGATACCTGGTACGAACATGCTCACAAAGCCCAGTTTGCAGGAGTGGACGTACTTTTTCTACCCCCCGAAGAGCTGATCTGGTGTAAAATATATGTTCAGAACCGCGAGCGTTTTGACGGAGCTGACGTTAACCATATTATACTTAAGTACGGAAAAAACCTGGATTGGAAACGAATCCTGTTCCGGCTGGACCCCCACTGGCACCTGTTGCTGGCCCAGCTCCTGTTGTTTCAGTTTGTGTACCCCTCCGATTTTCACGACATCATACCCCGGTGGCTCTTTGAAGAATTGATGGCCCGTGCCCACGAGCAGTATGATTTGCCTCCGTCCCTGGAGAAAGTATGCCGTGGCCCCGTCATTGACCAGACCCAGTACATGATTGACATTAAAGAATGGAATTACAAAGTGTCCACCATTAAAACTACCTGATTATGGCAAAAACTCAGAAAGTACGAATAGCCGCCGTGGCTGATATACACATCCGCGAAACGGATAAAGGCAAATGGGCGGATTGTTTCAAAGAAATATCCGAAAAAGCTGATGTACTTCTCCTCTGCGGCGACCTGACCGACACCGGTGATGAAATGGAGGCCGAAGTACTTGCCGAGGAACTGAAGCATTGTAAGATACCGGTGGTGGCCGTACTGGGCAATCACGACTACGAAAAAAATCGTCATAAGCTCATCCGGCAGGTGGTACAAAGCGAGAATGTACACGTGCTGGATGGAGAAGCGGTAGTAATAAAAGGAGTAGGCTTTGCCGGTGTAAAAGGTTTTGGGGGCGGGTTCGACAACCACATGCTTTCTATGTTCGGCGAAGGAGCCATGAAAGCTTTTGTGCAGGAGGCCGTGGACGAAGCCCTGCGCCTGGATCGTGCCCTCGCCCGCCTGGATGCCGACCACGAGGATATTAAGAAAATCGCCGTGTTGCACTACGCTCCCATCAAAGAAACCATTGTGGGCGAACCCGAAGCTATTTTTCCCTTTTTGGGATCATCGCGTCTGGCCGATCCGCTCCGACGGCGCAATGTACTGGCTGCTTTTCACGGGCATGCCCACGTAGGTACCCTCGAAGGGGAGACTTCCGGTGGGGTGAAAGTATTTAACGTAGCGAAGCCTATTCTTACAAAGGCAGGCTTTACACCCCCTGTTTTTATATTGGAAGTGTGATAGGCCCTAGGTCTGGTATTGCCCGGCTCCTTTAAAGAGGTATCCTATGCCTTTCAGCGTGACTATCTCCACCGTAGGGTCTTCGCGGAAGTAGTCGCGGAGGCGGGTAATGTACACGTCCAGATTTCGTGAATTAAAGAACGAATCATCCCCCCACACCCGCATCAGGATGTCGCGGCGCTGTACTTTAAAGTTACGGTTTTCGACCAGGATGTGGAGTAGTTCGGCTTCGCGGTGCGACAGCTTACGTATCTGCCCGTCCAGATGGAGCTCGTACTTTTGAGGAAAAAAAGTGTAACGGCCCAGGCGGATGAAATCTGACGGAGCCGGAGCATTGGCTCCTGGTTGAGCCCTCTCCGGCCCGGCCAAACGATACAGATTTTGTATCCTGACAATCAGCTCTTCCATACTGAACGGCTTCCGGATGTACTCGTTTCCCCCCGACTGAAATCCTTTCAATACATCGTCGGTCTGCGTTTTGGCGGTCAGGAACAGGATGGGCATTCTTGGATTCAGGTTCCGGATTTCCCGCGCCAGCTCGTAGCCATCGCGCTGCGGCAGCATCACGTCCAGCACGCACAGGTCCGGCCCGAAGGCCAGGTACTGCGCCATTACTTCACCCCCATCCGCCACCATACATACCTCAAAGTCGCGGCTTTCGAGACTTTCCTTCACAATTTTGCCCAGAAATGGCTCGTCTTCAACGTACAGCAGTTTGATGCGTGTCATGGGTACTTAATAAAGTTGTGGAGGTACTTGATGGGCCTGAATTGCGGGGCAGAAGTACCGTAAAGGAGCTGCCCTTACCGGGCGCACTTTCTACCTCAATACGACCCTGATGACTCCTGACCACGCTGGCTACGTAGCTCAGCCCCAGGCCGTAGCCTTTTACATTATGTATGTCTCCCGAAGGTACCCGGAAGAATTTTTCAAATATTTTGCGGCGGTACTGCTCGGGTATCCCTATGCCTTTATCAAGTACCTCCAGGCGTAGGTACTCCTGGTCAGTTTCCAGTTTTATGGTTATGTCGGGGGTACCTCCGCTGTACTTCAGGGCGTTGTCGAGTAGGTTGTACAGTACATTGGTCAGGTGTACGCGGTCGGCTAGCAGGGTAAAGTCCCTTCCCTCACGCAGCAGGGTACTGGTAGCGCCGCATTTTTCAAACTGGGGTCTCATAGTACCCAATACCTGCTGTACCAGCTCGTCGGCATTCAGCCGTTCGGGGGTGAGCGACAGGCTTTGCTGCTCAAAGAGCGCCATTTTAAGTACCTTGTCAACCAGCAGGGCGAGGCGGTCCAGCTCTTTACGAGAAATGTCGAGGTACTCGCGGGTTTTCTCCGGATTATGGGCTACGCCAAAACTCTGCAGGGCTTCCAGCGCTACGCCTACGGTGGCAATGGGCGTCTTGAGCTCGTGGGTGACGTTGCTGATAAAGTCGTTTTTGATCTGGATCAGCCGCTGCTGCCGCTGCAGGTTCAGCTGAATTACGGCAAAAGCCAACCCGGTCATGGCCAGCAGGAACACCGAAAACAGGAGCTGAGGAATGATTTTCCGGAAAAGAAAAGACTGGTGCCCGGTAAAAATCGCAGAGTACCTGGTATCCATAGGCATACTACTAGGTATCGGCAACGTACGCAGGGCCGAGGTAAAGACCGCAGAGTACCTTGAAATAATGGACCTACTGTCGTGTACCGGCAAAGCGGGCGGAGGCCCGGGAGCCTTGTTGTCGCGGGCCTCTGGAGTACGTCTGACGGTAAAGGACAGGTTGATACCTGCTTTCTGAAGGCGTTGTGCAAAGGCTGCTTCCAGATTCTTAATAGGTAAGGTATCGTTACCCAGACGGATAAGAAACCGGTCATGCTGGAGCGGTGGGGGGCCGGGGACACCACCATTAACATCTGGATCCTTTTTGTGAAGATTAATTCGACGTTGCACCGGCCTGAGTACGCGACTGATCATCTGTTTCAGGGAATCGCCTTCGGCCGATGTACCCATGATCCGGATTTCTATGTTGGATACCTGACCGGAATCCCGTACTGGGTTTCCTTCCACGTCCTGACCTGATCCGGTCTGCCTCTGGATGAACACCAGTGTATCGGTCTGCAAGGTACCTTGCTTAGTAGGCCTCTTCCATACAACCTTTTCTGTTTTTTGACCTCGCAAAGATACCGTTACTTTTTCCTGAATTACGGAGTCTTCCAGCGCCTGTACAGTATTTGCAAACAGCAGGTTTGCTTCCCTCAGCAGCAAGTCTCTTTGTTCAGCGTACTCCTGGCGCAGCCAGAACGCCTGAAAAGCCGCCAGCAGTAGTAAGCTGGCGACCATCAGTGTGGCGGGTAGTATATTTCGATTCAAGCGTTGCATGAGCTGCCTGCTGTCAGGCTATTTCTGTCTATCAATTCTAAAATCTGATGTGTTCGTTTCTGCCCTTTTTGCACTGATGCGGGTACTTAGGTACATAAACCCAAAAGCTTGCAGCATATTGCCTACAGCCTAAAGCTCAGCCTACTACCCACCAATACGCATTACGCCACCTCTTTCTTTCATAAAGTCATCGCGGATTTTGTTAAACCCGGCCTCGGTGGTTTTCTTTCCACCCGAAGGTACTCTCAGATCGGCATTGGTTAGTTTTTTAAAATCCAGTTTGGTAGCCGTATAAACCCTTTCTCCATCGTTCACGTCCAGTTCCAGAATCAGCCCCGGCAGACCACCGTACCCGGCCGGCCCAGTGGGTACGGGAATGGCCTCTGTAAACCAGGCTACCACCGGCTGGTTGCGCTCAGGCTGGGTATAGGTAGCCTGCATGCAGTCATAGCCGTTGATCTTCTTCGTTTCGCCCGTTAGTTTCCAGGGCGTCTGCCGCAGCTCGTCCCGGATCAGGAATTTTTGTCCCGCCAGCTCGCGCAGCTCCACGCCCTTTTTCTCCTCAAAGTTACGATAGATTTCGTTCTGCGGTACCCGCCTTACCATCCGCATGGCGTTGCCATTCTGATCGGTTGTTTCCTCATCGGTGTCATTGACCTCCACATTCTTGTACAAAGACTCCACCCCCCGCACAGCCAGTTGCATTTTATCGGTATGGAACTCCGGCATCACTGCTTTCATGGACTCGTCGGGCAGGTGGCGGTGCATGTTAATCTTCTCGTCGTAGAGGACAATGCCTTCGTTGGTCTGTGCGGTGGCGTTCCAGCCGTAGCACAAGGCTATTAGTACTCCTAAAATCTTTTTTTTCATGGATGTAGTAAATTAAGTAGTGAATGAATACGATGAATTAAAACTGCCACATCATCCGCCGAACCCTCTCATTTGAGGTCTGGGCTTGATCCCCAGCGAGTAGGTAAAGCTGAGCAGGAAGTACCGCTGCAGGGAGCGGATCTGCTCGTCCTGCACGAAGTTGGCCTGGGCTACGCGGTTAATGACCACGTTGCGGTTGAGCAGGTCCACGGCCGATAGCTTCAGCTCGCCCCGCTTGTTTTTGAGGAAGGAGTGGGCCACCGACGCATTCCAGATAGGTACCCGCTGACTAAAATCCGAATCGGGGAAATTATAAATAGCATAGTCGAGGGTAGAGCTCAGGTTAAGTACCTTGCCTACGCGCCAGTTGGCTTCCAAATCGTAGTTCTGGTTGGAGAAGCGCTGGTTCAGCGACGTATTCAACGAGTAGGCGGTCTGGTTGTAGGTCAGGCGGGCGCTGGCCGAAAGGTCAAACACCTCCTTGTAGCGGTACTCCAGGCGCAGGGAGTTGCGGCTCACCAGGCGGCGGGTCTGGTTGTCGATGTTATTGACGGGTGTAATAGCCCGGTTGTACAGCAGATTGGTACTTATGCTCACGCGGGTATTGATGGGCTTTATGCGGAAACCTTTTGAAATATCCCCCGTAAAAGTATAGTCGTTGCGAACGTTGACGGGGCGGTAAGTACGTACCAGTTGCGCGTCAATCTGCTGGCTTTCGGTAATGCGATTGGCCGTGTAAATAAAGTTTAGGAAGCCAAACAAATTACTGAAGCGCAACGCGTTGAAGTTGAAGTACTGCAGCGTAAGGCGGTGGTTGTACTCGGGCCGCAGGCTAGGGTTACCCTCGTAGATGTTGAGCGGGTCGGTATTGTCCACCACGGGCGACAGCTGCTGAATATTTGGCTCGCGTACGTCGGTGTCGTAGGTCAGGTTGAGGTGGCGGGTGTCGGTAAAGAGGTACTGGAAGCGGGCGTTGGGCAGAGCGTTCACAAAGCTGCGGTTGATTTCCACATCCCGCAGCAGCAATTCCCCCCGCAGCGACGACTGCTGCACACTTAGCCCTATGGACCCATTGTACATTTTTTGGTTGGTACGTAGGTTAAAGCCGCCGCGCTGGTACGTAAACCTATTGTGGAACTGGTTGCTGAGCTGCGTGTTCAGGCGCCGGCCGGGCCCTTCGCCGCCGAGGTCGTACACGCGGCGGTCCACGTCGTTCAAGGTTGTCTGCCAGGCGTAGTTCAGCTCGAGGTACTTGCGTTTGGCAATGGGTTCGGTGTAAGAGAGCGTCAGGCCATAGTTATGGCGGTCGTTGGTTTGCTCGTTCACCTGGCGCAGGGTATCAACCCTTGTCGGTATAGTACTTCCGGCTGTAAAGAAACGGTTGGTGGCGTTGAGGGTACCATCGCGGTCGTTCTGGTCGAGGCCAAAGGTCAGGGTGCTGCTCAGGGTACGTCCCTTCTTGCGGAAGCGGTGGCGGAACAGCAGTTCGGAGTTCAGTCGGGTACCATCGCCCTGCGAAGATGTACTACGGATGCCCTCATTTTCGAGCTGCCCATCAGCGCCGAAGGCGCGGCTTTCTCCAGTAACAGCTGCGCTGTTCTGGCGGTAGTCGAAGCGGTTGGTCCAGCGGAAGGAGTTGGACGAATCTATTTTCTGGTCCAGTACCAGATTACCCCGGTGGGTAGTGTTGCCGGTATGTTGGGCGGTATTCTGAGTACTGGTAAAGGTACGATTGGGCAGGAAGGTCTGGCGGTTAACCAGCTGGTCAATATCCTGCCCGAGCTGGTTATAGAAGTAGCTGCCGTTGACCTCGGTTTTGGGTGTAATCTGGTTGTTGAAGTTTACGCCCCCGGCCCAGTTGGTCAGGTAGCCGTTGGTACGGCCACCAAAGTTGAGCGGGATTTCGGTTTCCTCGTCGCCATTGATCTGGATAAGCACCCTCTGTCCTGACATCATCCGTTGCGAAGCACCGGTGAAGTTGAGGTAGTCATCCATCGAAAACCCCTGCTGATTCACATTATTCCCCATCCCCAGAAAGGAGAGCTGCTTCGTCTTGGAAAATCGGTTGATATTCCCCTTTAATGCGTAGCGGCTGTCGGGTCCGGCACCACCCGTGAAGTTGCCAAAGGTCATGTTCTTTTTCTCCTCTTTCAGCGTAAGGTTAATGGTCTTCTCGCGCTGCCCGTCGTCAATGCCCGTAAACTGCGCCTGGTCCGACTTCCGGTCCAGTACCTGTACCTTATCAATGGCGTCGGCGGGCAGGTTTCGGGTCGCTATCTTGGGGTCACGACCGAAGAACTCCTTGCCGTCTACCGTCACCCGCTGTACCTGCTGCCCCTGCGCCCGCACGGTCCCGTCGCGCTCCACCTCCACGCCCGGCAGGCGTTTGAGCAGGTCTTCGACCACGGCATTGGGTTGTACCTTAAAAGAACCGGCGTTGTACTCAATGGTATCCTGCTTCATCTGCACCGGCGCCCGCTCGCCCCGGATGAGTACCTCACTCAGGTCTTTCGGAACGGGCAGCAGGTGCAGGGTACCCAGGTCCAGCGTCGCTGTAGGCTGCACGTCCAGTGGTTGGGTGTACTGCTGCAGGCCCACGTAGGTAATCTGGAGCAGGTACTTCTCGTTGGCAATATTCTTGAATTCAAAACTACCGTTGCTTTGCGAGCGGCCAAAAGAAACCAGCGACGAGTCGCGGCCGCTCAGGAGCATGACGGTACCTCCTTCGAGCGGATGGCTGGCGGAGTCTACTACCACGCCCCGGATGCTGACCTTGGTGGGCGTCTGAGCCAGGACCGGAGCACACAGCCAGTACAGGAGCAGAGGTAAGAGAAAGGAAATTTTTTTCATGGCTAACAGGTACTTTAGTTAAATCAAATTTCTGATGCAACAAAAGTACCTCAGCCCCCGGAGGAACCAGGTTAATTGACCTTGCAATAAGGTTAAATAAGGTTAATGGGGAGGAGAGGGGGAAAGGAATAAAGGAGGAAGGGAGGAAAGGGCTGAATATCGACTGCGGATTAGATCAATAAATGTTAATCCGCAATCGATATTGCTAAATTCATTCTATTACCGTAGCGGCGGCCGCTAATTCACTCAACCACCGCGCGGCGTCCGCTCATTCACCATTCACTCAATGACCCTCTCGCCACAGCAGCGAGGAGTCGCCGTAGCTCAGGAAGCGGTAGCCTTTGTCGAAGGCTTCGCGGTAGATTTTTTTCCAATCGTCACCCACAAAGGCGGCTACTAATAATATAAGCGTCGAGCCGGGCTGGTGGTAGTTGGTGATAAGGCCCCGGCAAAGTTGAAAATTGTAGCCGGGGAATATAAAGATTTCCGTTTCGCCCACGAGTTGAGTAAGCTTTTTTTCGTCCATATAATCCAGAATGGCCCCTAAGGCTTCCTGCGCCGAAGGAAGGTCGGCGGGGGCGAAAGGATAGGGGTAAAGCTTTTCAATCCAGAAATCCGTCGTTTCCCGGCGCAGTAGTTTGACCCCATACCAGTATAGGCTTTCCAGCGAGCGTAGTGACGTAGTACCTACGGCTACAATGGTACTTGTGCGTTGGAGCAGCTGCTCAATCAGCTCGCGCGTGTAGACTACCTGTTCGGCGTGCATGTGGTGCTCCACTACGGTACCGGCTTTAATGGGCTGGAAAGTACCCGCACCCACGTGTAGCGTCAGAAAGCTGCGCCGGATACCCTTGGCATCCAGTTGTTCAAATACCTTTTCGGTAAAATGCAAACCGGCGGTAGGAGCGGCTACGGCTCCTTCCTGCCTGGCGTATACTGTCTGGTAGGTTTGCTTGTCGCTTTCTTCGGTGTCGCGCTTGAGGTAAGGGGGCAGGGGTATTTCGCCCAGCGCCTGCACTACCTCCAGAAACGTCAGGTCGGCGTTCCATTGCAACCGTACCCGGTTTTGCTCGTAGTCGGCGTAGGAGGCTTTTAGTAGTACTTCCTGTCCGGCTATGGTAAGGGTAGTGGTCAGGGTTTCGCCCCATTTCCACCTTTTCTTGTTGCCAATCATGCACTCCCACACGCATTCGTGCCGTACCAGCATAGACTCATTGATAATGCGGGTAGGCTCTTCGGGGTGCAGCAGGAGTACCTCAATGGTAGCGCCGGTCAGCTTCTGAAAATACGCCCGCGCGGGTATCACCCGGGTATCGTTAAATACCAGAAGCGCGTCGGCGGGCAGGTATTCGGGAAGATTGTAAAAATGGTGGTGTGCTAAGTTACCCTGCCGGTACACCAGCAGCCGGGAGCTATCCCGCGGGCTCAGTGGGTAGCGGGCGATGGAGGCGTCGGGTAGTTGGTACTCGTAGTCTTCGAGCCGGATGCTTTCGGCCCATTGCAGCCATTCGTTATTCATCGTCCTATACTTCTTCTTCCTCGGGAACGGGAGGCCGCATCAGGCGAAGCGGCAGGGATAGCAGTACAATCATTAGCATACCAATGCCCAGGTAAAACAGCCAGGCAAAATCAAAAACATCCCACTTGAACTCGCTGCTGTTGACAGTCGACAGCGAGAAAAAACTCAGTGCCATAATGGTATTGATAGCCGCCACCAGGCAGTAGAGCCAGTTAGTCAGGTGTTCGTTCAACTCCTCGCGGTGCAGGTGCCATTGGTCGCGTTTCGGAATGGGAAGCAGCTGGGAAGGTACTTTGGGAATCTGACGGACTATGGCCATAATCACCACATTATTGAACAGAATAAGGCCCATGGCAATATAAAAAACGGCTTCCTTGCCGAGGTAGTTTTTGGGCAGACCCGACTTGTCGAAATCAACCGCTACTTCGTCGGGAAACGTGGAGTAAGTCCATATCAGCGCTCCCACGACCAGTAGTACGGAAAAAACGCGCCAGACCTTAATCCCGAATGTTGTTACTTTCATGTATACTAAAATAGAAAAGGGGTAAACAGTAGGTAGTAAATAATGCCGCAAAATTAGGTCGGGCGCTTTCCAAAACCTAATCCTGATAAAGAAGGTTGAATAGTACCGCAGTATAGGCCGTTATTACTTACCTTTCGGCGTCTGATTCCCCTTTTTTCCTATGAAGATATACACCAAAACCGGAGACAATGGTACCACCTCGCTGGTGGGAGGTACCCGCCTGAGCAAAGCCCACATCCGCATCGAAGCCTACGGTACCGTCGACGAGCTGAACGCCTCTATCGGCCTGCTGCGCGACCAGCCCGTCAACGCGGCCCGCCGCGAGCTGCTGAAGGAGGTTCAGGACCGGCTTTTTACCATCGGCTCCCACCTGGCCTCCGAACCCGACCAGACCCGCAAACGCCTGCCCGACCTGCACGAGGAAGATATTCAACTGCTGGAAAAAGAAATGGACGCGCTCGACGCGCAGCTTCCACCCCTGCGGGCCTTTGTACTACCGGGCGGGCATCCCTCTGTATCGTTCGGGCACGTGGCGCGGACCGTGTGCCGGCGGGCCGAGCGGGCGGTCATTCACCTGCACGAGCACGAACCGGTCGAGGACATCATCATCAGGTACCTTAACCGGCTGTCGGACTACCTCTTCATGCTCTGCCGCATCATGACCCAGGAACTGGGCGCCGAGGAAGTAACCTGGAAGCCGCGGGTGTAGGGGAGTAGTGAGCAAAAGCGGAATCTGCCTGGTAAACAAATAGGAAAAAGAACATCCCCTAAACCCTAGGCTGGTGTCTCCACAGCCCTGGCACCAAACCTACCCGTGCCACGGTTTGAAACCGTGGCACGGGTACCACAACTGTCAACAAAAGGCCAGGGTGAAAAGCTAAAACCCAATCGTCAGCCTCACCCCCGGACTCAGGTTTTTAAAGGCTCCATTGAAGTATACTTCGGGTTCTATTTTGAAGAGGGGAGTGAGGTTAATACCGCCGGAAACGCGCCAGGTGTTGGGTTCGTAGTAGTTGCCGGTGCGGTGAACCAGGTACCCTACCATGAGTTGCCCCGTTTGCTTTACTTCCTTGTTTCCAACCCGGACGGGTCCCCTTTTTTCGAAGAAGGAAAGCCCGGCCATGACAAAGCCATTTTGATAAATGCGGGTCTGCCCCTCCGGACTTTGGTCAAAGAAATACTGCTGATGGTACCCCACGCGAGGTTTCAGGGGTGATTTTTCCATAAAAAGCGTCACCTCGGCGTTGAGCGAGGTCATCCAGTTGCCACGGATGTACCCCAGGCTGGCGGCGGGCGAAAAAATGAGCATATCGGAGCCGAAGTTAGCCACCTGTACCTGCCGGTCGCCCAGGTACCGGCCGTATACTTCGGGCGAGCGTTCGAGTATAATCGGGTCCGTTTTCTTTTCCAGGCTCTGGATCAGGTACCCGGTTTTCTCGCGTATCTCGTCAAACATCTGCGGCAGTTCGCGCAGGTCATTGACCAGCAGGTACAGGTCGGCCTGCTGGTTGTTTGGTTTATTTACCGAAATATGCAGCGTATCCTGAACCGACTTCACCTGTACCAGCTCATTGTTCATAACCGAAAACTCGGAGGTACTTTGCGGGTACTTTTTCCACCGGAGCTGCGGCGCCTCCCCGTCCCGGAGTACATAGTGTACCGAGGTACCCTCTGTGTCGTCGGGTAGTTGGGTAATGAAGCGGCTGTACTCGTTCCAGAACCTGCGCAGTAGTGAGTCGGGGCGCTGCACGAGCCGCGAGCCGGAGTACTTCTTACTCATCAGCAGCAACCGGTTTCCCTTCGAAAGCTGTACTTCAAAAGCGGTGGGTTCCAGGAAGTCGGGGTAGTCTCTTTTGAAAGCGTGGGCGTCGAGCCGTGAGTCGAAGGCGTAGTTGATTTCGCCGATTTGAGCCAATAGGGGGTCAGTGACGCTCCCCATCAGGAGAGCGATCCATAGGACTATTTTTTTCATGGAAATAGATTTGAAAAGTGAGTGGGTAAAAACGGGTTAATTGGAAATAGATATGGCTAATGGATTTCTGATTTCGGTGGAGGCCGGGCCGGAGCCGGGCAGACCAATCCGGAACACTACCTGCGCGCGGGCTCTGGTTTCGGTTTCCTGCTGTCGGTCCAGGTCATTCCGATGAACGATGCGGTACTGAGGCCCGGCAGGCTGGGCCGTAGGCTTTTGGAGAGAATCAGCGTTTCTGTTTTGAATAATTGGTACTTCCTCAGTGGACACTACCGCCAGGGTTTGCTCTGCCACCGACCCAGCGGGGCTCAGGACGGGCGCAGGTACTTCCGGCACCTCCTTTTCTGGTGCTTTCTTCGGGTTTTCTCTTTTAGGCAAATCAGTTTTCGCAAGCGGATGATAGTTTTCTGGTTTTTCTTCGGCGGGTACCGGCAGGTCAGGCCGTAGCGGGTCAGCGGGCGGTATTACTTTCTCCACCATAGTTTTCTCCCCCACCGATTCACCTGCCTTCATCCACCAGCTTAGCCCCAGCCAGGTCGCCAGCACTACCGTTGCTGCTGTAGTCCAACCCCACCACGCCCCTTTCTTCTTTCGGGTAGTTTGCCGGGGGAGTTCGGGCTGAAGTTGCTGCCAAAAGGCCTCCGGATTAAAATCGCGGTGAGGCTGGTCGGCCAGGTAGTCCGAGTTAGACCGGAATAGGTCGTCGGTTTCATTTCCTTTCATAGCTGTATCCGTTTTTGACCAGCAGCGCCTGCAGCGCCACCCGTGCCTTACTAAGTTGTGACTTGGAGGTATTCTCGCTGATGTTCAGCAAAGTACCTATTTCCTTGTGCGTATAGCCTTCCAGGGCGTAGAGGCAGAAAACCGTCCGGTACCCGTCGGGCAAGCCCAGGATCAGGTCGTGAATGGCCTCCGCGTGCAAGTCGGCTTCCGCGCTGGGACCGGTATAGTGATGAGGTAGACTGTCCTCCTGCGGTGTATCATCCCAGAGCCACTCGTCTTTCCTGACTTTTCGTAGGTGCATGAGGGCTTCATTCACCACGATCCGTTTCATCCATACTTCCAGTTCGTCGTCGCTGCGGTACTCAAAGGTGCCGATGGCCCGGAATATTTTCAGAAAGCCATTCATCAGTACCTCCTCGGTTTCCAGCGGGTTTTTTACGTAGCGTCGGCAAAGGCGGTACAGGCGATTGGCAAAATGGTCGTACAGACGCCGCTGAGCGAAGGGGTTTTCCCGCTGGCACTGTCGGACTATCTCCTGGAGCATGGTACGCTGGGTTGGGGTTTTAGTAGTAGAAATGCAGGTTGGGGCGGTGGGGTTGCCTGGGGTACTTGTTTTTTTTAACGGGCGAGTAAATGAAACAATCTATGATAGTCAAATGTATACAAAAATAGCAACAGCACCGGGAGCTAAGTACCTGTCCTTCGTGCTTTGAATTTAGAATCCAAGTACAAAAAAGGGTGGGTATAGAGACCAGTCAGGTAAAGGGGCACCCGCCAGAGAAAATATTTCGATACTTGTTGTACTAAACAATTTCATTCTATTAATAAAAAATAACTAAATTGCGGCACTACACTTCATTGACAAACTTCGTTTTAGTAATTCGGGACAAGTAATCATTCTAAATCTTATGACAGCCGATACCTTACCCATCGAAATCCAGCAGACCACCAGCCCGCGACTGAGTGAAGTTGACTTTACCAATCTTGTCTTTGGACGGAATATATCTGATCACATGTTCGTGGCTGAGTACCGCGAGGGGCAGTGGCAAAGCCTTCGTATAGTACCCTACGGCGATATGGCCCTAAGCCCGGCTACGGCCGCTCTGCACTACGGTCAGGCGATCTTTGAAGGAATGAAAGCCTACAAAAACGAAGAAGGTGAAGTACTTACCTTCCGGGCCCGCGACAACTGGGCGCGTTTTAATCGTTCGGCGGAGCGCATGTGTATGCCTACGGTACCCGAAGAGGTATTCATGGGCGGACTTACCGAACTACTGCGGCTGGATGCCGGCTGGGTACCTTCGCAGCCGGGTAGTTCTCTCTATGTTCGTCCGTATATGTTTGCTTCGGATGCTTACCTGGGCGTTCGTCCTTCCGATACCTATATCTTCATCATATTTACCGGACCGGTAGGTACTTACTACGCCAACCCGCCCAAAGTAAAGATAGAGACCACCTATATCCGCGCTGCGGAAGGAGGGGTAGGAGCCGCCAAGTGTGCCGGTAACTACGCGGCCTCGCTGTACCCCACGCGCCTGGCGCAGAAGGAAGGCTACGATCAACTCATCTGGACCGACGCCCGCGACCATGCATTTATAGAGGAGTCAGGTACCATGAACGTGATGTTCGTGATTGACGGTACGCTGGTAACACCGGCCGTGTCCGATACAATTCTGGATGGTATTACCCGCCGGTCTATTGTAGAGATAGCCCGCCACTGGGGGGTGCCCGTCGAGGAGCGTCTTATCGCTATTACCGAAGTGATAGAAGCCATTAAAAAAGGCAGACTGGAAACGGCTTTCGGAGCCGGTACGGCTGTGGTAGTGTCACCCTTCGCGGTGATTGGCTACGAAGGTACCAACTATGAGCTGCCCGCCATCAAGGAAGATTCGTTTGTAAATAAGGTAAAGGAGTACCTGACCGACATCCGGACCGGCAAAGCCGAGGATGTATTTGGCTGGATGCAGAAAGTTTAGTTTAGATACGTATAGAGGTTACAGTAAAAATGGAGGTAGATCCGTGCAATCGGTGGCACGGAGGACGGAAATGCCAAAGAGCCGGAGGTCGGGAGACTTCCGGCTTTTTTAGTAGGTATTTAAATTTTACTTTTGGCCTTCATCTTTTTCTAAACTACTTCCTGAACAATACACTATGCTCAATTCAGTATCCGCTTCCTCTGATAAAACCGAAGTATTTGAACAGGTACAACAGTACCTGGATACCCTGGGTATTTCCGTAGTTGATAAAGACCACAATCGCCCGTGGGGGGGCTTCTTTGTATTGGATGAGGCGCAGGCTCCCGAGTTTATAAAGGAATTTTTCCCCCACCTCTCGGTAGCCGATTTCGCTGGTTTTGATAAACTAAGTCCTAAGATACTGGTAGTAGCTCCGGGCAAGCGTTTGTCGTGGCAGTACCACCACCGCCGGGCCGAGATCTGGAAGGTAATTGGGGGCAAAGCGGGCGTAGTGACCAGTGATACTGACGAACAAACCGAGCTTCTGGAGCTTCCGCTAAACGCCGTTGTCAGCCTCGAGCAGGGACAACGCCACCGCCTGGTAGGCGTAGATCAGTACGGGATCATTGCCGAGATCTGGCAGCATACCGATATTTCGAATCCCTCCGACGAAGACGACATAGTACGGGTGCAGGATGATTTTGGGAGGTAATAAATTCATAGAATTACGCAAAAGGAGGAGTGGCCAGGACCAGCTCCTCCTTTTGTGTACTAGCGCCTCATGTACCCGTCTTTTTCTTCTTTCTTGAATTGGCCTCCTTGGCTAACGCTCATTTTTTCCCGCCTGCCTATACCTCCAGCACCCGGTGGAGAGTAGTTTTCATACTACAATTTTTTCTTTAAATAAATCAATTCTCTGTCCGTAGTATTAAATTATTTATTTTAACTTTATTAAATTATTAAGATATTTTAAAAGGCTCGCCAGTGCTGTTTAATGTATCTTTCTTTGTGCATCCTTCAAGTCCCAATCAAACCCATCTGTACGTATGAAACAAATCTATTCCTCTCCACCGCCACTACTTCGTATTGGCGCTTTGTTGTTAGCACTGCTCTGGCTCAGTCCTCCTCAGGTGTACGGCCAAAGAGCCGAATTGGCCTCGGCCCGGGACTCAGATACCCGGAGCCATACTACCAGTAGTTCAAAGAAAGCGGTTGATATTTCGGTGAGCGGTCGGGTGACCGATGCCGGTACCAACGATCCGCTGGTAGGCTGTACGGTAGTTGTAAAAGGTACCCAACGGGGTACTAACACCGACGCCAGCGGCAACTATACCATTACAGTACCTAATGAAAGCTCTGTTCTGGTATTTGGCTATATCGGCTACGAAAAGCAGGAAGTGGCCGTAGGGTCAAGAAGTACGATCAATATCTCCCTGAAAACGGAAGCATCCAACCTGTCGCAGGTGGTGGTAATCGGTTACGGTAGCACTACCAAAAAAGACATGACCGGTGCGGTGAAGTCGCTGAAAAGTACTGACTTTAACCAGGGTATCATCAACTCGCCGGAGCAGCTCTTACAGGGTAAAGTGGCGGGTGTAAATGTAGTATCAGCCAGCGGAGAGCCGGGCGCTAACCAGAACATTTCCATCCGGGGACCGGGGGGAGTGCGTACGGGAAGTACCCCACTCTTTGTACTGGATGGAATGGCGCTGGACAACTCAAGTACCGGGGGCGCTATTAACCCGCTTAACTTTCTTAACCCGCAGGATATTGAGTCTATTGATGTCTTGAAAGATGCCTCTGCTACGGCTATTTACGGTTCGCGGGGTGCCAACGGGGTTATACTTATTACAACCAAGAAAGGAAAGGCCGGCGTGTCTACCTTCAACTACAACGGTAGCCTCGGCATTTCTAACCTTGCCCGGGCTTTGCCGGTTTTCACGGCGGATGAATTCCGTAAGCAGGTAACCGCCGTAGGAGGGGTACTGGAAGACAGAGGGGCGTCGACCGACTGGCAAAAAGAAATTACCCGTACCGCCTACACCCAAAACCACAACCTGTCCTTTGGCGGAGGTGCCGATAAATTGTCGTACTACGCCTCGGTAGGGGTACAGAAGCAGCAGGGAATCTTAAAAAACAGCGACCTGAACCGGTACTCGGGCCGGATTAACGTGACGCAGCGGTTTCTGGAAGACCGGCTCACGCTGGATGTAAACCTGAATGCTACCTATACCCAAAACCAGCGCCCACCCATCGTGAGCTTGCTGGGTGGGGCTATCTCGGCCAACCCAACCTTCCCGGCTTATGACGATAAAGGAGAGCCTTTCCAGTACCAGGGAGGTACCAACCCACTCATTCCGTTGAAGCTCGAAAAAGACATCACAACCATCAATCGGGTTATTGCCAATATTTCTCCTTCGTTCAAAATCACCAAAGACCTGGTGTATAAGCTGAACATAGGCGTAGATAACTCCAGCTCAGTTCGTGATATACAGTTGCTTTCTAATGCGGTACCTCAGGTAGACGGACGGCTTGAGACCTATCACACCTACAACCGCAATACTCTGGTCGAGAACTATTTTACCTATACCCTGACCAGGAGCAAGAGCAACCTGACGGCTCTGCTGGGACACTCGTACCAAAAGATATTTGTACAGGGGCGTAACACTAGTATTAACAAGTTTCCGCTTGGTAGTATCGAGCCTATCTATAATCCAGGGATAGGTCAGGAACTGACCCTGGTTAACAACCGCCCCGGTGGTTTTGCGCTGGAAAATGAGCTGCAGTCGTTCTTTTCCCGTGTTAACTACCAATACAATGACAAGTACCTGCTGACGGCTACTGTACGCGCGGATGGTTCGTCCAAATTCGGAGCTAACAATAAGTACGGTATTTTTCCTTCTATCTCGGCCGGATGGCGGCTTAGCGAAGAGGAGTTCCTGAAGAGCGGCCCCTTTACGGACTTGAAGCTACGGGCGGGCTGGGGAAAAACGGGTAACCAGGAGATTCCTTCCAAAATCACCCAGGCTCTGTTCACTTCGCAGGTGTCGTCATCCACCAGTTATCCACTGTTGCCTACGGGTCCCTATCCGGCGGGTACTTCCTACTCGCGTTTAGCCAACCCCGATATTCAGTGGGAGGTGTCAACGCAGACGGACATCGGACTTGACTTCTCGCTGTTCAACGGCGCTTTGTCAGGTACCCTGGATTACTTCAACAAGGTATCCAATAACATACTGCTGGAAGTAATTCCGGCGGATCCCGTTCAGCCGGCGGGTACCTTCTGGACCAACGTGCCGGATATGACTATTGTGAACAAAGGGGTAGAGCTGGAATTGAACTACCGTTATACTGCGGCCAATGGACTCCGGTTTGACCTGGGAGGAAACGTGACCTTTATCAATAACCTGGTTAGCAATTCTCCTTATTCGGTAATTCCTTCGGGTTCCGCTTCGGGCTCAGGTCTGACTTCGGCTACTATTAACGGCTATATCAACGAGCAGCCCATTGGTACATTCTTCCTGAAAGAATTTACCGGATTTAACGATAAGGGAATCAACACGTTCCGCGACGTGGACGGTGACGGTATAATTACGGACAAAGACCGGGTACCCATGGGTACCGCGCTGCCTACCCGCCAGTACAACCTCAACACCAGCCTGGCCTACAAAGGATTTGACCTGATCGTGAATTTTAACGGGGTGGCCGGTAATAAGGTATACGACAACACGGCTAACGCTAACTTTTACAAACTCAGACTATCGAAAGGCCTTAACACGACGGCGGAAGCCATTGCTTTCCCTGATGAATCCATCAATAACTCGGCTCCGGTTTCCTCGAGGTACCTGAAGGATGGCGCATTTTTCCGACTCAATAACCTGTCGCTGGGCTACAACCTCAATACCAAAGCCCTGGGTGTGGACCGCTGGATATCGGGTATTCGCCTGTCAGCTACCGGACAAAACCTGTTCGTGATTACCAACTACGACGGCTATGATCCCGAAGTAAATACCGATCGCACGATCAATGGTATTTCTTCCTATGGTATTGATTACCTCAGCTACCCCAAAGCCAGAACCCTGGTACTTGGTTTGAATCTTACTTTTTAATGTTAGAACCCATGAAGAAAAAATATATTGCCATAGCCCTGAGCGGCATGCTGGTACTTAACGGTTGTACCAATCTGATGGAAAATGTACTGGACGAAACCTCGGTAACGGGGCTGTCGGACCGGCAGGCGGCCGATGGTATCATCGCTCCGGTGTACGCGCTGCTGCCGAATATCTTTCAGCATACCAACTACTTTGCCCTTCAGGAGATTTCTACCGACGAGGCTATTCTGCCGTACCGGGGAGGTACCGACTGGGGTGACAACGGTATTTATCTGGCCATGCACACGCACACCAATACCAGTACCGACCCCAACGTACGTAATACCTGGAACCTGATTCTGCAGGGCATGTCCCGGTCCATTACGGCTATCAACACGTTGCCTACGCTCAATGATCCCGTTGCTAAAACTTACCTGGCCGAAGCCCGGGGCATGCGGGCGTACTACTCCATGCTTACGCTGGACCTGTACGGCCTGATATTCGTAAAAGATAACCTGAATACGAATTCCAAAATCCTGCGGGGCGAGCAGGCGGTTGAGTACATCAAAAATGAGCTACTGGCCGTAGAACCTAACCTGGAAACCAACGTGGGGCCGGGGCGACTGACCAAGGGAGCAGTGTGGGGACTGCTGGCGCGGCTTCACCTCAACGCTGCCGTATACCGCGACCGCTTCGCCTCCAGCTTTACGTTTAAGCCCGAGGATATGGATAAGGTCATTGAGTACACCGACAAGATTATCTCGTCGGGACAGTACCAGTTGGCTAAGGAGTACTTCTCTGTTTTTAACGATAACAACCATGACAACAAGGAGCTTATCTTTGCCGTAGACCAGCGGGCCGACCTGAACGGGCACAACCGGATGGCTTACTTCTCGCTGTCGGGTGACCAGTTTCCGTTGCCGGCCTTCCCGGCGGCCAACGGTACCGACGGGCCCGGCATCACTCCTGACTACTACCAGACCTGGGTGAAGGCCTACGCTCCCCAGGACCCATCGGTTGATCCCCGTTTCCACAAGCAGAACTTAGAGATTTATACCAATCCTGATGCCACCTGTGTGGCGGCGGATAATTTCCACATCAACCGCGGTATTCTGCGCGGTCAGCAGTTTGGACTAATCCGGAAGAACGGTGCTTTCCTGAAGTGTGCCGACGGGCGTATGCTGGTAGGACCGCTCTTTAACGACTCGCGCAACCGACCTACGCTACCCGTTAACTTCACCGAAAAGATTGACTTTACCGTAGCAGGAAGTGACTACAACACCGGCTACCGGGTAGAAAAGTACGAGTTTAGCCGGAAGTCGGTCAGTGGCCGTAACTTTGGTGAGGCCGACATTATCATACTACGCCTGGCCGACGTGTACCTGATGCGCGCCGAAGCTAAACTTCGTAAAGGTGGTGGTGAAGCCAGTGCCCTGGCCGATGTTAATACCGTGCGGGCTTCCCGTACCGCTACTACCCCGCCGCCACCGCTGAGCAGCATGTCGCTGGACCTGCTGTACCGCGAGCGTGGGTTTGAGCTATACTGGGAAATGGTACGCCGGACCGACATGATTCGTTTTGGCAAGTACGAAGATACCTGGACCGAAAAAACCAATACCGATAAGCAGAAGCGGGTTTTCCCGATTCCCCAAACCGCTATTGACGGAGCCTCTAACCTGCCCGGGTACCTGCAGCAGAATGCGGGCTACTAAGGAAGAAGCAGTACGCATTGTTTTAAACAGCACGAGCACGCCGGAAGGCGTGCTCGTGCTGTTTAAAATGGTTTCCCCGGCTACGACTGTTGTATCTGCTGGGCTTTTATTTCGGTTAATATTTCGCCGGCTCCGGCGGCTATCAGTTCTTTCGCCAGGGTAGTACCTAGTTGTTCGGCCTCGCTTTCCGGACCGGTTTGGGTACGCCTGAGTAGCTCGCTCCCGTTCAGGCGGATAATCCCTCCCGTTACACTGAGCTGTCCGTCGGTGGAGGTAGCCAGGCCGAATACCGGTACGCTACAGCCTCCCTGCAGGTACTTAAGGAAAGCCCGCTCGGCCCGCAGACACACCTCACTGGGGGGGTGGTTGAGCAGGGTACGCAGGGTCTTTTTCTTTTCCTCATCCAGGGTTACTATGCACTCAATGGCTACACTTCCCTGTCCCACGGCGGGCGTAAACTCATCCAGCGAAAGGTACTCAGCGATCATTTCGTCGTAGTGCATGCGGTGTACCCCGGCGTAAGCCAGCAGCAGCGCGTCACACTGTCCCTCTTCCAGCTTTCGCAGGCGCGTCTGCAGATTACCCCGCATATCCACGGTTTTGATGTGGGGATAAAAATGCTTCAGTACTGCCACCCGGCGCGTAGAGGAAGTACCTACTACAAAAGGTTTTCCGCTTTTTAAGGAGAGGGTTTTGTCGTGGCTGACAAGTACATCATTAGCCAGTTCCCTTTCCGTAAAAGCCAATATTTCAAACTCAGCGGCCAGTGACGACTGCAGATCCTTGGCGCTATGAACGGCTATATCAATACTGCCAAAGCGCAGCTGATCTTCCAGTTCTTCCGTAAAAACTCCCTTTGAACCAATCTTAGACAGGGAGCGGTCCAGAATCTTATCACCTTTGGTTTCGATAATAACAATCTCGGTTGTGAGGCCTCCTTTTTGTAAAAGCTCCTCGACGTAGTACGCCTGCCAAAGGGCCAGTTTGCTACCTCGTGTTCCTATTTTTATATGCATTTTTGGTTGCTTTAGGCCGTATGCTTTAGGCTTTATGCCCAAAACAATAAGCACTATGGAAACAAAATTAGTACGAATCTTATTTCTAAACCCTGGCCGATGTCATACGGAAGAAGCTTACAGCCTACAGCTGCTACACCCCCACCGTATCTCCTTCGTCGGCCTTGATTTTATCTTCAATGTAGCTGATAATCTCGGCCGCCACGTCAATTCCTGACGTGTTTTCAATGCCGCGCAGTCCGGGTGAAGAGTTGACTTCCATCACCAGCGGTCCCCGGTTTGACTGTAACATGTCTACCCCGGCTACCCGTACTCCCAGGGCTTTGGCTGCCGCAATGGCCGTTTCTTCTTCCTGGGGGCTGAGTTCAATCCGCTGGCCTTCGCCGCCCTGGTGCAGGTTAGACCGAAACTCGCCCTCCATACCTTGTCGCTTCATGGCCGCTACTACCCGGTTGCCAATTACGAAAGCCCGGATATCGGCCCCGCCGGATTCCGCAATAAACTCCTGAATCAGAAAATTTGCTTTTAATCCGTAAAAAGCCTCAATCGTTGACTTGGCGGCCTGGGCACTTTCGGCCAGTACTACGCCCACGCCCTGGGTACCTTCCAGTAGTTTTATAACGACCGGCGGGCCACCTACCAGCTTAATAAGTTCTTTGACCTGCGAGGGAGTCTTGGCAAATACGGTTTTGGGAATATCCACTCCGGCCTTCGTCAGGATCTGCATACTCCGCAGCTTATCGCGGGAACGGGTAATGGCCTGAGACTTGACCGTCGAGAATACCTTCATCAGCTCAAACTGGCGTACCACCGAGCAGCCAAAGGCCGTCACGGAGCTGCCAATACGCGGTATAATGGCATCAATATCCGTTACTAATTCATTCTTATAAATAACAGAAGGCTTTCCACCTTCTACAATCAGAAAGCATTTCAAGTGGTCAATAACCAGTGCCTGATGACCTTTATGGGTGATAGCCTCCACCAACCTTCTTGTTGAGTAAAGGTCGGGATTGGTGGATAAAACGGCAATTTTCATAGTAAGTTTTAAGCGGTTGATGAAGCAGAGGCTTCCGAAGAACCGGATACCTTGATTTTTTTTGTTAATGATGAAAGATTTTTCCGGGACACATCAACAAGGAATTTTCCTTTCAGAAGTTTTCTCCCCAGTAGTACCGGATAGCTCATGGTACGGCGGTCTGCCAGCGAAAATTCCGTCCGGATTTTCCGCCCGAACAGCATAATTTGTGTCTTGATTACATACCGGCGCTCTTCCTGTCCAAACGAATTTTTAATGGTTTTTTCTTTAAAATCACTTACCGAAAAGCGCTGTTTGGGAGCCCCTTTCTGTACATCAAGATAAAAACTAAGCCGAAGCTGCTCTCCCTGCTTTACCAGACGTACCCGCGAACAATGAATGGAAGAGGTAGCAGCTCCCGTATCTACACGGGCCTGTACCTGATGCCAGCCCAACTCCGGAAAATCTACTATTTCCGTGGCGCCCAGGGTATCCTTGCGCCGCTTCGGAGAAGATTTCTTTGGCTTCGTAATCATGACTTTTTAAAAAGCTGTGCCACTGTAAGAGACAGGTCGAGGAACACCATCTTGGGACGAACGTTACGCTCTACGTGGTAGTAGGCTTCGTTGACCTCACTCACCATGCGTTCGAGTGCTTCCATGGGTACGGCCCTGGAGAAGTTCTGGACAAAGGCTAGTTCATCGCCGGGTACCCGCAGTAGTTCGCCCGCTCCCTGCGTCCAGACGAGCATATCCCGGAAGAGCCGGAGTGCGTACTCAAAAAGCCCTTTCTGGGTTTCCTTATTCATGGCATCGAAAGTATCAGCCAGTTTTACCAGGTGTACCACGTCCTGCTTATAGCACGAGCGCATCCAGTCGGCAAACCAGCTTTGGCGGTCATCAGGATTCTCCTGCGCCATCCGCTTCGCTTCCGACAGGTTACCGTCGCAAAGGTAGGCAATCTGGCGGGCGCGGCTTTCCTCAATAGTGTGATGTTTTTGTAAAAAATCACTAACCTCTTCATCGCTGAATGTGGGCACCGCTATGCGCTGCGTCCGCGATAGAATGGTAGTCAGCAGGCGGTCAGACTGGTCGCTTACCAGCAGGAAAAGCGTTTTGACGGGCGGCTCTTCGAGTATCTTAAGCAGCGCATTGGCCGAGGAAGGGTTCATTAGCTCGGGCTTCCAGATAATCAGGATCTTGTACTCGCCTTCGTAGGATTTAAGCGAAAGCTTGCGCAGTATGTTACGGGCTTCTTCTACCGGAATATTCCCCTGTTTGTTATCGGCCCCGATATAGTCCAGCCACTCGGGCAGTACCCGGTAGGGACTTTCCAGTACAAATTCCCGCCAAAGGGGTAGAAACGCCTCACTGCCCGTACCATTTACTTTTTTAGAAGTAGCGGTGGGGTAAATGACGTGCAGGTCGGGATGGATGAGCTTGTGCATTTTGACGCAGGAGGCACAATGGCCGCAGGCGTCGTCGTCGAGCCGCTCTTCGCAGTTGATATAGGTAGCAAAGGCCAGCGCCAGGGCCAGCGCACCTCCGCCGACCGCTCCGTCGAAGAGCTGCGCGTGTGCAACGTGACTCTGGTGAACCGAGCGCCTAAGCGCCTGCTTTACGTAGTCCTGGCCGGGTATCTGGTTGAATAGCACGGTTAAAATGAGCGTATATCCTGTTTCATACGGAGCGCCTGCGTACGCTCAAATACTTCCCACAGCAAGGTTTCTTCGTCTTCTCCGAAAGCCACGTCCCGGCGGTGTACGGTTTCACGGGCCACGGCCATGGCTTTTTCGAAGCGGTAGGTAGTGAAGCCTTCGGCGTTACCTCCCCAGGTAAACGAGGGAATAAATTTGGGCTGAAAACCGGCACCGAATACATTGACGTTGACCCCCACCACGGTACCCGTATTAAACATGGTACTGATACCCGCCTTGGTGTAGTCGCCCATGAAGAGCCCACAAAACAGCCGACCCGTATCTACCAGCTCTTCCGCCGCGTAGTTGTACAGCTTAACGGGTTTATAGTCATTTTTAAGATTGGAATTGTTGGTATTAGCGCCCAGGTTACACCACTCACCCAGTACCGAGTTGCCCAGGTACCCGGCATGCGCCTTGTTACTATACCCGAACAGCACCGAGTTGTTTACTTCGCCGCCCACCTTGCAGTAAGGCCCAACGGTAGTATTGGGACGAATGATAGCTCCCTGGCTCAACACGGCTCCCTCACCCAGAGCAAAAGGCCCCTGTACTATAGATCCTTCCCCCACCACGGTGTTTTTGCCAATATAGATGGGGCCTTTCTCCGCATTCAGAACAGCCGCTTTTATGGTAGCCCCTTCCTCAATAAAGATAGCCTCGGGCCGGTAGCAGCGCGTGAAGGGGTCGGTTAGCTCCTGCGAAATGCGGTTTTTGGTTATCCGGTCAAAATCGGCTTTTATCTGCGCGCCGTTCTCACCGAATATATCCCACAACTGCCGGATCATCACGAACGGCCGGGGGTAGGTACTCCTACTAAAGGAATCAAGGCCGGAACCGGGTTGCCAGCGGTGGGCGGTCCGTAGGGCCAGCAGCTCATTCTGCTCCGATACCAGCGCCGATTCGGCCGTCAGCTCCAGCAGGGCAGTAGCCAGGTTTTCGTCCGGGCAAAGGGCCCCGTTTATATATAGGTTATCTCCGGCGGTTAGCAGCGGGTAGCGGGTCTGCAGGTAAGGTTCGGTCAGGTAGGAGGGAGGGGTACCCAGCGCATTCGACCATTTTTCAGCCAGCGTCAGTATACCACAACGTATTCCCGCCACCGGACGCGTAAATGTAAAGGGAAGCAACTGAACCCGTATTACCGGATCATCGAACAGAATAAGGTTAATCATGCCACTTAGTATATGGTATGGTACGTCCAAAGTTCGCCTAATTTATTGGATCGGGCAAAAAATAAGGCAGTCTCTCTGCTTGCGCAATGGGAGACTGCCTCATTATACTAGTATGCAGCAACGAATTGTTACTTGCCGTAGCGCTTTCTGAACTTATCAACCCGACCGGCTGTGTCAACCAGTACGTTCTTACCTGTATAGAAAGGGTGTGACTTGGACGAAACTTCTACTTTGTACACAGGGTACTCTTTGCCATCTTCCCACTGAATAGTTTCGTTGGTTTGTATAGTCGAACGGGTAATAAACTTGTCATCGCTCGACAGATCCCAGAATACGATGTCCCGGTAATTTGGATGAATATCTTTTTTCATCGTTATGTATTGTTAATGTGTTATTTACGTTTCTGCGAAAAGGACTGCAAAAATAGGAACTTATTCTTATCTCCCCAAATACTGTCTGCTATATTTTTTATTTTCAGCCATTCACGAAGTTTTAGCCCTAAATCCAAATCATTTTCTTGTTTCACGTAGTTATAATAATTAGTTTATAAACCCTAAGTAAGACAAGAGTAACTGATTGATTATTAAGTCACTACTAGCAGTTTTCGGGTTTAAAATATTTTCTGGTATTATTTTGATAGCTGTCTTTAGGTAGGCGATTCTATAAAGCTCTTGAAATAAGATTCTTAACAAATCATTAACATTAGATAGCGATTAGATTTTTTAAAGTAAGGTTCGGAAGGTAAAAAAAACCGGGTTGTTTTTTAGGAGTCTTTGCCGTTACTTCAAGGAAAAATTCTTCCCGCCGAATCTTAAATAATAGTAATAATCATATCTATAACCTGTTGAAAAACAACTACATACCATGCCAATGTACGTAATCAAACGCGACGGTCGAAGAGAGTCGGTGAAATTTGACAAGATCACGGCTCGAATTGAAAAGCTCTGCTATGGTCTCGATGGAAACTATATTCAGCCCATTGAGGTAGCCAAGAAAGTGGTAGCCGGTATCTATGACGGTGTCACTACCGCTGAGCTGGACAATCTGGCTGCCGAGACCGCCGCTTCCATGACTACTAAGCATCCTGATTACGCTATTCTGGCAGCACGTATAGCTATTTCCAATCTGCATAAGAATACGCTCAAGTCGTTTTCGGCTACCATGAAGCGTCTGTATACTTATGTAGATCCCAAAACCGGAGAAAATGCTTCCCTCCTCTCGAAGGAAGTATACGATGTAATCCGTCGCAATGCTGCCGTACTGGATTCTACTATTATATATGACCGTGACTACGCTTATGACTATTTTGGGTATAAGACGCTCGAAAAGTCGTACCTGCTGAAGGTAGATGGTAAGATAGCCGAGCGCCCGCAGCACATGCTCATGCGCGTAGCCATTGGTATTCACCAGCAGGATATTCAGGCGGCCGTAGAAACCTACAATCTGTTGTCGGAGAAATGGTTTACGCACGCCACTCCTACCTTGTTCAACGCAGGTACACCCAAACCACAGATGTCGTCCTGCTTCCTGCTTACCATGAAGGAAGACAGCATCAATGGTATATATGATACGCTCAAGCAGTGTGCGCTTATTTCGCAGTCGGCGGGAGGTATTGGTCTTAGCATCCACGACGTTCGCGCTACGGGTTCCTATATTAAAGGTACCAATGGTACTTCCAACGGTATAGTACCTATGTTGCGCGTGTTTAACGACACCGCCCGCTACGTAGATCAGGGAGGTGGAAAGCGCAAAGGGTCCTTTGCTATATACATGGAACCCTGGCATGCCGATATTTTCGACTTTCTGGATCTGAAGAAGAACCACGGTAAGGAAGAGCGCCGCGCCCGTGACCTGTTCTACGCCATGTGGATTCCGGATCTATTCATGAAGCGCGTAGAAGCCAATGATACCTGGTCGCTTTTCTGCCCGCACGAGTGCCCCGGCCTGTCCGATACGCACAGCGATGCGTTCGAGAAACTATATGAACAATATGAACTGGAAGGAAAAGCCCGTAAGGTAATCAAGGCACAGGACCTGTGGTTTGCTATTCTTGAGTCTCAGATTGAAACCGGTACTCCTTATATGCTGTATAAGGATCACGCCAACGGCAAATCCAACCAGAAAAACCTGGGTACTATTAAGTCGTCGAACCTCTGTACTGAGATCATGGAGTACACGGCTCCCGATGAAGTAGCCGTTTGTAACCTGGCTTCTATTGCGCTGCCTAAATTCGTAACGCTGGCAAGCGACGGCTTTATGCGCTTCGACCACCAGAAACTCTACGAGATCACTAAGGTAGTTACGCGTAACCTTAACAAGATCATTGACCTGAACTACTATCCCGTACCCGAGGCCGAGCGCAGCAACAAGCGTCACCGTCCTATCGGTATCGGTATTCAGGGATTGGCCGATGCTTTCTGTCTCATGCGTATGCCGTTTGACTCCGACGAAGCCCGGCAGCTCAACAAGGATATTTTCGAGACCATTTACTTCGGTTCCATGGAAGCGTCTATGGAGCTGGCCCGCAAGGAAGGTCCTTACGAAACCTGGGCTGGCAGCCCGGTATCACAGGGTATCTTCCAGTTTGATATGTGGGGGGTAACACCAGAGAGCAACCGCTGGAACTGGGAAAAGATGCGCAAAGATGTCATGAAGTACGGCGTACGCAACTCATTGCTGCTGGCCCCCATGCCTACCGCCTCTACCAGTCAGATTTTGGGCAATAACGAGTGCTTCGAACCCTTTACTTCCAATATCTACGTTCGTCGGGTGCTGTCCGGTGAGTTTGTAGTAGTGAATAAATTCCTCCTGAAAGACCTGGTAAAGCTGGGCCTCTGGAACGAAGACATGAAGAATAAGCTGATTACAGCCAATGGTTCGGTCCAGCCTATTCCTGAGATTCCTCAGAACATCAAAGACCTGTACAAAACGGCCTGGGAAATAAAGCAGCGGTCTATCCTGGATATGGCCGCCGACCGGGGAGCTTACATCTGTCAGTCGCAGTCGCTTAATATTTTCATGGAGGACCCCAATTTTGGTAAGCTGACCTCCATGCATTTCTATTCGTGGAAGAAAGGTCTTAAGACAGGTATGTATTACTTGCGTACCCGTGCCGCCGCTGATCCGGTTAAGTTCACCGTACAGAAGCAGGCCGAAGCTCAGATTGAGCCTGCCGTGGCCGCTGTTGCGGAGAAAGAACTTAACTACGAACAGTATGCACAGGAACACAAGAAGCCGGTAAATCGCGACAGCCGTTCGGATATGCAATGTTCCCTGGATGATCCCGAAGGCTGCGAAGCGTGTGGTTCGTAAGCTTTAAAAAGCCTACTAATCAAAGAACCAAACTAGAAGTCGTTTAAGTTTAAAGAATAACCAAGTGAAAGGCCCCGGTTCCACAAGGATCGGGGCCTTTCTTCGGCCAAAGAACTCCCCTAAAAATAACCAGAGATTAAGGAACCAAGGTCAAGTACCTCCGTGTTATCTTCCCGTGCTCTGGTGAAGTAGAAGCCTTGTCCGGAAAAAAGCCCAAGCTCCTTGAAAATATTCTTATGGAGGTGGCACTCCGGAATAGCCTGTGCATGTTGTTTATCAGGATCAGGCTTGGCAGAGTAAGTAGAAGCAGATCAGCCGCTTAGACGACAGTTAAAAAAATAGTTGTCCAAACCCTTGCAGAAAGGGTAGCTCCTATACTACTTTTGCCCTCCCAACCAACGGGAACAAGGCACAGCAGACGGCCGGGCAGGGTCCACAAAAGAAGGCCTATGTAGTGAAGCTAAAAGTTCTTCCTAATCAGGAACTAATAAGAGCAGCCCCGGCGTTAAGACTAAGGGCCCGATCAGGTAAAGCGACCTTTCTTAGGTCCCACTTCCCCCCAAAGAGAGAGCAGGAGGCGTCTGAAAAAATCCAAACAGCAGAAAGGATACCGCCCCGGCAGCGGAGAGGAAAAGCTCCGAAAATATTTTGGGCTGCT
>NZ_DASYHI010000019.1:0-434522 GCF_035998675.1 Telluribacter sp.
CGCCCTTTACAACAGCCAGAGTACGCCTACGCTCACCAACGTGACTATCGCAGGTAACGGCGGCGAGCGGGCGGCCAGCCTTAACACCCGCAACAGCCACCTGACCATCCGCAACTCGGTGATCTGGGCCAACCAGGGGCAGACCCTGGACCAGAACGCCACCATCAGCCACAGCATTGTGGAGGGCGGCTACGCCGGCGTAGGGAACCTGAATACGAATCCGCGCTTTGTGCAGCAGGCGCTCTACGAGCAGGCGCCTTCGCTGTTGGGCGACTACCGCTTGCAGGTGAACTCACCGGCCATCAACGCGGGCGATAACGCGCTGGTGGACTGGGAGCAGGACCTGGACGGCAAGGCCCGTAGGTACAGCGGCGGGACGGTGGATATGGGCGCCTACGAATTTGAAGGCAGCCGCAGTGGGGGCCTGATTATCAGCGTGAAGACCGGTAACTGGGAAGATGCCTCTACCTGGGATGCAGGTCGGGTGCCGCAAGCGGGCGATCAGGTAATTCTGGATGCCGGACACACCGTTAGCATCAATGCTAACGCCACGGCCCTGTCCATCGAATACCGGACCAATGCTCAGCTGCAGTTTGTGGGTGTGGCCAGTAGCCTGGCTATCGGAGAGTAAGGAGGCAGAAACTTGGTAACCTGTTTTTGTACCCTGATTTATAGATAGTAAAACAAGAAAGCCGATCCTGAATCAGGGTCGGCTTTCTACGTTATGTAGTAGTTTTACTGGTTGTTAGAGCGGGCGAGCCCGCCAACTATTTTGGTTTTCAACAGTAGGTAAGCCCAATTACCGGAACCGCTCCTGTTTAGAAAACGTATTTATTCTCCTGAATCAGGACATCAGCCAAACGGCGGCGGGCTTCTTTGGAATTAAAAGGTTCTACTTTGGTAAAACGCTTTAAGCCCATCAGCATCACCCGCAGTTCATCGCCCTCGGCAAAGCTGGTGATGGCTGAACGCCCGGCATTGTTTACCTTTTGTACGGCCTCCTGCAGGTACACCAGCGCTATGTCTTTCTGTAGAGCCGTAGCGGCCTCTCCCTGCCTGCCTATCAATTTCTCCACGCGCAGCAGGACCGATTCGGCTACGTAGGTCTCGATGGCCATATCGGCCAGATCCATAATTACCTCCTGCTCTTCGGAGAGTTTCATCATGAACTTCTGTACGGCTGCACCAGCCACCATCAGCACTGCCTTTTTCAGATTTCGGATCACCTTTTTTTCAGCGGTGAACAGCGTGTCTTCCTCCTCGGCTCCAAAGTCCGGAATAGACATGATCTCTTTGGAAACCGCCATGGCCGGTCCCATCAGATCCAGCTGACCTTTCATGGCGCGCTTCAGGATCATGTCCACGGTGAGCAGGCGGTTGATCTCGTTGGTACCTTCAAAGATCCGGTTGATGCGGCTGTCGCGGTAGGCCCGGTCCATGGGGGCATCGGCTGAGTAGCCCATACCGCCGTAAACCTGCACACCCTCGTCTACTACGTAGTCCAGTACCTCCGAGCCGTGTACCTTCATCATGGCGCATTCAATGGCAAATTCTTCCAGCGCTTTCAGTTTCGCTTCAGAATCGCCCATTCCCTGCTCCTTGAAGTCAATTATCAAATCGTCAATATTCTGACCGGCGCGGTAGGCTGCCGACTCGGAGGCATAAATTTTGACGGCCATTTCGGCCAATTTATGCTTGATAGCGCCAAAGTGGGCGATAGCCGTCCCAAACTGCTTTCGCTCATTGGCGTAGTTAACGGCCTGTTCGGCTACTTTTTTAGCACCGCCCAGTGTAGCCGCTGCCAGCTTGATCCGACCTATATTCAGGATATTTACCGCAATTTTAAACCCGTTGCCCCGCTCCGACAGCAGATTTTCGACGGGTACTTTACAATCGTTAAAGAATATCTGACGCGTATCGGAGCCTTTGATACCCATCTTGTGCTCGGGCTCGTTCATGGTAATTCCACCAAAGTCTTTCTCTACGATAAAGGCCGACAGATTTTTATCAACCTGTCCCGAACCATCGTCTATTTTGGCAAATACAATGTATATATCGGCAAAGCCACCATTGGTAATCCACATTTTTTGCCCGTTAATGACATAGTGGGTTCCGTTTTCGGT
Organism: Telluribacter sp.; assembly: GCF_035998675.1. Classification (NCBI taxonomy): domain Bacteria; kingdom Pseudomonadati; phylum Bacteroidota; class Cytophagia; order Cytophagales; family Spirosomataceae; genus Telluribacter; species Telluribacter sp. Next base: position 2,124 of record NZ_DASYHI010000019.1, read on the forward strand.
TAGCCTGGCGCGTGACTTGGCCGCATTGGCATCCGAACCCGAATCAGGTTCAGTAAGACAGTAGGCGGCTTTCCATTCGCCCGAAGCGAGCTTAGGCAGGTACTTTGATTTCTGCGCTTCGTTGCCGTAGTAAAGTATGGGCAAAGTACCTATACCGGTATGCGCCGACAACGCTACCGAGAAAGCATTACCCGCACCGGTGGCTTCAGCTACCAGCATGGAAGTATTAAAATTCATCCCAAACCCACCGTATTCTTCGGGAACGGCGGTGCCTAATATACCCAGGTTGCCGGCCTTATTCAGCAGGGAGGCCATCAGCTCGGGCGTGCGGGCCTTGTCAATTTCCTCAATGCGCGGCCAGACTTCCGTACGCAAGAAATCCCGGCAGGTTTCGGCAATCATCTGCTGCTCTTCCGTAAAATCTTCCGGGATAAATACCTGTGAGGCTTCGGTTTCTTTAATCAAAAACTCGCCGCCTTTGATTGATGCTTTATTATCAATTGTTACTGCCATTGTATCTTAGAGGTTTTCGAGTGGTAGTTACTAATTACCCGTATGCCTGCATACTACTATAAGGTACGCAAATATAACTCAAGAAATAATATTATGCAAGCATACTATCTGCAAAGAAAAGAGTTTTATCCGGCTGATTACGTAGGTGAAAATTCGCAGGAGAATTTATCGTTTTACTACTCTGAATAGCTTCACCAGCTCTCCGTTTTCTTCCAGCCGAATAAAGTATACGCCCGGAGAAAGCGTGAAATCACTGAGGTCGAGCTGAGCGATTCCATCGTAAACCGTAACCTTTTGGGACGATACCGGAATACGTTGTCCGCTGACGGTCACGAGTGTAAAACTATACTGCGAAGCGGCAGTACCTTCCGGAAGCTTTATATTGAATACGCGTTCAAAAGGATTGGGATACGCCTGCCAGTCGGTCAAACTTCGGGCTATATTCAGGGAGTCGCCCGCTGCAATACTGAATGGCAGCGTAGTAGTAAGTACCAGAGAGTCCTGATGAAAAGCCGTAGCGGTCAGGGTGTAGCGGCCAACGTAGGGAGCAAAACCACCATTCTCCTGAAACAGTGCGTAAGGAAACTTCGTGGCTTTTGACTCATACCGATAAGGGCCGGTCAGCTGAAAATTGACCCGGTCAAATTCAAAATTTCCGTAGGCGTAGATATTAAGCAGCGCAGGCAGGGAGTCGACCAGCAGCACCTCCTCCTTCTTTAAAGACTGCAATTTTTTCCGGTCGATAGGGCGCCCGGACTGCAGCAGGTCAAAAGTCAGATAAGGCACCTCTACTTTCAGGAGAAACGGGGTATCAATGTAGCTTCCGCCATTATCATAGGCCCGAATTATGAGCCGGTAGTCGGCTTCTTCGGTAGGCGTACCCGAAAATTCATTAAGAGAAAAAGAGAGCCAGGTAGGCAGATTTTGTACGGTAATCAGGGAAATATACCCATCACCGTCGCTGAATAAATCAGGAGGTAGCCGGTAGGCAAAAGGTTCGTTGACCTTGGCATACTTGACCGGAAGAGTCCGGGATAAGTAGGGTGGATTGTTGATGAATTGAGGCTCTACTACCTGTATTACAAAGAAGGTTTCCACAAATGCCTTTAAGTCATCATAGGCTTTGACAAAGATACGGTACTCGCCGGTAGTCGTAGGGAAGCCTTTAAACTCGCCGTTCTGGAAGGTAAGCCAGGCGGGCATACCGCTGGCTTCAATGGAAGTAATGCTACCGTCAGTATCAACGAAGGCTTCTTTGGGGAGTTTAAAACTGAACGATTCGTTTACCTTGATAACCAGCTTTGGAAAATTTTCTCTTACCGTGGGTGGCTGATTGGCGTTTTCGCGGGTGTCAATACGAATCGTAAAAAAAGCTTCTCCGGCCCCTCCCTCATCATCAATTCCTTTAACCAGGATACGGGTATCCCCCAGTACATCGGACCGGCCTTTGATTTCACCGTTTTCAAACCGTAGCCAGGCAGGCAGGTTAGGTACTTCTACTTTTACCACCTGCCCGTCCGCATCCGCAAAAGTAGTGGTGGGTATCTTGAAGGAAAAATCACGCCCTACGGCTGCAATACGCATCGGTAGCGGATTGAGCAGGTAAGGAGGATTATTAGCGGCCGCTTTCCAGTATTCCTCCGTGAACAAATCCTCGACCAGCTTTACGTATACCGGCTTAGGAGCGCCTCCATTGCGGGCCAGTTTTTTCCAGTTAGGATAAGCTACATCATAAACTCCTTTGTCGAGCGCCCGGGACAGCAGATAAGAGGTGGTATCTTTAGGTACTATGGGCTCCAGCGGAACATTGACCCATTTCCGGGAAGAGTTAATAATTACCTCGCGCATAGCCTGGATGTGGGCGGGGGTAGACATAACAAAAGCTATGAGCTTGGCTCCATTCTGAAAACACTCGTCTATTTGCTCATAGTACTCAAAGTAGGGTTTGTAGGAGTCATAAAATACCTCGTTCATGACCCATTTACCAGCCGGGGTATTACTCCGGATAATATCCATAGTATAGAGATGGTCGTAGGTTTCCAGATCGTGTATCTTGGTGCCGTCGGCGTGCTCGGCCAGATCATGAAAACCCAGCGTACCCCTTAGTCCGCTTTCGCGGTCCATAACGGAGCCAAACTCATTGATGTACTTTATACCCGGATCAACTGATTTGATTACCCGGATCATCCGGTCGTTGTAGGTTTTAAGTACCTCATGCCGGTAGATGTACCAATCCTTCCCCCAGCGCCCAAAGAAAGAATCCTGCGGTTCCCAGGGGTTTACGGGAGCATACACATCTTTAAAAGCCTTGAACTCGGTACCCCACAACAGGTTCAGCCGAACGATTTTCTTGTATTTATTCTGTGCCCATTCGCCGAAACCTTTAACCGAGGCTTCGGAATAATCAAAGAGAGAAGCGTACATATTCTGGTACTCACCGCCCACTGGTATGTTGGTGTGGTGATAGCCCAGTTCCTGCGTAGGAGTATTTACTACGGATACATAAATAAGCTGCTTCTGTTCCTGCAGGTACTTGTAGCGATTGGTAACTTCACGAACAAAATTTTCAGCCATCTGTACCGACGGCTGGTGATGAAAACTAAAATGGGTGTAGTTATAGATTTCACGCAGAGGAAACTTCTTAAAGTCCTTGGCCGAATTATCCACGGTCCAGAAGTTTGGGAGGTAGGAGGTGTTGCGGCCCACGAATATCCGGATACCTACCTTCATTCCCAGTTGGGTAGCCAGTTTTATCTGGTTATCGGTCTTTGACCAGTCGCCCGGGTCATTGGGCGAGCGGCGGTATACCTTGTCCCAGTATACCGTAAGTACTACCGAGTTCATGCCGGCTTCTTTGGCCTGACGAATGATGTCAAGCTCATAATCAAGCTCCTCGGCAAGATTTAACAGTAGCAAAGCAAAATACCGCTGCTTCTCATCATCTTCAGAGCGTTTTTCTGCTTTTGTCGTCAGGGGAAGGCTAAAAAACAGAAGCAGAAGCAACATACACTTCAGCATTTCGCCCACGGGAGAAAAAGCCTTACCCTTAACCCAAAAACTCATATACCCGCCGTACTTCATACGTTATGGTTTAATGCTTCAACGAAAATATCGTCCAGGCCTGTACCTTTATTTTTTAGACAGAAAATTCTTCCATTACCCTGGTCCACTCCTGCATTCCCTCCTGATTGCCAAAACGCATGGCCCGCTGTTGAGCCAGTTCATGGTTGTAGGCCGATGCGTTGTGCTGCCAATAAAACATAGTATCAACCAATTTATCTATATTCAGGTTTGGTACAAGGGTACCTATTTCGGGTGAAATAAATTCCGCAGGTCCCCCACAATCAAACGCTACTACCGGCTTGCCCAACCGGGCGGCTTCCACCATTACCAATCCGAAAGATTCCTGTCTGGAAGCGATAACCAGTCCGTCGGCGGCCGCCAGGTAGCTGTAGTAGTCTTTATTCTTAGAGCCTATTAAATGTATTTTTACATTGGAAATGGCCCGACATCTGTTTTCGACATAGTATACCAGGCCCGAATCCAGTAAGTTTCCCATCCAGACCACATGTACATTCTGGCCCTGTATTCGGGAGGCGATATCCGGCAATAAACCAAATCCTTTCAGGTCACTGCTTACCCCCGAAAAAATCCAGACAAAATCATCCGGGCCGGCTCCCCATTCGGCCCGGGCGGCGGCTATACCAGCCGCTGAGGGTGCAATTTTGTCTAAATCTACGAAGGAATATACCCTTCGAACTTTTTTTGCCCCGGCTTCCCGGAGCCTTTGGCAAGCTATATCAGAACAGCCAATCAGTAGGGCGGAATCTTCAACCATTGATCTAAAGTCGGATTTGCCAGTATAGCTAAAGGCTTCCGTTAATTCATGCACATGCGTTATAAAAGGTATGTGTAGTTCCTTGGCTACTGCTACAGCTTCCGGCAACATGATGGTATTTATGTACCAGACATCAGCCTTAAAATTATTTTGAATCTGTTTTAAGCAGGCTTTTGTTGGGTTTCTGCCCGCCCAGTAGGAGGCTTTTTGCCACAAATTATAGTTTAGCGGGGCCAGAAAAACAGGAACGTCAGCAGGTACCTCCTGAAGCAATTCCCCCTGCGCAAAGCACACTAAGCCCGCCTGAAATTTTTCCCGATCCAGACTTTTGAGGATGTACAATAGCATCATTTCTGATCCTGTACGCCCGGCATAAGGGGTAAGGAACAAAATGCGGAGACGTTGTTTTTTCATTGAACAGTGAGGAGATCTATATTTTCAGAGGGCTTGATCTTGTAAAAGTACCTTTGGTCAAGTACCATTTTTGGGAAGTATTTTAAAATAACCCCTGTTTTCCGGGTAAAAATTACCTGGGTCCTTAATTCGGCCAGCGGGTTACCATGCTTTTTTAAGTTGATGAGCATCTTCCAGACAAAAATGGTGGGAATCATAAAGATATAAGAAAAAATAAGTCCTAAATAGGCTGGTAATCCGTATTGCTTTCGTATCCAGAGAAAATTGGACACCTGCATCTGTGTATTAAATCTGTTTATCCAGGATATATTTGTGCGGCGAAAAGGATTGTTGTTTTCTAAATGGATAAAAGAAAGGTCCTCAAAATAGCGCAGGGTACCTAATTTCCCCAGCCTGCCCGACCACTCCACATCTTCGCCATACATAAAAAAGTCTTCATCAAACCCGCCGGTACGCTCAAAAGCTTCGCGCCGTAACAGTAAAAAAGCACCCGACAACCATTCCCTGTTCCCGTTACGTTTATAGTCGCTGATGGGGTAAAGTTTATCCATCAGCTTCTGTACCGCCGGACCGGGAGGCAAAATAAAGAGCGTCTGACGAAGTTCGTTAAAGCTTCCCCACAGGGGTGCCTCGTTGCCTTGTGCATCAATTTGCCGCAAACTACATGCCACTACCTCAGTTTGCCGGTCCATGCGTTCTACACAGCGCTTAATTACATTATCCACCAGCAGCGTGTCCGCATTCAGCAAAAGAAAGTACCGCCCCTTCGCCCTTTTCATACCCTCGTTATTGGCGCGTCCAAAGCCTGCGTTGTAGGACATATCTACCCAGTGTACTTCCGGAAACTGGCTACGGATTGTCGTTCCTCCTCCCTGCGGCGGGTCATTGTCGACTATTATTATTTCAAAGCTAACACCCGTTGTATGCTGATAAATGGAGGACAGACAATTTAGGATAAGTTGAGTTGTGTGGTAATTTATAATTATAATGGAAACATCCATATATATGATAGCTCATTTGAAGGGGCAAAAATAGTAAAACTCCGAGGAAGTCTTTCAACCGCCCCGGAGTTTTACGTAAGGAGTTATCACAAAAAACGGTTAGTTCAGTAGCTCATAGATCCCGGCTACCCCCTGTCCACCGCCAACGCAGGCCGTTACGAGGCCGTATTTCTGGTTGCGGCGGCGCATTTCGTTAAAAAGCTGCACCGACAGGCGCGCCCCCGTCGACCCCAAAGCGTGCCCAATGGCAATGGCACCTCCGTTGGGATTAACTATCTCCGGATCAAGGTCCAGGCCGCGGATAACGGCCAGGGTCTGGGCGGCAAAAGCTTCGTTCAGCTCTACCTGCTCAATGTCCGACATCTGGAGTCCCGCCTGCTTCAGAGCCTTGGGTACTGCTTCCAGCGGCCCTATTCCCATAATACGCGGATCCACCCCCGCCGTAGCGTAGGACATCATGCGCGCAACGGGCTTCAGACCCAGTTCATTCACCATCCGCTCCGACATGACTAGTACAAAAGCGGCTCCATCGGAGGTTTGAGAGGAGTTACCGGCCGTAATGCTTCCACCAGCGGCAAACACCGGACGCAACCGCGCCAGGGCTTCCACGGTGGTATCTGCCCGCGGGCCTTCGTCTTTTTTGACTACATAGTCTTTGGTTTTCTTTTTGCCGGTAGCTTCGTCAAAGTAGGTTTCCTTTACCGTAACAGGTACTATTTCCTCGTCAAACTTTCCGTCGCGCTGCGCAGCCAGTACCTTCTGGTGCGACTGGTAGGAAAACTGGTCCTGGTCTTCGCGGCTGATAGTAAATTCCTTGGCTACCTGCTCGGCCGTAAGGCCCATGCTGAGGTAGTACTCCGGATTGCTGTGGGCAATTTCGTAATTTAAAGCAGTACGCCAGCCCATAACCGGTACCAGCGACATGGACTCGGCCCCACCGGCAATAATACAGTCAGATACGCCGGCGTGGATTTTGGAAGCCGCAATGGCTATGGCCTCAACCCCTGACCCGCAGTAGCGGTTGATGGTCATACCGGACACACTCTCCGGCAGCGACAGCAGGGATATAAACCGCCCCATCTGCATGCCCTGCTCGGCCTCAGGTACCGCATTTCCTACGATAACGTCATCTACGCGGGCCGGATCGAGCTGGGGTACTTGTCCCATCATGTACTTAATCACGTCGGCCCCCAGATCGTCAGGGCGGGTAAAACGGAAACCACCCTTGGAGGCTTTTCCTACGGCCGTACGGTAGCCGGCTACAATATATGCGTTCATAACTTTACAGAGATTTAGTCAGTTTTGATTAGTAGTATGCAGGCATACTATCTGTAAAAGTAGTAATTTATTTAAAAACAAAAAACCGCCGGTGGGTTGTTCCCGGCGGTTATATTAATCAGGAATGACTACTTGTGGTGTAGCTTTTATAATTGGCTGGTGGAAGCGGCCGTGTTAGCTACAGAGGTGCTTTTGGGCATGGCAATCCAGAAGGCGATGTAAATAATCACAACTGGCAGGGGCAGTGGTATAAAAATCGCCAGTACCAGCAAGACCCGGATAATGGCTACGTCTACACCGAAATAATCGGCTAAACCTGAGGCTACACCTGCTATTACCTTCTGATTCATGTTGCGGAATAATCTGTTATTGTTCATGGCTATGTCTGTTTTTGTTGTTATTGTTGAATCAAAGGTACTATGCAATACCAAGTAGACATAGCGCAATGGGATAAACGGTCTTTGGCCCGGAAGAAAGGCCCGTTTTAGTGGGTAAACAGAGCAGGGTTTTCGCTTAGCGTCCGAATATATAGAAGCAGATGGCTACGTGCATAACCAGCGTCAGGATCAGCGACAACGGGCGGATGAAAAGGCGACCGACCGTACTTAACCTATAATAGCAGTAACCCGACAGCAGAAAGTAAGGCAGTGGCATGAGGTACAGCGCCCATAGGGGCAGGTTTATTACTTTATACGCCACCAGAAGCATCGGGACTATGTACAAAAAAATAGCTACCCGCGACAGCGTCAGATACGGGCGGTCGCCCGGTTCCAGCTCATTCGTATTCATAATTGGCCAGAGGCTCCTTCTCCTCTTTATTAAGTACCCGGTTCAGGCGTTTCATATCCAGTTCGTTTTCATTGCGCGCTATCCAGACCGTAGCTACGGTATTCCCGATGGTGTTGGTAATGGCCCGGGCTTCGGACATGAACCGATCCACGCCCAGCAGCAGCGCCAGTCCCTCCACGGGTATTACCTCAATGGCCGTCAGGGTAGAGGCCAGTACTATAAAGCCACTGCCCGTAACACCCGCCGCGCCTTTGGAAGTGACCATCAGAATACCTATAATGGTCAGCTCCTGCGCCAGCGTGAGATCCACGTGGAATACCTGCGCCAGAAAAATGGTAGCCATAGAGAGATAAATAGTCGTACCGTCCAGGTTGAAGGAGTACCCCGCCGGTATCACCAGCCCTACTACCGAGCGCGAGCAGCCCAGGTTTTCCAGTTTATCCATGATCAGCGGCAGCACCGACTCCGACGACGAAGTACCCAGCACGATCAGGAGTTCTTCCTTTATATATTTCAGGAGTTGCCAAAGGCTTATTTTGTAGTAGCGCAGAATCAGGTTGAGTATCACAAAAATAAACAGGAACATGGTCAGGTACACCGTCACCATCAGCTTCCCCAGCGGTAGCAGGGCCGCCAGTCCGTAGGTACCTATAGTGTAGGCCATACCCCCGAAAGCACCCAGCGGGGCCAGCTTCATGACTATATTCAGGATATTAAAAAATACTTTACCCAGCCGGTCAAAGGTCATAATGAGGCTGTGGCCTTTTTCGCCCATGTGCGCGAGGCCAATCCCAAAAAACACCGAGAACACCAGTACCTGCAGAATTTCCCCCTCCGCAAAAGCCTGCACCGCATTGCTGGGTACACTATGCATCAGGAAATCGACCCAATTCATAGACTTGCCCTGCTCGGCGTAGCGGTTTACGGTGTCGGAGCTCGCCACCTGAGCTACCACTCCGTCGCCCGGGCGCAGCCAGTTGGCCACTACCAGCCCTATCACCAGGGCCGCCGTAGTCACTACCTCAAAGTACAGCAGCGCTTTGCCTCCTACCCTGCCTACTTTTTTCAGATCACCCATATTACTAATCCCTAACACGATGGTCAGAAAAATAATGGGGGCAATTACCATCTTGATCAGGTTAATGAAGAGGTCGCCCAGGGGCCTCATCCGGCTGGCCAGTTCAGGAGCAAACTGTCCCAGCAAAACACCAAGTACAATGGCTACCAGGACCCGAAAGGTAAGATTGTTGTAAATTTTCTTCATAAGTAGACGGTCCGGGCTTACAGAAATGATAAAGGCATGCGTTAAATAACAGCAGCAGGTCAACTTACTTCTACCACTAATGACAAATATAGCACGGCAAACGGAACGATCCTGACACTACCGGTACTTTACAAACGATTTCGCAGCTCTAGTATGAAGTACCTGACGGGTTTGGGGTGACCTGCTCCCGCAGTATACGGCCTTTTTGCCATTCTTACCGGCTGGCACCAGTATTATAAAAATCTTGTTATTAAACTGGTAGTAAAAAATTAACTTTGCATTTGTAAACCTGAGCTCTGCCATTCTGACACTTGCAAAGTAGTGGCTTACTATTTTCCAAAGTAAAAACTACATCCAATTTTTAAACATAAAGGTTATTTGTTAACGTTAGTACTCCCTATTTGTCAGGAAATTAGAGACCTACGTGTAACAATTGACGATTAACGCCTTAGTACGAATCATGATAAATTTATTCTCGAAGCTATTTGGTACAAAGTCTGAGCGGGATTTGAAGGATCTGACTCCTTATGTGGGGAAGATCAACGCAGAGTATGCCAAGTTAGCTTCTCTTTCGCACGATGAATTGCGGGCCAAATCAGCCGAGCTGAAAGCGTATATTAGTGAAAGCCTCAAATCTATTGATGATCAGATCGCCCAGCTACGACAGCAGGCCGAAGACGAACCCGATGTAGATTCCAAAGAAACTATCTTCAAGCAAATTGACGCCCTGGAGCTAGATCGCAATAAAGAACTCGAAAAAGTACTGATGGAAATTCTGCCCACGGGATTCGCCATCGTAAAGGATACTGCACGCCGGTTTAAGGAAAATGAGAGGCTGGAGGTTACGGCTTCTTACTTTGACCGGGAAATAGCTACTAAAAAATCACACATCGTCATTGAAGGCGACAAAGCCTACTGGAACAGTACCTGGAATGTGATTGGCCACCCCATCAAATGGAACATGCTGCACTACGATGTGCAGCTGATTGGTGGACTGGTACTGCACCAGGGTAAAATTGCGGAGATGGCTACGGGGGAAGGTAAAACGCTGGTAGCTACCCTACCGGCTTTCCTGAACGCGCTGGCCGGCCAGGGGGTACATATCGTAACCGTTAACGATTACCTCGCCAAACGCGATGCCGAATGGAACGCGCCCCTGTTTGAATTCCACGGTATGAGTGTTGACTGCATTGACCGGCACCAGCCCAATACCCTGGCGCGCCGTAATGCCTACAAAGCTGACCTTACGTACGGTACCAACAACGAATTTGGCTTTGACTACCTGCGCGATAATATGTCACGGAGTACCGAAGAACTGGTACAGCGCAAGCACCACTTCGCCATGGTGGATGAAGTAGACTCCGTTCTGATTGACGACGCCCGTACCCCGCTTATCATTAGCGGACCGGTACCACGCGGCGACGAGCAGGAGTACATGGAACTGAAGCCCCGCGTAGGACGCATTGTGGAAGCGCAGAAGAAGCTGGCTATGGACCTGCTCAACGAAGCCAAGCGTAAAATAGCCGCCGGTGATAAAAAAGAAGGAGGTCTGGCGTTGTTCCGGGTGTTCCGGGGTGTGCCCAAGTACAAGCCCCTCATCAAGTTCCTGAGTGAGTCGGGTATGAAAGCCCTGATGCAGGAAACGGAGAGTATCTACCTGGCCGAAAACCAGAAGCTGATGCCCGAAGCCGACGCCCCGCTGTACTTCACAATCGACGAGCGCCACAACAGCATTGAGCTTACCGAAAAAGGAATTGACTTCCTGACGGGCGAATCAGAAGAATCAAACTTCTTCATTCTGCCTGACATAGCGGTTGACCTCAATGCTATCGAAAAAGATACTACTGTTACCGAGCAGGAGCGTATTCTGAAAAAAGAAGCTCTTATCCGTGATTATTCGGTCAAAACAGCCCGTATCCATACGGTTAATCAGCTCCTGAAAGCCTATACGCTTTTTGAGAAAGATACCGAATATGTGCTTATGGATGGTAAGGTGAAGATTGTGGACGAGCAAACGGGCCGGATCATGGAAGGCCGCCGCTACTCGGACGGTCTGCACCAGGCCATTGAAGCCAAAGAAAACGTAAAGGTCGAGGACGCTACCCAGACTTACGCCACCGTTACGCTACAGAACTACTTCCGGATGTACCACAAGCTGGCCGGTATGACCGGTACGGCCGAAACGGAAGCGGGCGAATTCTGGCAGATTTATAAGCTGGACGTTGTGTCTATCCCGACCAACGTACCTATAACCCGTAAGGACGAGGAAGATAAAGTGTATCGCTCGGTCCGGGAAAAATACAACGCCGTTGCCGACGAGATCGTGGAGCTGGTAGAAGCCGGTCGGCCGGTTCTGGTCGGTACTACCTCCGTCGAAAACTCGGAGATTATCAGCCGGATGCTGACCCTGCGCAAGATTCCGCATCAAGTACTTAACGCCAAGCAGCACCAGCGCGAGGCCGAAGTAGTAGCCGGAGCCGGTAACCCGGGCACGGTTACCATTGCCACCAACATGGCCGGGCGGGGTACTGATATCAAACTCACGTCCGAAGCCAAGGCATCGGGTGGTCTGGCCATTATCGGTACCGAGCGCCACGAAAGCCGCCGGGTCGACCGCCAGTTGCGCGGACGTTCGGGACGCCAGGGTGACCCCGGCTCATCGCAGTTCTTTGTATCACTGGAAGATAACCTGATGCGTCTGTTCGGCTCTGACCGCATGGCTAAGGTCATGGACCGCATGGGACTCGAGGAAGGAGAAGTTATTCAGCACAGCATGATTACCAAGTCCATCGAGCGCGCCCAGAAAAAAGTAGAGGAAAACAACTTTGGTATCCGGAAGCGCCTGCTCGAGTACGACGACGTGATGAACTACCAGCGCGACGCCATTTACCGCCGCCGTCGCAATGCCCTGTTCGGAGACCGCCTGGCTGTTGATATTGCCAATACCTTGTACGATGTGTGCGAAGAATTGATAAGCAACACAACCGGAAGCTTCGACGAACTGGAACTGGCCACTCTGACTACGCTGGGAATGGAAGCACCCTTCAGTAAGGAAGACTACGCTCGCTTCAAAGAGCCCGAAAGAGTGCAACGCCTGTATGCCGCCGCTGAGAAGCACTACCAGGAGAAAAACCAGACCATTGCTGACCGGGCGTTACCGGTACTCAGGTCTATCTACGCGGAGCGTGGTGCCACCATCACCGAAATCATGATTCCTTTCTCCGACGGTTTGCGTCAGACGGGGGTAGTAGTAAACCTGAAAAAAGCCATCGATAACGAAGGAAAAGAGATTGTTCGGGAGATGGAAAAAGCCATTGTGCTTTCGCTTATTGACCAGGAGTGGAAAGAGCACCTCCGGGAGATGGACGACCTGAAGCAGTCGGTACAGAACGCGGTATTTGAGCAGAAAGACCCCCTGTTGATTTACAAATTTGAATCGGTGGAGCTTTTCAAACGCTTCCTGAGCAAAGTAAACTTTGACATGATCTCGTTTCTAGCGAAGGCCGACATCCCGCAGGAGCAGGCTTCACCCCAGCAGGTACAACAGCCGGTGCGGCGTCCGGAACCCGCTCCTACTCTGCAAACCAGCCGTGAAGAACACTTTGACGGAGAGTCGCCGGACGGCGGTGGCCCCAACGAGTACGCCCGTCAGATGGATTCTACCACGCGTAAAGAACCGGTACGTTCCATCAAGATTGCCGACCGCAATCAAAAAGTAACGGTACAGTACCGCGACGGACGGGTACTACGCGATGTAAAATATAAAAAGGTTGAACAGGACGTAGAAAGCGGTCACTGTGTAGTGATCGAGTAAGGCATTACCATCAACCATTACTAAAAGCCCCACTATAACCTGTTGGTATAAGTGGGGCTTTTGCTTGTACGGGAATTTGTCAGAAGTTGTTTGATACTGCTACCGCGCCTGCTTATCTGGTACTGTCCTTCTCACATTCCTGCTCTATATCGGCAAGTTGCTCCTCATTGATCCAGCCCATTTGCAGAGCATGGCGGGCGGCTTCAAGAGTATCAGCGCTCAGCAGCATTTCGGTGCCCATTTCTTTCACCTGCTCTGCTATACTTCGCACTTCCGCGTCGCGCTTATCCGGACTTACATCCCGTATATAGATGCCCAGTATTCGCCCCGGGTACTCCTCCACCATTTGCCGGTAGATTTCGGAGTCGAGCTGACCGCTGTCGCCAATGCAGATAAAGTTAAGGGAAGGAAAGGTATCCAGAATATGACGGATCTTTTCCTGCTTGTACTCCTCCTCACTGGTTTCCAAGGTACCCCGGTCAAACTTGGTACCCTTATCTCGCAGCAGCAAAGGACCTTCGGGTATATCGTGCGAGCGAAAGAAATTAATCAGCAGGTCAAAGAGGTTCCATTCGCTGCCTGATACGAAGAAAAGTGGATTCTGCCCCTGGCCATCGCTGCCTTTGCCAAGCGCCCGCAGGAAACCTGCTATACCCGGAAAAGGACTCCGCTCGGTGGCATTTTTAGTCAGCATAAGTTTAAGCTGTCCCAAAAAATGCGTGACATTTGAAACAAGTACCGTATCATCAATATCCGATATTACTCCAAACTCCACTTCCTGACCCAGAGCAAACACGTAACCCTCCGCCTCCAGGACATCATTATCCGTTTTTTGTTCCAGAAGCTTCAGTTGTATCTTGTTACCTGTTTTAGAATAGTCAACTCTGTCTTCAGTCCTGAACTCGACCTCAAAATAGCCCTCTTCATCTGTCACTACTTCTTTTACCTGTCCGGCAAAGGAAGCCATTAACTTTATACCAGGTATCTCATCAGACTCATACCGCTTGAAAGTATTTTTGAGATGCGTTGCCGGATTATTACTTTCCCGGTCGTCCTTTACTTTTTCATCTTCCAGTACTCTTCCCTTCAAGTACACATAGTTCTCATTGCCAAACCCATAGTACGGCACAATCCTGATCGGATCAATCAGATTTAGCTTGTCCTTTACTTTGAATTTTGCTTTAGCTATACTATGCTCCGCCAGCGCAAGGGCTGCCAATAGCTTTTCTTTTACTTCTTGCGTTAAACCGGCCATCCAGGTCTATTTTTAGGATAAAGAACGTTATTCAATAATTCCTCTATTATTAGAACCCTCCTCTTTCTTAATTGTTAGTCACTTAAAACGGAAGATCTGCCAGAAGTAAAAGATTTCAAGGATTTGGACGATATTTGTATTTTTACCGCACTTGCACAAAACCTATCACTATGACTATCCATAAAGAAGGCTATACGATTATTGGAGGTACAGCCCTGTTGCTACTACTGGTTAACTGGGGGGTACGCTCCTTTACGCCGGGCCTGACGTGGCTACACCTGCTGCTAATCATCCTGAGTATCGCTGTTTTCCTGCTGATCGTTCAGTTCTTTCGCCATCCGAAGCGGGTTATTGCCAGGGACGAAAAACAAATAATAGCCCCCTGTGACGGAAAAGTGGTAGTGATCGAAGAAACCGTCGAGACCGAGTACTTCCAGGGCCCCCGCCGCCAGATCAGTATTTTTATGTCGCCCCTGAATGTACACGTTAACTGGACGCCCGTCAGTGGTGTGGTGCAATACTTCAAGTACCACCCCGGCCTGTACCTGGTCGCCTGGCACCCTAAGTCCAGCACCGACAACGAACGTACTACCATTGTAATCCGTACCGCCCAGGGCGTAGATGTACTGTTCCGCCAGATAGCCGGAGCCGTAGCCCGCCGTATTCGCTGGTATGTACAGGAAGGCCAGCCGGTAGAGCAAAGCTCAGAAATGGGCTTTATCAAGTTTGGCTCGCGGGTTGATATTTTTATACCACTGGATGCTGATATCAAAGTAAAACTGGGCGACAAAACTGTCGGTAGTGTTACGGTACTGGCGGAGCTGAAGGTAGAGGAGTAGTAAGGGAGGAAAGGAATAATGGAGGAAAGGAGGTACGGGTTAAAAAATTATCCGCCGACTACCATTTTACTTTCCCTTCAATTGCTCAATAATCATAGAGTTGTACCGCCTCGCTACCGGAATGGTTACCTCTCCAGGTAGGTGTAACCTGTATCCCTGAGCGTTGCCGGTAATTTTTTCTATTTTGGAAAGATTTACGATAAAAGAGCGGTGGCAGCGCACAATCCGGGGAGAGTTAATCTGCTCCTCGAGGCGGGAAAGACTGCTCCGTACCAGCTCCCGCTTCTTTTCCTTCTCCCCCTGGTACACCACCAGACAGTAGTTGTCGGCAGACTCAATGTAGTAAAGTTGCTCAGCCCTGACAGCCAGAGAATCTTTTCCGTTTTCGGCAACCAACTCCAATACGTCCGCTGAGGGTACAGCAGGCTCCCCGGGTACCACCTGGGGAGGATGGCGGTATTTCTTAAGCTGATATACATAGTTGAGCAGGATCGACGTCACGGTGGGGAATATACCAATCAGCAGGGTGTAAAGTACCGTTTTACCAAAGCCTTCGACGGCACCTGGCCCATCCTGGCCAAAAACGAGTAGGGTGTATAGGTAATTACCGACGGCGATGAGCAGTAGAAGCAGAGCCACGTGGAGAATCTGCCGCCCGACGGTATGCTTCTCCTCCGTATAACTACCCGCCAACAAACCTCTCTTTACTCCAAACTCCCACAATAGCATCGCACCAAACGTAACCAGACCATACCCGGTAATAACAGCGGTCTTAGTCCAGGAAGCTTCCCAGCGACTAAGTCCGAAGGGCTGAAAAAGAAAGAGGAACAGCGCCACAAACAGCCCCGCTCCTACCGCAAACAGGAAGTCGTGCCGGCGGGAGTCGTTGAGTGGATAAGGCTGCCGGAGTAGCTGGAACATTGGCGAAAGAGCGGAAGAATGATTTTCGATTTTCGAATGCGGATTGTCGAACCGAACGCGTTGCGACTAAATAGCGTGGAATACTTACTCATCCTGTATATACCGGCTATTGTCTTATTGGTCACTGATACCTGGTCATTGCTCATTCTAAAATATTCTCCAGCTGGCGATTTGCTCGAAGAAACCGGGAACGGAACCGGGGTAAACTACGGCCATGAACAGCATACCAAAAATAGCGCCGTACATGTGGGCATCGTGGTTGACGTAGCCGCCACCCCGCCGCGATTCGAAGAAAGAGTACCCCAGGAACAGCAGCCCGAATATAAAGCCCGGCATACAGATAAAAAAGTAAAGACATATCTGCAGCAGGGGCGCGTACAGGATGGCTGCAAACAGTACCGCCGACACCCCACCCGAGGCACCCAATGAATTATATTTTGAGTTGTTGCGGTGCTTCAGGAAGGTAGGAATGTCAGAAACAATAATGCCCACTATATACAGGAACAGATAGTACATGCCTCCGCTGGCACCAAAAAGCATTCCGAACAAACGCTCAATGCCTTCCCCGATAAACCACAAGCTAAGCATGTTGAAGAGCAGGTGCCCGTAGTCGGCATGGATAAATCCGGAGGTAATAAACCGGTAGTACTCGTTCTTTTGGGTAACCCGGTACGGATTCAACACCCACTTGTCCAGCAGGCTGGGGTTGTTCCAGGCGTAGATACTAATTCCGACGGTGATAATTATGAGGATGAGGGTAATGGACATTGTTTATTGAGTGAATGAGTGATTTGTGATTGAGAGATTAAGTTAAAAGTGTATGAGTTAATGAGTATAGGAGTAGCAGCCTTCATGTTAAGATTTAGTTATTATTGGTGGCGTCTGCAACGGACATTGGTCACTGATTATTGCTCATTAATCATTGCTCCCGCTCGACCAGCTGGCTGGCAAAACCCAGCAGCGGCGCTTTGCGGGCTGGCTCGGCGGGTACACGTTCCAGGCAGTCGAAGCCACGCGAAAAATAGTCATTGATTTTTTGTTCGGTAAATGCTCTGATGTCCAGCGAATCATAAATATCCGTAACCGCCTTTACTTTCTCCTCTTTATCAAATTCCTTTTTATTGAGCCACTTGTCCAGCTCGGTCCGGGTTTCGCCCTGCGCACGTTCGAGGGCTTCAATCAGCAGAAACGTCTTTTTATTAGCGATAATATCTCCACCTACCTGTTTCCCAAACTTAGCCGGATCACCATAAACATCCAACAGGTCGTCTTTAAGTTGAAAGCCAACGCCCATACTGACCCCCGCCTCGTAGAGGAGTTGGGTAGCTTCTTCGTCGGCCCCTCCAATAATGCCCCCCAGCTCCAGCGCAAACCCCAGCAGTACCGAGGTTTTCAGCCGAATCATTTCCAGGTACTCGGCCTCTGACACATCCCAGCGCTTTTCAAAGTTCATGTCCAGCTGCTGTCCCTCGCAAACTTCCGCCGCCGTCTGATTAAAGCGGGTCAGTACTCGTTTAATGCGGTCGCTCTCCACATCGAGCAGCAGGTCGTAGGCCCGTACCAGCATAACATCGCCCGACAGAATGGCAATGTTGCTGTTCCATTTTTCGTGCACTGTAGGTTGCCCCCGCCGCAGCGGCGCGCGGTCCATGATGTCATCGTGCATGAGGGTAAAGTTATGGAATACTTCTACTGCCTGGGCCGGTTTGAGAGCACGCTGCCACTCATCGGTATACAGGGCGGCGGCCATGAGCGTCATAAGCGGGCGCAAGCGCTTCCCGCCCAGCGACATAATGTAGCGTATGGGCTCATATAACTCAACCGGATGTTCACCGAAGGTATTCTGTTCAATATCAGTTTGCAGCGTTTGCAGCAGTTGTTCGGGTGTTGTCATTCTAAGTCTATTTCTGCACTTTTCAACCGGGTGTGAATAGTCAGGGTTTACTATAAACTAACTTTTTTTACTTAATTGAAGTTTGCAAAGTAGCTAATTCCCAACGAAAAACTCAAAAGATAGACGCCGGAACGCTCCTATTTTCTACTTTTATAGATCATCTGACGCATTCCGTAAAGCCAGTACCCTGTTTCCCTATTTATACCTACCCTACTTATTTACACTATATGCCCTACCATTGCTACTTCAACGGCCAGCTTTTCCCCCTCGACACCCCTCTTTTCAAGACCAACGACCTGGGTCTGCTGCGCGGCTACGGGATGTTTGATTACTTCCGTACCTACAACGGTGTACCTTTTCGCTGGAATGACTACTGGCAACGGTTCGAAAACTCAGCCCGGCAGCTCAGGCTTAGTCTTCCGATAGGTCAGGAGGAAGCGGCGGCGGTACTGGCGGAGTTGTACCGGTTATCGGGTGAGGCCGAGGTGGCGTTTCGCTTTGTTCTGACGGGCGGCTACTCCGCCGACAGCGTCAGCGTCGTTGAACCCAACCTCCTGATCCGGACGGAGCCGCTCCCGCAGGACAATCCGGGTGCCCGGCTGAAAGGAATGAAGGTACTTCCCTACGAATATGTCCGCGACCTGCCCGAGGTCAAAACGACCAACTACGTACACATGGTACTGATGGCCGACGAAATGAAACAGCAGCGCGCCTCAGACCTGCTGTTTCACAAGGATGGAGAAATCAGCGAACTTACCCGTTCCAACGTTTTTCTATTCCGGGGCGATGTGCTCATTACCCCCAACCGTAACGTACTGCACGGCATTACGCGCCGGGTGGTGATGGAACTGGCGGCGTCGCACTTTGAAGTAGAGGTACGTCCGGTTAGTCTGGACGAATTTCTTTTTGCCGACGAAACCTTTACTACCAGTACTACCAAGTGGGTCATGCCCATTGTACGGGTGGGCGAGCAGGCCATCGGCAATGGTACCCCCGGCAAGCGTACGCTGCTGCTGCAGGATTTATTTGAGAAGGTAATTAAAAGCAGTGACCATTGACCAATAAGCAATTACTAATTTATAGCGCATAATAGGGGCGGTGGGAATCAGGTACCTAGGTTATAAGCAGATGTAAAGGGAATCCTGGCGCGGGGTTTGGGAAGTTCCTGATGTTTCCCCCCTAATAAGGGGGGATTAAGGGGGGTGTAAAACGGCGGAGAATGCTGACACATAATCGTTGTCTAGTGTGGTACTTACTGCCTTAACACCCCCTGTGTCCCCCTTGGTAGGGGGCATGTATCTTGCGCCTACTGCCTAATAGCTTACAGCCTAAAGCAGGGGCGCGCCCCTATAAAAGTCCTTCTTTCAACGCCTCCTGCCGGAGGCGTTCTTTGTTGATAGGTACTACGCCTACCGACTCACAAACCAGCCCGCCGCCCAGGTTGGAGATACCCGCAACCGCGCGCGGGGACAGCCCCAGCGCTACGCAGCAGGCCGCAATACTGATGACCGTATCGCCCGCTCCGGATACGTCCGCTATCTTGCGAATATGCGCCGGCAGGTGGTGTATTTCTTCCTGAAAATCAATAAACACCCCTTTTTCCGAAAGGGTAATAAGGGCACCGCGGGCGTTCAGGGTTTGTTTGAGTTGCTGTACAACCGCCTGTAATTCCCCGTCCTTGTCTACCTCAAAGTCTACTTTCAGCCCTTCCCGTAGCTCTTTCAGATTGGGTTTAAAAAGCGTAATATTTTCATAAGACAGGAAGTTACGCTTCTTGGGATCTACGACGGTAGGTACCCCATGCGCGTTAGCCAAACCGGTAATTTCGGCGATAGTTTCCCGGCTAAGTACCCCTTTGTCGTAATCTTCAAAAATAATGACCTGGCAGGTCGGAATCAGCTCCTTCACCTTACTCACTAACCGCTCCCGCTCTTCTTCACTGATGTACTTGTCGGTTTCAGTGTCAATGCGTACCACCTGCTGCGAACCGGCTATAATACGCTCTTTAATGGTGGTGATCCGGCTTTCGCTGCGGATGAGCCCTTCGCAGTTCAGGCCCAGTTCGTCCAGTCGTCCGCACAGGATGTCTCCTGCCGCGTCGGCCCCCACTACCGAGCAGATAATGGCCTCCGCCCCCAGCGCCTGCACGTTCAGGAGTACATTACCGGCCCCACCCAAGCGGTATTCCCGCTTGTTTACCGTTACAACCGGCACCGGCGCTTCGGGTGAAATACGCTCTACTTTTCCCCATACGTAGGAGTCGAGCATGACGTCGCCTACTACCAGTACGCGCAAAGAATTAAACGCTTCGAAAGTCTGATCTATGGTCATATTTTGTGGATGTTCTATTCTATTGGTCAGGTACCCAATCGGTACCTTTTTGTCAATGGCAGCGCAAATGTCTGTATTTTTTGCCTCACCCCCAACCCCTCTCCTTGTTGGAGAGGGGAGTTTTTGTAGCCTAGCCTTTTACGGAAAGATACTTTTTGTCCCCCTTCTCCTCCAAGGAGAAGGGGCAGGGGATGAGGTTTTTACCGAGAACCTGCTATTTTTGGATTCATACGGTATGCACACATACGGCTGCTGTACCTAAAAGAGCTTAAGAATGGAAGAAATCTTTGCTACGGAAAAGACCCGCAACCTGGTACCGCGCATACAGGAGTTTGTGCAAAACGAACTGGTACCGCTGGAAACCGCCGAACACCTTACGGGCAACTTCTCAAAAGTAGCCCGGCAACTGGACGAAAAACGGGAGCTGGTCAAAAAGGCGGGACTGTGGAATCTGCAGTGGAGTGAGGTGGAGGGCGGGCACGGCCTGTCGCTCTGTGAGTTTGGGCAGGTGAGCGAAGCGCTGGCCTGGACGCCCTTTGGTCACTATACCTTCAACTGCCAGGCCCCCGACATCGGTAACATGGAGCTGCTGCACCGGCACGCTTCGGAAGATATTAAACACCGATTTCTGGAACCACTCAAAGCCGGTGCCATCCGTAGCTGCTTCTCCATGACCGAACCGGACTACGCGGGCTCCAATCCGGTGAATATGGGTACTACGGCCACCCGGCACCAGAGCGCCGACCGAGGCGACGAGTACCTGATTAACGGTCACAAATGGTTTACCTCTTCGGCCGACGGGGCCGCCTTTGCCGTAGTTATGGCGGTTACCAATCCCGACGCCGCGCCGCATAAGCGAGCCAGTATGTTAGTAGTACCTACCGATACCCCCGGTTTTGAGCTGGTTCGCAATATTTCCATCATGGGCGACGCCTCCGACCACTGGGGCAGCCACGCCGAAGTTACCTACGACAATTGCCGGGTACCGGCTTCCAACCTCATTGGTGGCGAAGGCATGGGCTTTGTACTGGCGCAGGAGCGGCTGGGGCCGGGACGCATTCACCACTGCATGCGCTGGATTGGGATTGCCGAGCGGTGTTTTGACCTGATGTGCCGCCGCGCTGCCACCCGCAACATGGGCGATGGCGTTAGGCTGGGCGAGAAGCAATTTATCCAGGGCTATATAGCCGAAAGCCGGGCCGAGCTGGACGCCTCCCGTTTGCTGGTACTGCGCACGGCCCATAACATTGACAAATTTGGCGCGGCCGCCGTCCGAAATGAGATTTCAGCCATAAAATTTTACGTAGCCAACATGATGCTGCGAATAGTAGACCGGGCTATTCAGATACACGGAGCGCTGGGCGTGACCGACGACACCCTGCTGGCCTGGTACTACCGCCACGAACGCGGCGCCCGCATCTACGACGGTGCCGACGAAGTACATAAGTCGGCCCTGGCGCGGAGTATTCTGAAAGAGTACGGTCTGGACACCAAAAAGAAGTAAAGGAGGGAGTTATGAGTGAGCTAAAAATAGATACCCCCGCCCCGGTACGAGCGGGTGAAGAGCTGGATCTCCCCAGGCTGAACAAGTACCTGCGCGCGGTCGGAGCGGCGGTAGCGGAGGTGACCGACGTCCGGCAGTTTCCGGGTGGGTACTCTAACCTGACCTACCTGCTCCGGACCCAGGATGCCCGTGAGTACGTGCTGCGCCGCCCGCCCTTTGGGGCCAAAAACATCAAAGGCGGACACGACATGGCCCGCGAATACCGGGTACTTACACTGGCCAGAGAGGCCGGTTACCACAAAGTACCTACTCCTATACTGCTTTGTGAAGACGAAACTATTCTGGATGCCCCCTTCTACATTATGGAGCGGGTAACGGGGGTCATTCTGCGGGCGCACACTGCGCCCCAAATGAACCTTACGCCCGGACTGCTACGGGGGATGTCCGAAACCCTGGTAGATAACCTGGTGCGTTTGCATAAGATAGATATTCAGGAAACCGGGCTCATCCACATGGGCAAACCCGAAGGGTACATTCAGCGGCAGGTAGAGGGCTGGTACAAACGCTACCAGGCCTCCCAAACCGACGACCTGCCCGTGATGGAGCAGCTGTACCGCTGGCTCTCGGAGGGGGTACCCACCGGGCAGCCCCCCACCCTAATCCATAACGATTATAAATTTGATAACGTAGTCCTGAACCCCGACGACCTGACCGATATGGTGGCCGTGCTGGACTGGGAAATGTGTACTGTGGGCGATCCGCTGATGGACGTAGGTACTTCGCTTTCGTACTGGGCCGAGGCCGGTGACGGCCCCTTTGAAAAGAGCTTTAACTTTACCTGGCTACCGGGTACGCTCAGCCGCCGCGAGTTTGCCGACCGCTACGCCGACCAGAGTGGCCGCGACTTATCAAACATTCTGTACTACTACGTGTTTGGGTTGTTCAAGAATACTGTAGTAATTCAACAGATTTATGCGCGCTGGAAAAAGGGCCTGACCCGGGACGAGCGCTTTGCCGGGCTGCTGGTGGGGATAAAGGCCCTGTCGGGCAAAGCAGCCAGTGCCGTAGAAAGTGGAAAGTACTAGCCGGTTCTGCCAAAAAGTGAAGAATCTATTTCAAACTAATTTTTCTAACAATACTAAAAATTATTTACCAGGCGGACCGCCTTATACCCAACAGGTACTACCTACACCATGAAAGCAATACTTTGTAAAGAATACGGAGCACCGGAGAGTCTGGTCCTGGAAGAGGTACCCTCGCCTACACCCGGCAAGGGACAGGTACTTATTAGCGTGAAAGCCTGCGGCGTTAACTTCCCGGATACGCTCCTGATCCAGAATAAGTACCAGTTTAAGCCACCGCTGCCTTTTTCGCCGGGGGGGGAAGTGTCGGGGGTAGTGAAAGAAGTGGGCGAGGGAGTGAAGCATCTTAAACCGGGCGATGCCGTGCTGGCCCTGGTTGGCTGGGGCGGCTTCGCCGAGGAAGTACTGGCCGAGGCCGTTACCACGCTGCCGCTGCCGGCCGGTATCGACTTTGTTACGGCGGCCAGCGTCATGTACACCTACGGTACTTCCTACCACGCCCTGAAAAACCGGGCCCGGCTGCAGCCGGAAGAAACCCTGCTGGTACTGGGTGCCGCGGGGGGCGTAGGACTTGCGGCCGTCCAGCTGGGCGCACTAATGGGTGCCCGGGTCATTGCCGCCGCTTCGACCGACGAAAAACTTCGGGTATGCCGGGAGTTAGGAGCCGGTGAGACCATCAACTACTCCACCGACGATCTCCGCGAACGGATCAAAGACTTCACCATGGGCCTGGGTGTCGACGTAGTGTACGATCCCGTAGGAGGTACCTTTGCCGAACCGGCGCTTCGTTCCATGGCCTGGCAGGGGCGTTACCTGGTGGTGGGTTTTGCCACGGGCGACATTCCCAAAATTCCGCTGAATCTGCCACTGCTGAAAGGCTGTTCGGTCGTGGGTGTGTTTTGGGGGACTTTTGCGAAGCAGGAACCGGAGGCAAACCTCAAAAACTTCCAGGAATTGCTTTTGTGGTTTAACAAAGGAAAACTTCAGCAGCACCTGCACGGTACTTATCCCCTGGTCGATGCTCCCCTGGCCTTACGGGATATGCTGGACCGTAAAGTAGTGGGCAAGGCGGTGGTGGTCATGTAGGTTACCTGGGCAGCATCTGTTTGACCAGCGGGAATAAGAAAGCACAGCCAAGGCAAGTACCTATTAACAATATAACCTTTAAAAAGCCTACTGCTTACAGCCTATAGCTTAAAGCAAATAACGAAACCTATCTATGAGTCGTTTACAGGACAAAATTGCCATTATTACGGGCGGAGCCAGGGGCATTGGTAAAGCCACGGCGGAAGTATTTACCAGAGAAGGCGCCACGGTCATTATCTGGGATATGCTCGATGCCGGTGAGGCTACCGCCCGGGAGTTGCGGGAGCAGGGCCACCAGGCCGAATTCAGAAAGGTAAGCGTAACCGATGCTCCGGCGCTGGAAGCCGCCGCCCGCGAGGTAGTAGAGCGGTACGGGCGCATTGATATTCTGATCAACAATGCCGGTATTACCCGCGACCGCTCCCTGCTCAAAATGTCGCAGGCCGAGTGGGAGCAGGTTATTGATGTAAACCTCAACGGCGTTTTTTATTGCACCAAAGCCGTAGTACCCTACATGGTCGAAAAGCAGTACGGTCGTATAATCTGTACATCGTCGGTGGTAGGTATCACGGGCAATTTCGGGCAGACCAACTATTCCGCTACCAAGGCGGCCATGATCGGAATGGTAAAGACCTGGGCGCGGGAGCTGGGCAAGTACAATATTACGGCCAACGCCGTGGCACCGGGCTTTATCCTGACGGATATGACCGACCAGATTCCGGAGGAAGTACGGAACCAAACCGTAGCGGGCATACCCGTCAAGCGCATGGGCGTACCCGAAGACATTGCCTACGCCTACCTGTTCCTGGCCAGCGAGGAAGCTTCCTACGTCAACGGCCATACCCTCAGTGTCAACGGTGGTGTAGCCTGATAGTACCTCCAGATTTAAAAGCAAAAAAGGCCTTGTGCTCGCTGCACAAGGCTTTTCTTTGTAGCTGTACTTAATAGCCCTTAGCGGGTAATGGCTACTTCTTCGGAGTACACCCGGCCGTTGATTGTCACCAGCACGTTGTATTGACCTTCCGGCAGTTGGCTTAAATCGTACCGGCGGTTCAGGATGTTCTCTACCACCTGCGCCTGCTCTGAGTATACTACCTTTTGCTGGTCGTTGTATAGCTGCAACGAGAAAGAAGAACTGCCGGCCAGTACTGTATATACACTTAGCTTGTTTTCGAGCAGGCGTACCGCGGGGCGCTGCGTTTCCTCAGCCTCACTCTGCCGAACCGTCGTAACACCTCCTTTGATTTCGACCGGTACTACATAACTATAGCTGGCATTGGAAACCTTAATGAAGTAAGCCCCATCTGCTAGCTTACGCAGGTTGTAGGACTCCGCAAAAGAAGGGTTTTTTCTTATTTTCCTGACGAAAAGAACATTTTTGTTTGCATCCATCAGCTCTACCGTCACGGCCTGAGCCGATACCGACTCGGCGGCTATCAGGACTTTATTTTCTTTGAGAGATACCACACGTACCTGAACGTCGCCGCTATGGGTAGTGCTACCGAAGGTGGTAGAGGTAAACCCTGCCAGCAGGGTAAAAAGGATAAGGCTGGTAATACTAATTGATTTCTTCATGACTAGTTCAAATTGAGTTTGATGCTGCAAAAGTGCAATAAACTCCTAATCATTTCCAAACCGGATCTTATACTTCCAAACAAAATATAATTTTGTTCAATATAAATTACATCGCCATGATCGAAATATAAATATATACAACTCGTATTTTGTTAAAATTTTATTTGCAAATAATTAAAAACACTTCGCCTGCCACGAACCCAAAGACCCGACCACGGGAAGAGGTACTCATGATAAAATTCTTTATAAAATCATATCGAAAAAGATCCCAGAAGATGCCCGTCTCCTACCAGTTGATCCCCTTATCACCCAGTCCCAGGCGTTTCGTAAACTGAGACGAGATACTGGACCGGCTGGTGATGTACCGTACACTGGCCCCGATGTAGGGAGTAGGAGCGGGCGAATAGGCGGTGAGGTTTTCGCGGGCGCTATTGAACGTGCGCAGCTGGCGGAAGCCCGTCATACCTGCCTCTACCGATACATTTAAAACAGTAAAGAGGTGAGCATTGGCGGCGATTCCTAACTTAACGTGCTGGTAGTTTTCCCGACGCAGTAGTTTCTCTTCGGGAGCCTGTACCTGAAAGCCGCCGCTGTAGCCATTCACCCCGGCGATGAAATCCAGGTTAGACCATTTGTTGATTTTATAATTGACGTCGGCCATAAAAGGCAGAATAGCCGTGGCCCGCCACTGCGGCCCCAGGCGCTTGTTCACACCAAATACCGGAACCACGCGCAGCTTCTGGTTATAAACCAGCACGGAGCCGTAGATAATCTGCGACTGCAGTCCAAAAATATGCATACGGGCAGCACCGCCCCACAGGTAAGGCTGCGGCGAAAAAAACGTTTCGTTGGTTTCGGTCATACCCAGTCCGCCCCCATATACCCACAGCCGCTCCTTAACGCTGGCCTGCAGCCGGATCACGCCCAACGAAGCCGTTTTGTAGCCGTTAGTCGGCGTTTTTATACCTTCAAACGTAGGCTGCAGCTGCGAAAACTGAGCAATTACCAGCGTGTGTACTGCCCGCAGGTCCAGTTTTTTTCTCAGGCTGAAACTTGCCTGTACCTCGCTCTGTACCGGTACCATTCCAAAAAAGCTCGTCCGGGAAAGACCGAAGTCCTGGCTGGTGGGTACATTGGAGGGTACGTAGTAGTCGGCCCGAAGGGTGACATTGGGGTAAAAAAGGCGACTGAGGCTCAGTTGCTGAGCGTGAACAGTTGAGAAAGTCACTACCAGAACGAGCGACAGAACCAGTGGATTTAGCTTCATGAGTGAGTCTATTACAAAGAGTGCTGTATGCCATAACGCCGGATTGGGGGCAGTATTGCCCTGCCGGAAGCGGAGTTTGACGGAACGAATAAAATGTTGATTAGGATGAATTCATTTCCTACCTTATGCCCCGAACCTTACATTTAGCATGATTAAACTACCCTCGGTACAAAATCTGACAAGTGCCATTCAACGCGTTATACAGCGGCTGCCCTGGGTAGTACTGGTCGCCGCCGCCAAGGCCCTGCTCCTGATTACCCTCATCGAAACGCCCCGCACCGACGAACCTACCCATAACCTGCTGGTCCGGCTGGCTTTTTTGCTTTTTCTGGCCTTGCCCCTGTTGCTCAGCGTACGGCTCGTGGCGGAGCGCAGGCGCTGGAGCCAGGCGGTACAACTGGGTGCCGTGGTGGCGGTAGTGGTACTGCTTATCGGGTACTTCTTTACCATGAACGAAACCCCCATTCAGCGCGACTACTACCGCTTTGGGTTATTTATGGTCAGTGCGCACCTGCTCGTGTCCTTTGCTCCTTTTGTGGGGTACAATAAACCACACGGTTTTTGGGAATTCAATAAAACGCTTTTTATCCAGATCTTGACCGCTACACTGTACGCAGGTACCTTGTACATAGGCCTTATCATCGCCATCGAAACCGTCCGTTTTTTGTTCGATGTTGATTATCCTTTCCGCATCGAGGCAGATTTATTTGTCCTTATCTTCAGCTTTTTTCATACCTTGCTCTTTCTCAGCGGCATTCCCGAACGGCTGGACCAGCTCGACGAAATAAGCGAGTACCCAAAGGGACTGAAACTTTTTACGCAGTACGTGCTGCTGCCCCTCGAGGTAGTATACCTGATTATCCTGTACGTGTACTCAGCCCAGATCCTGATCCAGTGGCGGCTGCCCGAAGGCGGCGTGGCCTACCTGGTGGTGGCCTTTTCGGTGGCGGGTATTCTGGCGCTCCTGCTCCTGTACCCCCTGCGCAGCTCCGCCGAAGAACGGTGGATACGGCTCTTTGCCCGACGCTTCCACCTGGCGTTGCTCCCGCTGATTGTGCTGCTCTTTGTGGGAATTTACCGCCGCATCGGCGACTATGGCATTACCGAAAACCGGTACCTGGTCGGGATTCTGGCGGTGTGGCTGCTGGGAATTACCTTTTACCTGCTGTTCAGCAAGCGCGACGACATCCGCCTGATTCCCCTAACGCTGTGCCTCATAAGCTTCGCCATTGCGATAGGTCCGTGGAGTATCTTCGGCCTGTCGCGCCAGAGTCAGGCCAACCGTTTTCGGGATCTTCTGGCAAAATACCAGCTCCTGAATAACCAGCAGCAGCTGGAAGGCAGGGCCGCCGTGCCGCCCGGCGACTACGACCACCTGCAGTCTATAGTAAGGTACTTCCGCGACCGGGGCGAAACCGCTACCCTGCAGCCGTTTTTTGCTCAGCTTCCCACCCGCAACAATCCTACCACCCTGGCCAATGCCATGGAGGTACGGCTGAGGAACAGCCTTTCGGTGAAAGCTATACCGGGTGAAGCCAGCCGGACGCTCAACTTCTCCACCCGCTCAGCACCCAATGAAATTTACGCGCTGGACATCAACGGCTATGGTACCATGTGGCTGTTTAACGTGTATGGTGAGCAGCGGATGGAGCAGAACGGCTGGATGATACAGCCCACCGGCAACGGCCGGAATCTGACGGTATACCGGGGCACTACCCAGGTAGCCTCCTGGGATATAGCCACCCGCCTGGCCGAGCTGGAGCAGGAGTACGGCACTTCTTCGTACGAGGTTGATCCGGCGCAGCTTGTATTCAGTTTTCAGGACCAGGCCCACTCGCTGCGGCTGGTGCTGCGCTCGGCGGCCCGCAATGGCGACACCTACTCGTACGAGGGAATTTTGTTAAGAAAATAATAGCCCGAAAGTCCGGATAAGAAGTATGATAGAGGTAGTATATTTCCTAAACCCTTACTTTTTAAGTCCTAATCATTTACAGCCATTTTTCATGAAAAGTAGTCTTATTGTACTTCTGTTAGCCGTAGCCACCGCCGCCTTTGCCCAAAGTCCTGAAACTACCTTCGCCGAAAAGTTAGGCTATCCGAAAGGAAAAAAAGTAGTGATCATGCACATAGACGACGCGGGTATGTCGTACGACTCCAACCTGGGTACCATCAGGGCTCTGCGCGAGGGAGTAGCTACCTCCGTAAGTATCATGATGCCCTGCTCGTGGGTACCCGGCTTTGTGCACTACATGAAGCAAAACCCGGGGGTAGATGCCGGTCTGCACCTGACGCTGACCTCCGAATGGAAAGACTACCGCTGGGGGCCACTGGCCGGTAAGCCCGCCGTGAAGAGCCTGGTGGATGCCGAAGGAGCGCTCTGGCCCAGTGTAAAAGACGTAGTACAAAATGGCTCGCCCGACGACGTAGAAAGGGAGATCCGCGCCCAGCTTGACCGCGCCCGTTCCATGGGTTTTGAGCCTACGCACCTTGATTCACACATGGGTACCTTGTTTGCGACTCCGGCCTTTATAGAGCGCTACGTCAAGGTAGGGATGCAGGAAAAGATTCCGGTGATGTTTCCGGGTGGACATAACACCGCCATTCAGATTGACGAAAAAATGTCGCCGGAGATGCTGACCATGACCCGCCAGATTGGCAGCCAGCTGTGGGCTTCGGGCCTGCCGGTCCTGGACGACCTGCACAATGAAAGCTACGGCTGGAAGGGCAACGCCAGTATGTCCAAAAAAGAACTGCAGCGCTACAAAACTGAAAAGTACATCGACGGCCTGAAAAACCTGAAGCCGGGCCTTACCATGGTAATCATGCACTGTACTGATCCAACGGAAGTGTTCGCCCATATTTCGGAGTCAGGAATTACCCGTGAAGGCGACCTGCTGGCCATGATTGATCCCGAGTTGCGCAAGTACATCGAAAAGGAAGGCATTATCCTGACCACCTGGCGCGAAGCCATGCAGCGCCGCACGCAGGTGAAGTAAGTATACATCCCGCTATCTACAGAGAGTTGATTCCTGCATAGTACTTGTTTCTACGCAGGAATCGCTGTTTTATGGCCTTTGCTGCTGCTTTGTTTATTCAGATAGTACTTCACCGTACGACCAATAAGAATACCCCCGATGACACCGGGAGCCAGCCAGGCCACCAGATTAAGCCAGAACGCGTAGGGTCCTTCGTTGAAACGGGTGTTGACCACCGCAAAGGCTGTAAAAGCAGCAATGTACGCACCGCCCATTCGGGTTATATGGTGGAAAAACCAGCTCTTCTTAAGGTACTTACTTTTTGCAGCATTTTTGAATCGGCGCCAGTCGTAGCTGCTTTGGCTGAAAAGTACCGTTCCAAAAACCAGGTATAGAATTGAAGGTATTCCAAAATTACTCTGCGATAACTGAAAGATACCCAGCGTCAGCATACCTACCGCCGAAAGCAAAGCCAGTCCGGCTGCGTTGTAGTCCAGCCGCTCTACGTGAACCCTTAAACGGTTACGCAGGATCTCGCGCCGCCCCGTGAAGCACATGTAGAAGCTGAAAATAGCAATGAACAACAGGAACAACGGACTACCTTTGAAAGCCACCAGCCAGAAAGCCGTAGCGCATACCACAGCCATAGCGTAGTAGAAAACCAGCCCCGACCGGTTGTGCAGCGGGCTTCCTTTTTTAACCACCAGTGGGACTACCCCCACCGCCAGGGCTGAGAAGCCGGCGGCAATGTGCAGGATCAGGAACAGAGTGTTGAGCAGGTTCATAGCGAATAGATTTGTGTTGTTTGATTCGATGACACAAACGTATCGCTCCTTCACGCACCACTCCAAATCGGAGGGACTACGGACAAGGTTTTGGGATAATCAGCCCGGCGGAGGGGCTTTTGGGATAAATGACAAAGCAAAAAACCCTCTTATGCGCTGCAAAGGACCTGCATTCGTGCTATCAGTTTTAAGGTTGTATTCCTCCTGCTCAGAAGCTTTTTGGCTTCCACTTCCGCCTAAGTCTTCATGGGCAACCTACCGTTAGATAAATTTTCAGAAACTAAAGCTTCCGATTCTGGACCCGTGCGGGGACAAGTGATATATTTAACAGGAGTTTAATTCTTTCAAAAAATTATACTCTTCTGCTTTTCTGTCACCGACAATCGATTTACCCTAATGAATAATTTAAAACC
Organism: Telluribacter sp.; assembly: GCF_035998675.1. Lineage (NCBI taxonomy): Bacteria > Pseudomonadati > Bacteroidota > Cytophagia > Cytophagales > Spirosomataceae > Telluribacter > Telluribacter sp. The sequence goes on from NZ_DASYHI010000019.1 coordinate 32,962, forward strand.
ATCCTCTTCTAAAAATGAAAAAATTAGCTGTCTACACCACCTTATTTACGTTCTATTATCTACTTATTGAAGTAGGACTAAGACTATTTTACTTTGGATTCGCTACATGCATTTTTAACCCCTATCATTCCTTTATTAAAAAGCACTACTCGGAGCTTGCCCCGATCTTCGCGCAGAATACTAGAGAAGAAAAAGACGTTAAGAATATTTTAATTTTAGGTGGTTCAGTAGTTAGTACCAACTGGTCCCACCTGGAAACACGGCTGGAAAAGCTCCTTCAGCCGCATCTTTCCAAGGGAAGTGCTATTCGGGTATACAATGCCGCAGCGCCTGCTAATACTTCACTGGACAATCTGATTAAGTACAAACTAGTAGCTAACCAGCACTTTGACCTGGTAATTTATTATGAGGCCATCAATGAGAACAGGTTCAACAACGTACCCAGTGAGCTGTTCAGGGAAGACTATAGCCACGTAGTATGGTACCGGGACGTCCATCTGATTGTGCAGCATACTGAACTCAAATACACAGTTATACCTTATACGCTCCACTTTATTTATAAGAAGCTGAAGCACCTTTACACCAAACCGGCGAGCCTCGATATGAACAGCGTACCGTTTGATTATGTCACCCATGGGAGCGAAATAAAAACTTCGGTCTCTTACCGGAAAAACATTCAGGAACTAATTAATATTGCTAAATCCCGGCAGGAGCCACTCCTGCTCATGTCCTATGCGTCTTTTTTCCCGGAAGGGGTCCATCTGACCGGAACTGAGACTGACAAGAGCTATTTTGGAAAATGTAAGTACCAGTCCAGTATTTCTATCTGGGGTACTCCTGAAAATGTCCAGAAAGGTATTAAGGTTCATAATGACCAGCTCCGAGAACTGGTAGCCTTAAACAAAATAAGCTTCCTGGATATGGATGTGGCCCTGCCTCGTAACAAAGAGAATTTCTGTGATATATGTCATTTAAGGGAAGAGACAGGCGTACAACAATTTGCCAATATTCTCAAAGACCATATCTTTTCAGAACACCTGCTTGGTCTGTAGCGTCCAAAAGGCTATTACAGGATAATATGAGGAGAAGCCAGATTACTATCCTGCAAGCATGGGACAAATGCAGGTAAAGCCTTTTACTAGTACCCTAATAAAGTAAGACCTCACCAGATCTTATAAGCTGGTGAGGTCTTACTCATTAACCTATACGTTAAACTTACTACCTGCTACAAATCAATCGCTTCGCCGTAGGCGGCTTCAGTAGCTCCTTTTACCGCTTCCGACATGGTCGGGTGCGGGTGAATGGCGCGCAGGATTTCGTGCGAGGTAGTTTCGAGCTTGCGGGCGGTTACTACTTCGGCGATCATTTCGGTGACGTTGGCCCCGATCATGTGCGCACCCAGCCACTCACCGTACTTGGCGTCGAAGATAACTTTTACGAAGCCTTCGCGTACACCAGCCGCCGTAGCTTTACCCGAGGCCGTAAACGGAAACTTACCTACCTTGATATCGTAGCCGGCTTCGCGGGCTTTCTTTTCGGTCAGACCTACCGACGCAATCTCCGGCTGGCAGTAGGTACATCCCGGAATATTAGCGTAGTCGATGGCTTCGGTCTTGTGACCGGCGATCTTTTCGGCACACACGATACCCTCGGCCGTAGCTACGTGCGCCAGCGCCGGGCCCGGGGTACAGTCGCCAATAGCGTAGAAGCCGGGTACGTTGGTTTCATACCACTCGTTCACAACGATCTTGCCTTTGTCGGTATTGATGCCGGTTTCTTCCAGACCTATGTTCTCGAGGTTAGCGATTACACCGGCTGCTGAAAGTACTACGTCCACCTCAAAGGTTTTTTCTCCGTCGGGCGTTTTAACAGACACTTTGCAACCTTTGCCGCTGGTGTCTACTTTTTCTACCGAGGAATTTGTGTAAATATCGATCCCATTCTTCTTGTACTGCTTGGCCAGTTCTTTCGATACGTCCTCGTCTTCGACGGGTACCACGTTCGGCAAAAACTCCACGATCGTTACCTTGGTACCCATGCTCGCGTATACGTAGGCAAACTCCACCCCGATGGCTCCCGAACCAATCACCAGCATGGAGGCTGGCTGCTTTTCGAGGCTCATGGCCTTACGGTACTCAATTACTTTCTGACCGTCAATTTTGATATTGGGCAGCTCACGCGCCCGGGCGCCGGTAGCGATTATGACACCCTTACCAGCGGTATAATCCGTCTTCTTACCATCCTTATCGGTTACCTCTACGGTTTTGTTGCCTTTCACCTTACCGGCACCCATAATGACGTCAATCTTATTCTTCTTCATCAGGAAGGATACGCCTTTGCTCATTCCATCGGCTACGCCCCGGCTCCGTTTGATCACCCCGCCGAAGTCAGCCGAGTAGTCGCCTACGGTGATTCCGTAGTCTTTGGCGTGCTTGATGTATTCAAATACCTGCGCGCTTTTGAGCAGGGCTTTGGTGGGGATACAGCCCCAGTTGAGGCAGATTCCCCCTAAACTTTCTTTTTCTACGATCGCTACTTTCATTCCCAGCTGGGAAGCACGGATAGCTGCCGGATACCCTCCGGGGCCACTTCCAATCACGATCACATCATATGTTTGAGCCATTTCCTATTTGATTTTTTGGTAAAAAAGGTTTTACTGAAAAACGCTGCAAAGTTAAGACGATTTGCCGGATTGCCTACACCGACATCGGGCGTGATTAGCCCGAACCCGGGGTACCTGCCAAATTGTTACTATCTTTGTTTCTACGTATTTATTATTTTAAATTAATCCTGTTGAATATGACACTTGAACAGTTGAAAGACTTGAAGGCCAGAGTTGAGGCCTTGGGGAGGTATCTTTGACTACGCTAACCGCAAAGAACAACTAAACGACCTCGAACAACAAACCGCCCAGCCCGAGTTCTGGAGCGACTCCGAACGCGCCGAGCGTACCATGAAGGAAGTGCAGGGGCTAAAATTCTGGACCCTGGGCTACGAAGAACTCGCCCGCCTGCGCGACGACCTGGATACCATCTGGGAATTTTACGAAGCCGGCGAAGCCACCGAAGAGGAGGTGGACGAAGAAGGCCGCAAGCTCGAAGCCAAGCTGGACGAAATCGAGTTCCGGAAAATGATGGGGGAGGAAGGCGACGAACTTCCCGCTGTTATTGAGATTAACGCCGGCGCCGGAGGTACCGAGTCGCAGGACTGGGCCTCCATGCTGATGCGGATGTACATCATGTGGGCCGAAAAAAACGGCTACAAAGTACGCGAAGTGGACCTGCAGGACGGGGAAGTAGCGGGTGTAAAATCCGTTACGCTGGAAATAGACGGCGACTACGCCTACGGCAACCTCAAGTCCGAAAACGGGGTACACCGTTTGGTGCGTATCTCGCCTTTTGACTCCAACGCCCGCCGGCATACCTCCTTTACCTCGGTGTACGTGTACCCGCTGGCCAACGATGATATCGAGATTGACGTCAATCCGGCCGATATTACCTGGGATACCTACCGCTCGGGTGGTGCCGGTGGACAGAACGTGAACAAGGTAGAAACGGCCGTGCGGCTGCACCACAAGCCTTCGGGCATCGTGATTGCCTGTCAGCAGGAGCGCTCACAGCTGATGAACAAGGAGGTAGCTATTCGCCTCTTAAAATCGCGGCTGTACCAGATCGAACTGGAAAAGCGCAACGCGGCCCGGGCCGAAGTGGAAGCCTCCAAGCGTAAAATTGAGTGGGGCTCGCAGATCCGGAGCTACGTACTCGACGACCGCCGCGTGAAGGACCACCGCACCAACTACCAAACCTCCAATACCGACGCGGTACTGGACGGTGAATTGAATGATTTCATCAAAGCTTATCTGATGGAGTCGTAAAATAATGAGTCCCCGGAAACAGTTGAACCTCCGGGGACTTTTATCATCAATAATTAGTATTTTCAGAAAATTACTGCGAGCTATGATCAACACTGATCTGCTGAATAAAGTGTCTATCCTGCCCGATAACCTTAAAAATCAGGTAGCAGACTACGTTGATTTTCTGCTTACTAAATACGTAGCAGAAAAATCCACTCCAAAAAAGCTACGCTTCGGCATGATGAAGGGTACCTTTACCCTATCCGAAGACTTTGATAAACCTTTGGATGATTTTAGCAAGTAAAGTCGCAAGCCCCGGAGGGGCAAAACCTTAGTAGTGCTTTGATTCTTTTTTTTACGAAAAGCTCCGTAGGAGCGACACTTCATGAATCAAGACAGCCATGACAGGAATACGCTACATAACCGACGAAAAAGGACATAAGACAGATATTGTGATTAATCTTGAAGAACATCAGGAACTGGTAGAAGATATTTTGGATGCACTACTTATTGAGGAGCGGCAGCAGGAGGAAAAAATCCCTTTGGAAAAACTGATTGAGGAAGTACAGAAGGAGGAAAGATACGAATAAATGCTCCACTACCACCGCCTGGGTCACGGCCCGCACGTACTACTGGCCTTCCACGGCATCGGGCAGGACGGCATTAACTGCTACCAACCTTTTGCCGAAGTACTTGGTGACTACTATACCCTCTACGCTTTTGACCTCTACTTTCACGGCCAAAGCAGGACTACCTCGACGGATGACTTCCACGAAACCTCCCCTATCACCAAAGCGGCCTGGAAACAAATTGTCCAGGAATTTCTCTCCGATAACAGCATTGACCGGTTCGACGTAGCCGGATTCAGTATGGGTGGGCGTTTTGCGCTCGCTACACTCGAAGCTTTTCCGGAGCAGATCGGTCAGGCCTACCTGATGGCCCCTGACGGCGTAAGGGAGCATCCGCTATACGGACTAGCCACCCGCCTCGCCCCCGGAAGGTACCTGTTCCGGCAGGTACTTGAGCATCCGGACAAACTATTCAGCGCGGCGCGACTTTTGGAAAAAGCCGGATTGCTACACAGCAGCCTGATCCGGTTTGTGCAGCACATGCTGGCTACGCCCGCGCAGCGCCAAACCGTGTACCATTCGTGGCTGGGCTTCCGGCCATTGCGCTTCAACATTTCGGTACTTTACGGTACGCTTCACAATAATGGGGTACTTGTCTACCTGTTCATGGGAAAATACGATCAGTTGCTCCGGCCGGATAAGGTCAGGGTACTGTCCCGGAGGCTGCCCGAAAATCAGTACATCGTCCTTTCCTGCGGCCACACCCAACTGGTAGCCAAAGCAGCGGCTTATTTATCTTCTTTGGTAAAATAAGTTACATACTGCTTGCTTATTTAAATTTAAATACATAACTTTCTCAAAACCAAACCATTATCAAGCCTATGAATGTCATTCATCGTATTGAGCATTGGGGCGACACCCACCATCCGGCCTGGCTGGATATGGTCCGTATCGGACTGGGCGTATTGTTATTTGTGAAAGGAATCAGCTTTATCAGCGACACGACCCACTTGTCTCAGCTGGTGGGCGGGCTCCATTTTGATCTGTATTCGGTTATGGCCGTGCATTATGTAGCCTTCGCCCATATCTTTGGCGGCTTTCTGATTGCCATGGGCTGTCTGACCCGTCTGGCGTGCCTGTTTCAACTACCTATCTTACTATTCGCGGTGTTTTTTGTAAACCTGCGCATGGGCTTCTCGTACCTCAACTCCGAGCTCTGGCTCTCTGTACTCACGCTTCTCCTTGTGATTGTCTTCACCGTTGCAGGGTCCGGTAAATTTTCTATGGATGAGTGGATGAAAACCCACGACCGTTGAAAAAAGCTTATTGAGGACGATGAACGTGAGAGGCCATAGTGGCCTCTCATTTTTTTGAACGGAAAAACCAGCCGATTCCTACCGTCGAAACCAGCAGCAGCGCCAGCAGAAGTACCTGCGTAGCAAGTCCTTCGTTGGGGTGCTCCAGCAGGTACCGGATCTCCTTGGCCTTGGTCCCGGCCCAGACGGTAAGTATAGTACGGGGTACCATACCCAGCGCGCCCCCCAGCAGCATCCGGCGCAGACCCGCCCCCGCCAGGGCAAACAGCAGATTAGTAACGGCAAAGGGAAGTACCGGCGACAGTTTAGTAAAGAATATAAGCCGCAGCTGATCTTCCCGAAACCGCGCCAGGATAGACCTGACCCTTGGAAACGCCGCTTCCAGGTACCGTAGCATTTCGTCGGCCTTAAGGTACCGGGCCAGCGTATACACCAGCGCAATGGCTACTACATTCATGGCGAAAAGCAGGGGCAGCGAAATCCACCCCAGCAGGTACCCGTACACCAGCGCCAGAAAACCCGGCGGTACCAGCGCCAGGGCCGACGCTACCGCCAGCCCGCCCGTCAGCAGTACCCATTGGGTCATCGTCCAGCCGGTAAGGGTACCTTCGTGGGTAATGGCCCAACCCGTCACCAGCGAGCTGGTAACCAGGGGCAGCACCGTCAGTAGGGTACTTAGGAGAAGCGGAAGCGGGTACTTACGAAGAAACGAGTTAGCCAAAAGTCTTTTTGTTAATTTGGGGACAAAGGAAAACAGGCTCCCTGTATAAAGCATTGGAATCTGTCTTATTTATTCCAACAATACAACAGATGCGCCTGTTTAGAATGCGAAGACTATTACTCTTACTAACCTATATACATCGGCATGCGATTCGGAACCAAAGCCATACACGCGGGCGTAGAGCCTGACCCTACTACCGGTGCCATCATGACCCCCATTTACCAGACCTCTACCTACGTGCAGGAAAGCCCCGGCAAGCACAAGGGCTACGAGTACTCCCGCACCCACAACCCCACGCGCACGGCGCTGCAAAAAGCCCTGGCGGCCCTCGAAAACGGCCAACACGGCATCTGCTACGCTTCGGGACTGGCCGCTACCGACGCGGTACTTAAGCTTTTTCGCCCCGGCGACGAAATCATTAGTACCAATGATCTCTACGGAGGTACCTACCGGATCATGAAGCGCGTATTCGAGCCCTTCGGACAGGTGTTTCACTTTGTGGATATGAGCGATACTGCCAACATAGAACGGGTTATTTCGGATAAAACCAAAATGATCTGGGTGGAAACACCTACCAATCCGCTGCTTCGGATCATTGACATCGAAGCCGTAGCGAAGCTGGCGCGCGACCGGGGCATTATGTGTGTGGTGGATAATACCTTCGCTACACCCTACCTTCAGAATCCGCTGGATATGGGGGCAGATATTGTGATGCACTCCGTCACCAAGTACCTCGGCGGCCACTCCGATACGGTTATGGGGGCGCTGGTCCTGAACGATTCTGACCTGGCCCAGCAGCTGGCCTTTATCCAGAACGCCAGCGGCGCCGTACCCGGCCCGCAGGACTGCTTCCTGGTACTGCGTGGCCTCAAGACCCTCCACATACGCATGCAACGCCACTGCGAAAACGCCGGGCGCATAGCGCAGTGGCTATTGGATCATCCCAAAGTAGGCAAGGTATACTACCCCGGCCTCCCCTCCCACTCCGGCCACGAACTGGCCGCGCGCCAGATGCGGGGCTTCGGCGGCATGGTATCCTTTGAGTTGAAAGGCGACGTGTACGAAGAGGCCGTGCGGGTGATGGAAAGCCTGACGGTGTTCTCCCTGGGGGAATCACTGGGTGGGGTGGAGTCGCTCTGTACGCACCCGGCCAGTATGACCCACGCCAGCATACCGGCAGTGGAACGCCTGAAAGGCGGGTTGAAAGATACGCTGATCCGGCTGAGCGTGGGTATTGAGGATGTGGAAGACCTGATTGCGGATCTGGAAAATGCGATTGGCTAGCTTTTGCCGGGGCAAAAGCTTGGTAAAACAGGGTAAAACCCGTAATTTTGAGTTTATCAATCACCAGTATCAATCCAGCATTGTATTCTAAAAAAACGTATAAATGGAATTAACCGGACAAGTTGTTTCGCTGCTCCCGGAAGTGTCGGGCCAGGGAAAAAACGGGACATGGCGCAAGCAGGAATTCATTCTCGAAATTCCGTCCCAGTACCCGCGCAAGGTATGTATTACCATGTGGGGTGATAAAATTGATCAGTTTAATCTGAAAGAAGGCGATAACGTCACTGCCTCCATTGACGTAGAAAGCCGTGAGTATAACCAACGGTGGTACACCGAAGTAAAAGCCTGGAAAGTAGAAAAAGCCGGCAGCGCCGACAGTGGCCGTAGTTCCTCGGACGCTTCGCAGGCTGCTTCGCCCCTGCCCCCCAGTATGACCTTTTCGGAAGACGAATCCGACGATTTACCTTTCTAAGAAAAAGGAGAGCCCGGGGCTCTCCTTTTTTTAGGTTTTGTTTTTTTTCGCCTGCCTCTCCCCCTGCCGAAGATCCTCTTCTTCCCAAACCTTTCCTACTAGTCATGGTTGTAGTAGAAGGATAGTCCCCTGTCTACTATGGATATTAATAAGGCATTTCAATTACTCTCTGATAAACTATACACCTGGGCGAAGGAACTCATACGGCTTTTGCCCAATATTATTTTGGCCGCTCTGGTACTGGTACTGGGGTTGTTTATTGCCCGATTTATAAAACAACTGGCCCTGCGGCTAATCAAGAGAGTATCCTCGCACGGAACTGTCAATGCCCTTTTTGCCTCGCTGATATACACCATTTTCGTCGGTGTTATCATTTTTATTGCGCTTAGCATTCTCAACCTCGATAAAGCCGTTACCTCTATTCTGGCTGGTGCGGGAATTCTGGGTCTGGCGCTGGCTTTTGCCTTTCAGGACATTGCGGCCAATTTTGTTTCGGGTATTTTTCTGTCGTTCCGGCATCCAATACGGGCCGGTGATCTGGTTAAGACCAACGATTACTTTGGTATAGTACTGGAAGTTAACTTGCGCGACACCGTGCTGCGTACCCTACAGGGCCAGCGGGTTATTATACCTAACAAAGAAGTTTTCCAGAACTCTATCGAAAACTTTACCACCCTGGGCAGACGCCGGATGGACCTGACGGTGGGGGTATCCTATGGTGATGACCTTCAGAAAGTAAGAGATATAACCGTCAGAGCCGCCGAGAAGGTCAGTGTACGCGACCCGAATGAGGAGGTGACGCTGTTTTTTGAGGAGTTTGGAGATAGCTCTATCAATTTTAGTCTGCGAATCTGGCTCAACTCCGCGGCACAGCCTACCTACCTACAGGGCCGGCACGAGGCCATCATGCATATCAAGGAAGCCTACGACCAGAATGATATCATGATCCCGTTCCCGATCCGGACCCTGGACTTTGGCATCAAAGGGGGCGAGAAACTTTCGGAGATGGATGTGAAAGTCCTGAATGGTACCCAAAAGTAAAACAGACTGACTTACCGGTTCAGCCGCCGCACCAGCAGGAACAGCGGATAACTAATCACCATAAAGAGCAGCGCGTACTGGCTGCTGGGCATATCCTGTACCACAACGCCTATCAGAAAGGCAATTGAAGCAATCAGCATCACGATTGGGAGTACCGGGTAGGCCGGTACCTTCCACGGACGCGGCAGTTTGAGCTCTTTCCGGCGCAGCGCCAGCAGCGAAGCAAAACCTGAAGTATGCCCCAGTACAAAGAAGAAGGTAGCGATGTCGGAAAGCTTCTCGGTGGCTTCCTTGCCGATCAGAATCAGCAAAATGGCCAGGGCGGCGGTCAGGGGCATAGCCAGTGCCGGCGTACCTCCCCGATTGACGCGCGCCCCTGCCCTTAGAAACAGACCGTCGCGGCTCATGGAGTACAACACCCGCGGGTTAAAGAGTAACTGGGCATTGACAATACCCAGTATCGAAATCATCAGGAACAGCGTCACGATCTTACCCGAACTTTCACCAAAAATAAGCCCTATGGCATCTGCCGCGGCCAGTTTCGACCGGGCCAATACATCCATGGGCATAATGTACAGTATAGCGGCATTACAAAGCAGGTAGATCACAATAATCAGCAGCACGCCTCCAATCATGGAGCGGGGCAGGTTGCGGGTAGGGTCGCGGTCTTCTTCAGTGAAATAAGCGGCCGTATGCCAGCCGTCGTAGGTATAAAATACCGCCTGCAAGGAAAAGATCAGAGGCCCCAGCCAGCTTCCTGTCTCAGCAATCTGGCTGGTAGTAGCCAGAGCGTCGGCCGCCGATACTTCCTGGCCATAGATGTAGCAGATCGCCACAAATGCAAACAATCCAATGGCCTTAAGAAAGCTCATTACATTCTGAAAATTGCTGGCCAGCGCCAGTCCCAGCCAGTGTACCGCTGTCAAAGCCAGCAACAGTCCTACGGCCACATACGGCTCCTGTCCTTCCAGCCCGGGCAGCAGGAGCGCCATGTACTCGCTCATGGTGTATACGCCAAAGCCCAGTGCCGCGCAGGTACCCAGCCAGCTATTAATGCCTACTACAAAACCTGCGTAGTTGCCAAATGCCCGTTGTGCATACACGTACCAGGCACCAGCTTTGGGCATAGAAGTACCCAACTCAATGGTACACAGGGTACCTAAAAATGCATACAGACTAACCGCCAGCCATACCCCCATGATCAGCCAGGGGTCGCCCAGTTGGGCGGCGATGGGGCCGGGCTTGCGCAGGATACCCGTACCAATGGTACCTCCGATGGTCACGGCGATACCAAATCCAACGCCCAGTATCTTTAAAAGCTCATGGCGGGGAGTAGCTGAAGTAGGCTGCATGCGGGAGGAGGAGTAAATGTTACCATTCCGAAAGTACCGAAACTTTCGCATACCCCGACAGATAACCTGGATATTTTTAACATAAACCTGTACCTTGGCTCCATGAAGAAGATAACCTTTATCCTTGTCATACTTTGGTGCCTGGCGGGGCTTACGGCCTGCCGGCCGGGCAACGGAGATGACTTTGAGCCCTCCCAGCCCTTCCGCGACTACTGGTTCAACGGCCAGGCCGAAATCAGCCGCTATAGCCTGCAACAGGTACAGTACGGTACCCGGAATCCGGGCGAGGCGGTACTGGTATTTGTTACCGAAGATTTCCTGACGGACAAGCAAGTCAAGCTCGAGTCGGAAGATAACCCGGGCGACGCCACTACTGTTCTAAAGCTCAACAGCATCCGCCGCTTCGTAACGGGCATTTACGACTACTCCCTCTATACCTCCGTTTTTACGCCGGTCAATACCGACGACTTTGCGCACAGCCTCAAGGTGACGATGTCGGCGCAGGACTGGTGCGGACAAACCTATACCCAGCTCAACCGGCGCGGCACCGGCTATAATGTACTGGGGCGCTCGTACTTTGAGAGGCAAGGCGACGTAGAGGGTACCATCGGCGAGGCCTGGCTGGAAGATGAGATCTGGACGTTCGTGCGCCTTTCGCCCGAGCTGCTACCCATAGGCAGTACCGACGTAGTGCCGGCCGCCTACGCGGCCCGCCTTACCGGCCAGGCGCTTGAGCCGCTGTCGGCGATTGGCTCCATGACCGACTACACGGGTCCTGCCTTTACGGGTAAAGCACTGGCGGTGTACTCCCTGCTCTACCCGGACTCCAGCCGTGAGCTGCGCATTGTTTTTGAAAAAGCTTTCCCGCATCAGATAGCGGGTTGGGAAGAAACCTATACGTCGCGCGGGAAGGTACTTACGACCCGGGCTGTCCGGACCAGCCTCCTCCGCTCCGACTACTGGAATCACAACGCCCCCGCCGACACCACCCTCCGGAACCAACTGGGCGTAACGGGGTTTGTACCCCGATAAAACAAACGGGGAACCGCTAACAAAAGCGGTTCCCCGTGGTTGATCAAGCTCATCCGGCTATTCTCTTATTCCAGCGCTATCTGCTGGTTACTGGTGGTGGATAAAGTTACTTTTTTAGTAATAGTTTCCCCGTTGGTAATTAACTCAAAGTAGTAGGTACCATTACCCATTTCTTTCAGGTCAAATTTCCGCTTGTAGTACTCCATGCCTTTGGCCAGGGTTTCCCGGTGCAGCAGGTTACCGTCACTATCTTTAATCAGGATGGTCATCCGGGCGGTAGCGGCCTTGGCAATGCTCAGGTTAATTTTAGACGAATTGAGTACCTGGTACATACCCATGGTAAAGCTCTTAGGTTTTTCGGGACCTACAAAGTGATTGTCGGCCTGGCTCAGCAGGGGAAGTGACAACGCGAAAGCAAATAACAAAGTGCGGACAGTTGAAATTACATTTTTCATGGCTAACAGATGTTTTTTTAATGGCTAATTTATTTTTCTTTTTGGCTATTTGATTTAATTATTGAAAAGTCCGTGCCACTTGCCAGACCAAAGATTATTTTTTCAAAAATTTCAATCAACATGCTGCCTATCAATAAAATACAAATATTGAATATTTGTAAAAATAGTAAAGAGTTAAAAAGCGGCGTTCGATTCCGAACATTTTTGTTCGGTGGTGAACAGAAATAGCGTAGCCCTTCGGGCTGGGTACTGCCCAACAAAAAAGAGGCAGGAACCTGCCGGTTCCTGCCTCTCCACGTTTTACTTTTTTATCTTATAGTACGGCCTCTGCCAACACAAGTACTTTATTGTTCAAGACCTCTACCACACCGCCGTCAATTATATAGACCTGCTTCACGGCACCCGTGTCCACTACCACGTCGCCGCGCCCCAGCGTACTTACCAGCGGAGCGTGACTGTTGAGGACCTGGAACTGGCCTTCGGTACCCGGGAAAGTAACGGCTATAGCCTCGCCGGAAAATACTCTCTTATCGGGGGTGATTATTTCTAAGTTCATACTTATCTGCTGTTAGGTAGTAGCTATCGGGTAGTAGTGGCCAGGAAGCGTTTTTACCCGATAGCTACCTTGAATCAATTATCTGGTTGCTTCGGCGAGCATTCTCTCTCCTTTGGCTGCGGCATCTTCGATAGTACCTACCAAGTTGAAGGCCATTTCAGGAAGGTGATCGAACTCACCATTCATGATCATGTTAAAGCCTTTGATGGTATCGTTGATATCAACCAGTACGCCTTTCAGACCCGTAAACTGCTCAGCTACGAAGAAAGGCTGCGACAGGAAGCGCTCCACCCGACGGGCCCGCGATACTACCAGCTTATCGTCTTCGGAAAGTTCTTCCAGACCAAGAATGGCAATGATATCCTGAAGCTCTTTGTAACGCTGCAGAATGTTCTTTACGTTCTGGGCGCAGTCGTAGTGGGCTTCACCCAGCGTCTCGGCCGACAAAATCCGTGAAGTAGAGTCCAGAGGGTCCACCGCGGGATAAATACCCTTCTCAGATACTTTACGGCTCAATACCGTAGTGGCGTCAAGGTGAGCAAAGGTAGTAGCCGGAGCGGGGTCAGTCAAGTCATCGGCAGGTACGTATACCGCCTGCACCGAGGTAATGGAACCACGCTTGGTAGAGGTAATACGCTCCTGCATGGCACCCATTTCGGTGGCCAGTGTGGGCTGGTATCCTACCGCCGAAGGCATACGTCCCAAAAGGGCCGATACCTCTGAACCCGCCTGCGTAAAGCGGAAAATATTATCGATAAAGAAAAGGATATCGCGTCCCTGACCCTGGCCGTCGCCGTCGCGGAAGTACTCCGCTACCGTCAGTCCTGACAAGGCTACCCGGGCCCGGGCTCCGGGAGGTTCGTTCATCTGACCAAATACGAAAGTAGCCTGTGATTCTTTCAGCTCTTCGTAATCAACTTTGGAAAGATCCCAGCCGCCGTTTTCCATGCTGTGCTTGAAGTTTTCACCGTACCTGATGATACCGGCTTCAATCATTTCGCGCAGCAGGTCATTTCCCTCGCGGGTACGCTCACCTACTCCGGCAAACACCGACAGACCCGCGTAGGCCTTGGCGATGTTATTGATCAACTCCTGAATCAATACTGTTTTTCCTACTCCCGCACCACCAAACAAACCAATCTTACCTCCTTTTACGTAAGGAGCCAGCAGGTCAATTACTTTAATACCGGTAAAAAGAATTTCGGTACCGGTAGCCAGATCCTCAAACCTGGGAGCCGCCCGGTGAATAGACATACCGGTGGTTTTGTCAACCGACTGGAGTCCGTCAATGGCGTCACCTACTACGTTGAAAAGGCGGCCTTTGATTTCCTCACCAATCGGCATAAGGATAGGTGAGCCGTATGATTTTACTTCCATGCCACGCTGCAAACCTTCGGTACCGTCCATCGCGATGGTGCGAACGCGGTCCTCACCCAGATGCTGCTGACATTCAAGTATTACTTTTTGACCATTCGGTTTTACGACTTCCAACGCATCCAGAATAGCCGGGATGCGCTCGCTGTCTTCAAACGATACGTCTACAACCGGTCCAATTACTTGTGTAATTTTTCCTATGTTTGTCACGTTTGCCATTGTAAGAATATAGTTATCGTCAAGAGGTTATTTTCAAGACCGCAAAATTAGAAGATAATTTGGTCAGTACCAATAGACCATGGCTTCATTTATTGGATATTTTTTAGAAATAAGCGCCGATTTAACGAAAAAGCGTATAGAAATTTTGAGAAAGGAGAGCTGATAACTCATGAGATACTTGTTTTTTCAGAAAGCCTGGTCTTCCGGTGAACTGCGCATTGCTTTTGGAGTGCTGTTTATCCTGCTGCTGGCGCTGGTATTTTTTTGTATTAAAATTCTGGACCCTTTGGGGAATGTGGTCCGCTGGGATATACTAAGTGAATTGTCGGACCTGTCTACGGCCGTGGACGTAATCCGGCTCGACAACTGGCAGTACGGCGTGTCGGTACCGTCCTACCTGGTTACGGAGCAGTTTGTGGCTTCTACCATGGAGGTGGATTTCGGCGCGGTCCGTATTTTTCTGGGCCTGGGCCTCATTGGTTTGTCCCTGCTGCTGGCCGGCCTGACAACCCTGCCGCGCTTCTGGTACCTGGGTAGTATGGTTGGCTTTATTCTGCTGCTGGCGGCTTCCCAAACCGAAACCCTGGGCCTGTTCGGCGAAGGAAGCCGTGCTTTCTTTATTCTGGCCCTGGTACTTTACACCGGTCTGAGCTACTTTTTTCATGCCTTCCGCCCCGGAGCGTCGATAGCCCTGCGCCTGTTTTCTTTTTTAGGGGTATCGGCCGGGCTGACCTTACTGGTAGCCTTTACCGCTACGGTCCCCCACCCCGACCTGACCGCGGCGACTTACTCGCTGCCCATGTGGCTGTTTTTGTCGGCTCTGTTTCTGCTCATTTCCGCCACCGAAATCATGGCCGGCCTGGTGTGGCTCAGTACCACCTCCCGGATAGGCATGGGACGCACGTCGCTTACCAATTTTTTGGTTATCAGTATACTATACCTGATTTACTTACTGATGCTGTTTCTGCGCAATACCCGCCAGATTGAATGGGACGTACCCATGGTGAGTCCGGCCGTGCTGGCCATAGTAGCCGGACTGCTGGGTATATGGGGGTTCCGCGCCCGCAGTGAAGCGACCAATGGCATACTGTACTACCGCGAGGGAAGCTTCTGGTGGTACGTAGGGCTGTTTATCATTACGGCAGCCTTTGGCGGGTATGTGGCCGCCACCGCCAATGACCCCCTGCTGGAAGTACTGGAAGATGTGGTCGTGAACGGACAACTGGCCATGGGTCTGCTGTTTCTGTTTTATATCCTGGCCAACTTCCTGCCGCTGTTCGAGAAAGGGCTGGCGGTACATAAAATACTTTACAAGCCCCTGAAATTCGGGCTGACCCAAACGCGCCTGCTGGGTTTTGCCGGGTTCGTTGTCCTGATTTCCACCCAAACTCTGCTCCCTGTTTATCAGGCCGTAGCCGGGTACTTCAACGGCCTGGGCGACCTTTACACCACTACCCGCGAGTATGCGCTGGCCGAGCAGTACTACAAACTGGCGCTGCAGCAGGAGTTCCAGAACCACAAGTCCAACTACGCCCTGGCCTCCCTGTCCCTGCGCCAGGGCGACCGCACCGCGGCGGCCTTTTACTTCCGGCAGGCTACGCTCAAGAATCCTTCGCCGCAGGCTTACGTAGGACTCAGCAATGTACTGGTGCAGGAAAACCTGTTCTTTGATGCGGTATTCAGCCTTCGCGAAGGAATTACTACCTTTCCTAAAAGTGGTGAATTACTCAATAACCTGGGTATGCTCTACGCCCGCACCAATCTGGCCGACTCGGCCTATCACTACCTCGACCGCGCCGAACGCACCGCCCAGCGAAGTGAAGTACCGGCTACCAATCTGCTGGCAATCTGGGCCCGCAATACCGACGCCCCTCTGCTGGACTCGCTGGTACAGCAGCTGGATGAAAAAGAGTACCCTTCCTGGCAGGCCAACTGGCTGGCCGTTCAGAATCTCCGCCAGAACTTCGCGGAGCGTCGTTTCCGCAAAGAAGCTATTCCCGCTGACTCGCTCCTGAATGTATCGGGGCTGGCCTATATCTACAACTACGCCCTGAACCAGGCCCGTACCGACAGTATGCCCATTCGGCTGGCTTCCCAGCTGGCCGACAAAAACCCCTACCTGGTTGATGACCTGCTGCTGGCCTCGCTCTACCCGGAATTTTACAGTGGTGATAAGTTACGGGCACTGGCCATCATGACGGCCTGGGTGGAGGAAGGAGGCGAAAAAGAGCCGCTGTTCCGCAAGATACTCGGGCACTGGTACCTTCAGCTCGGCCTGTATGACCAGGCTATTGAGCAACTGGCGCTCGTCAAAGGGCCGGAAGGTTTGCTGGGGCAGGCGGTGGCGCAGGCCCTGGCCGGACAGGGCGCCGTAGCGACTATCCTACTCGAAAGGTTACAGAAAGAAGGCCCCAATCCGTCGGTACAGGCCCTGCAGGAAAGCCTCGCTGATGGCGTCCGGCCCGTGGGTCAGGCCGACTCCCTGCTGACGGCAGCGCGGGCCAACCCGTCGGCCGGTAGTTATGAAAGAGCCTTGCGGGCCAATCCGCTGAATGCCGGCGTAGTAGTAAGTACCTCGGAGTACTACCGCCAACAAAAACAACCCACAAAAGCTTACCAGATAGTGGTTGATGCCCTCCGCTTCAACGACCGCGCGGCGGGGCTGTGGGCACAGTACGCCCTGCTCAGCCTGGACATGGGCCTGCTGGAACAGGCCGATGAAGGTGCAGCCCGGGTGGAGGCTAACACCTCGGCTGCCGACTATCAGGCTTTTAGGGAACGCTATCAGCCCAGGAAAGCACTCATCGAAAAACAACGGGAAGACTTTCGTTGATTCTTTATTTTTGACCTGTACCCCTACTACCCTATGGATATTTACTGGAAGACAGTCGGCTGGCAGAGCGAGTACCGGATTTTTAGAGAGAAAGTGATTGTGGGTATTCTGAAAAGGGGCTCCTGGGGGACCGACACCTACGGCGAATACAACGGGTACCTGGTTCGTTTTGATACCAAAGGCTTTGGTAAGCGAAGTGCACGTATCCTGGATATTGAAGGGCAAAAAGTACTGGGCAGCGTTAAGTTCAGGCGTTTTCCTACATCGGCGACCATTACCTACGAAGGAGAAGAGTACCAATGGAACTACCAGCAGTGGAGCCGGTACAAATGGTCAGTGAGGCATACCGACGAAGAAGCAACCTACGTAGCGGCCCGCCCCTGGCAGGGTGGAGGTGGTACCATACAGTACGATTACCTGCACCCGGCCATCGTATTGGTAGGTTTGTACGTGCATAGCTACTTCCGGCAGCGGTTCCGGCTTATGGTGCTGGCGGGCGTCTCTATTCCCGCGTTGGCGCGGCTGCTCATGCATCTTTAGTTCAGCAACAAGTACCTTATAAATAGTAAAATACACGACAAATAATCAGTTACCTGTCCAATAGTGAAACTACCCCGGAAGTATGAAAATTATTGAAACCAGCCATATATCCAAGCGTTATATTATGGGTACTGAGGTGATAGAGGCCCTGAAGTCAGTAAGTATTGATGTAAATAAAGGCGAATACGTCGCTTTTATGGGACCTTCGGGCTCAGGTAAGTCTACGTTGATGAATATCATTGGCTGCCTGGATACCCCTACCTCCGGCCGTTATGTACTCAACAGCAAGGATGTGAGTGATATGAGCGAAAACGAGCTGGCTGAAATTCGTAACAAAGAGATTGGTTTTGTGTTCCAGACCTTTAACCTGCTCCCGCGGATGTCGTCGCTGGAAAACGTGGCCCTGCCGCTTATCTACGCGGGCTTCAACAAGGCTGCCCGCACCGAAAAAGCCATGCTGGCCCTCCGTAACGTAGGGCTGGAAAACCGCGCCGGACACAAACCCAACGAACTATCGGGCGGGCAGCGCCAGCGGGTAGCCATAGCGCGCGCCCTGGTCAATGACCCCAGTATTCTGCTGGCCGACGAACCTACCGGTAACCTCGACAGCAAGACTTCCTACGAAATTATGGACCTCTTCGACCAGCTCCACAGCAAGGGCAACACCATTGTAATGGTAACGCACGAGGAAGACATAGCCCGCTACGCCCACCGAATTGTTCGCCTGCGCGACGGCCTCGTCGAATCCGATACTCTTAACCCTAACCCAACAAAAGTAGAGCATCTGGCCAAAGAAACACCCGAATAAGGCCTGTCATTATCTACTGTTCCTGGTGAAAGGTACTTTGAACCCCATTTTCTCTTAAAATCTTCCGAACTTTGGCCGGAAGATTTTTTGTTTTCCCTGAATCAGTACCTACTTCTGGTTCTGATTAATGTATGCAGTAGCGCAGCAAGTACCTTTTCAGTAGTCATTTAAAATTATGTAAGGCTAATCAGCCAGCGGCGGATTACCTGAGACCTGCTTATGAAAATCAATTTTTCGGATATTATCCTTTTTGAAAACGACGACTTTCTGCTCGTTAACAAACCCCCTCACCTGGCTACCCTCGACGAACGTACCGCCGACCGGGGCGGTAGCGTACTGCGCCTGGCCAAAGAGTACCACCCCGACCTACAGGCCGCCCACCGCCTCGACAAGGAAACCTCCGGCGTACTAGCCTTTGCCAAGCGACCGGAAGCCTACCGGCACCTGTCCATGCAGTTTGAGCACCGCGAGGTTACGAAGCGGTACCATGCCGTAGCCAACGGTATCCACGACCTGGACAGCATATCGGTGTACCTGCCCATTATGCCCCTGAAAAATGGTACGGCCGTAAAAATTGACAAAACCAACGGTAAAATAGCCGAAACCATATTTAATACCCTAAAGGTGTACCGGGGCTATACCCTGGTAGAGTGTATTCCCATTACGGGCCGCATGCACCAGATCCGTATCCACCTGTCGTGCCTGAAAGCGCCTATTGTGAACGACCCGCAGTATGGCGGAGAGCCCATATTCCTGTCGAGCCTGAAGCGGAAGTTTAATCTTAAGAAGGAAACCGAAGAGCAGCCGCTCATTCAGCGGGTAGCCCTGCATGCACATTCCCTATCCTTTGCGCTCATGGACGGTGAGCCCATACGGATTGAAGCCCCCTACCCCAAGGACTTTGATGTACTGGTAAAGCAACTGGATAAGTTTGGCGTTTAAACGCTTATTGGGTACAAAAAAGAGAGGGCCGCCTTCAGGCAGCCCTCTCTTTTAGTAAGTACAGAAAAAAAGGATCATACAAAGCCGAACGCTTCAATAACAAAGTAAATAGCAGACAGTAGCTTTACAATAATTCGTTTTTCCCAGGTTTGCACGGCAGTTGCATTGCCGGCTTTACCGATACTCTTAATCGCTTTGGTAGACATGGCCGCACCAGCGGGTACATAAGCCTGCTTAACAGCCATGGCTGCCACCGGGGCTACCACCACGGTGGCCGTTACCACGGTGGCCGTTACCACGGGGGCTGCTACCACAGGGGCCGTTACCACCGAAGCAGTAGCCGGAGCAGAGCCATAAGCAATAAGAATACTACATTGGGTAAAGAGCACTAGAAAGGTTTTCTTCATTCACATTGCGTTTAAAGTACAGATAGTTATAAGGAGGGGGTATTAAAAAATAAAAAGCTGTGAAGTCTGTTTCACGGTATAAATATCTTAATTATAGATTACATTTTTTATTGCTGCTATAATTTTTTAGTACATTTATTAAAGCGTCCTACTTATGTTCAGGCAAAGCCAAAGGCGGCAATGAAAATTACGGCGGCCAGGAGTAGTACTATGACGCCGGCCCCGAAGATTAATCCGAGTAAAGCCATGAATTTGGATGAACGCGGAGCTTTCCCTTTTCTTACTTCACCCAGCCCAACAATACCCAGCACCAGGCCCGCTATCCCGAACAGAATGGCCAGCCCGGGAATGATACTCAAAAGTAACATCAGCAGGCCAAGCCCCCCAAAAACCAGGGATAGCAGGGGGATGGTTTTGGATGTACCTGTGGCACTCGCTCTCTTCAAAGAATAAGTACCCTGCATTTTCTTTTCCAGCTTTTTGGCCACCAGCCGTTCCTTCCAGTTGAGTTTAACCGGTGCTTTTTCCGCCACTGGTAAAGCCTTTATGGCTTCGGCCGGCATAGCGGCTAAGTTTTCATTCGTTGCTTCCAGTACGGCTTCCACCCCCGCTGCGGAGGAGGCCATGACAGCGGCGGGCGCCTCTGCTGCTACCGGAGGGGCGGGTACCTGGGCGGGTGTTGCCTTTTGGGAGCCGAAACTTTCAAATTGGGGCTTGCTCATTTGCGGGTACTGGCGCTTTTGACAAGCCGAAAGAATACCAAGAAGAATAAGGAGGAGTAAAGATGATTTTTTCATGTAATAAGTACTGAATACAAAAGTTAATACAACACCGAAATAGGAAGGCCTTTCAGGAGGCAGCCGCGTAAGCCAGGAAGAATACAATAAAAAAAAGAAGTACCAGCATTAGTATGCCATTGAGTACCAGACCGGCTATGGCCCAGCCTTTTGATGCGCGCGTAGCCAGCCCTTTCTTTACCCGCTTTAGCCCAACCAGGCTCAGTATAAAACCTACCAGGCCCACCAATAAAGCCGCTGGGGTCAGGCCCGCTATCAGTAAAGCCAGCCCAAGCAGCCCCGCAAAAAACGATACTAACGATACCGCATCTGTTTTTGCAGCGGCCTTTCCCTGGTCAGTGGTAGCAGTACGTCTTAGTTTCTGCTCGGCTTTACTGATAATGAGCCGTTCTTTCCAGGACGAGTTGCCGGGAGTTTTTCGGACAGCAGTCTGATTCCCGACGGCCGCGGCCGGAACGGCTCCTTCGACAGATTCTCCCCCAATTACCGTTTCAATTCCTTCGGCCGCCGAAGCGGTTATCACCTGGTTTGTTTCCACCGCAGCAGGTACCTGGGCGGGTGGTACCTCAGTCGTCGCGATGGGGGCGGATGCCTTTTGGGAGCTGAAACTGTCAAACCGGGGTTTACCCATTGGCGGGTACTGGCGCTTCTGACAAGCCGAAATACCGAAAACGAGAAAAAGTAGGAATAGTAAAGCTGTTTTCTTCATAATAAAGCCGATTAAACAAAGTTTGAAACAGACGAAGGAAAGGGCTTCTGCCCGAAAACTCAAAAAAAGAGCGTGAGGCAGCTGCCTCACGCTCTTTCAGTATTCGTGGTCTATTAAAACTTGAAGGTAAGTCCAACCTGTAGAGCACTGAAACCAGAACCTAATTCCGCAAATGCTGCCATATTAGGTTTGAAGTAGTAACGTCCACCTATATGACTCAAAAGGCCAATAGGATTATAACCAAAGTTGTCTCTTATCCCTCCGTAGCTATAATTACGGTAGGCAAGGCCCAAGCCTGCGTAAAGGTCCAGTTGTTCGTTGTCCAGGTTGAGGAGTTCGTTAAAGTGGTAGGAACCACGTGCACCGATAGTAAGTACGGACCAGTTGTAGCCAATGTAAGATGTACCTGAGTAGCCCCCCAGTACACCTACACTTATAGCCTCGTGTACACCTACTTCAAAGGAACCACCGAAGCCAATGTTCCCGTAACCATAGGAACCTAAACCAATACCTACGTTTAATAATTTGTCGCCTTTTTCATACTGAGCAAAAGCAGATTGGGTTGCCAGTGTAAACAGGGCAATAGAGAACAGTGTTGCGAAAAACTTTTTCATGTGCTATTAGAATTGTTTGGGTGAGTAATTATTGAACAAAGTAAAGCTTTTTTTATTTCTCCCTAAACAAAGGAGGTTGTCAACTTAGCAAATGGCTTGTTAGAATGTATAAAAACGCGGATGAACCGTATAAAGCCATTCCTTTTGAGGCGGCGGGGCTGCCCGAGGATGAAGTGAGAAGCCGTAGCCGGGAATACCACGAAGGGATGGAAAAGCGCCGCTCCCTGCGTTTTTTTTCTGACCGCCCGGTACCCAGAGACATCATCGAGCAACTGATCATGACGGGTTCCTCGGCGCCTTCGGGGGCCAATAAGCAGCCCTGGACCTTCTGTGCGGTAAGCAGCCCTGCTTTCAAACAACAGATACGGCAGGCAGCCGAAGAAGAGGAGTACCGCAGCTACCACGGACGCATGAGTGAGGAGTGGCTTCGCGACCTGGCTCCGCTGGGTACCGACTGGCGTAAGCCTTTTCTCGAAACTGCCCCCTGGCTGGTTATTATTTTCCGGAAAATCTATGATCTCGATGAGAACGGTCATAAACACACGAACTACTATGTACAGGAGTCGGTGGGACTGGCCGCAGGTTTTTTTCTGACGGCCGTTCACCAGGCGGGGCTGGTAGCCCTCACCCACACGCCCAGTCCGATGGACTTCCTGACCCGCCTCCTGGGGCGACCCGCTCACGAAAAACCTTTCCTCCTCATTCCGGTCGGGTACCCGGCCCCCGATGCCACCGTTCCCGATATACAGCGTAAATCGGCCGACGAGGTAACAGTCTGGTATGAGTAAGCAACAGGTACTTATTATTTTAAAAGAAGGCATAAAAAAACCGCCCCGGTACTTGTAGTGACCGGGGCGGTTTTAGGTATTCAGAGACTAGGTATTAGTTATAACCCGGGTTCTGCGTTTTCAGATTCGGGTTGTTGAGCAATTCCTGAGTTGGTATGGGTAGTAACAGGTGCTTCTGCTGTAGCGGTTGGTTGGAACTTAGGTTTATGTGACCCACGAAGTTGTCAAAACCATTGGTCGTTTCGTTATAGACCTTCCGCAAACGCAACATATCGAACCAGGTGATCTGCTCGTAGGAGAGTTCCTTCCACCGTTCGCGCCAGACAGCCTCGCGGAAACTGGCCTGGCTAAACGTACCAAGCGCGGGCGTGGTCAGCGTGGCCCGATCCCGAATGCGCTTCATGGCATCGTAGGCGGCCTGCGTCGGCCCACCCACTTCGTTCTGTGCTTCGGCGTAAATCAGCAGCGTTTCGGCGTAGCGGATCTGGGGCACGTTCAGGTTGTTTTGTCGTGTACCAGCCACACCAGACCTACCTGCCGAGGTTTGGTTAAAGTGCTTGAAAACATAGGGCGCGCCCAGTTCGAACGGCGCTCCGTTGCCATTGGTAAAATAACTGGTGTAAAAATAGCCATCCTGGTCTTTGGCCCGCAAATCTCCCGCCTCGTACGATTTGTAAAATGCAGGTGTTGGCACCGAACTACCCGTTCCGCCCGGCCCGTTGAAGGTAACGGGTTTGAAATTGGGGTAGAAGTTCTCCATCGGGTTACCCGCGACAACCGTGTTGTACTGGATCATGAACAGGTGTTCGAGCCGGTTTTCGGTGGTCTCACTGTGTACGTCTCTGTAATTCGTAAACAGGTTGATCGTGCCTGGGTTAGCATTGGCGTAGGTAATAACCTCAAAGGCTTTGTCAGCGGCTAATTTGTAGTGCGACGCACCCTTGCTAAGTGGGAAACCCGCCATCGTCAGATACACTTTTGCCAGTTG
Source organism: Telluribacter sp. (assembly GCF_035998675.1). Lineage (NCBI taxonomy): Bacteria > Pseudomonadati > Bacteroidota > Cytophagia > Cytophagales > Spirosomataceae > Telluribacter > Telluribacter sp. The sequence continues at coordinate 56,632 of NZ_DASYHI010000019.1, forward strand.
TGTTTTTACAGCAGCCAAATTGGCCCGGCCCGATACGTCCATCCAGGGCAGACCAGCCGCTTCGGCCGCGACGAGGTCATCTACTATGAGCTTATACACATCCTCTTGTGGTGCACGGGTGGGCGAGAACTGGTCGGTTGTGGCAGTCTGGGGGGTGGTAATGAGCGGAATATCCCCCCAAAGCCGAACGGCCGTAAAGTAGGCAGACGCCCGCAGGAACCGGGCTTCACCCAGAATCTTGGCCTTCTGGGCGTCGTTCATGGGTGTAATGGCCGGTACCTTGTCAAGTACCTGATTGGCGTTGGCAATAACGCGGTAGAGTCCGTTCCAGTAGTTGACCACGTGGACGGTGTTACCGTCATGAACCAGGCTATACAGGTTATTGAGGTCGGAGTTCTGCGCCGTTTCGGTAGTCGAGGTACCCGTCAGGGCTTCGAGCAACTGCCAGTTGGCCGAGAAAATACCGGCTCCGCCGCCCATAAACCTCAGATCGGCATAGACCGCAGCCAAAGCGGCCTCGGCATGGTCGGGAATGCTATAGAAGCTATCGGGAGTGAGGTTGGAAGGGTCTTTCTCGTCAAGGAAATCCGAGCAGCCCATTGGCCCGGCCAGCACAATGCCGCATAGCAGCACCCGTGATATGTTTTTTACAAAAGATTGTCGCATAATTGTTATCAATGTGTTACGTACGTTGTGATTAAAGACCAATTTGCAGACCAACCATATAGGTCGTTGGCTTAGGGTAGTTGTGCCAGATCATGCCCTGCGAGAAGGCACTGTTGCCGCCACCCTGGTTGGTTGGAGTAACCTCCGGATCACCCACAATGGGATCTTCTACAAGCAGGAAGAAGTTTTGTGCCGAAGCATACACCCGCAGGCGGTTCAATTTTATCCGGTTGGTAACTGCCGATGGGAACGTGTAGCCAATGAGGGCATTACGACCACGCAGAAACGAGCCATTTTTAATCCATTGGGTATCTACGTTGGTTACGTAGCCAGCACGCGTATCGCGGATTTCTGCAATTTGTGAATCCTGGTTGTCGGGTGTCCAGGCACCCAGCACGGAGGTATAGCTGTTAGCCAGAGTCTGACGGTCTTCGCTGGGGTGCAGGTTCATCAGCATCACTTTGTTGCCATACATGAACTGTAGTTCCAGCGTGGCGTCGAAGTTGCCAAACCTAAAGTTGTTGTTGAAAGCTCCCCAGCCTTTGGGGCTTCCGTTGCCAATGATGCTGCGATCGGCGTCGGTGATAGCGCCGTCGCCATTTACGTCCAGGTACTTAATATCGCCTGGCAGCATGGTTAGGCCGTTGCGGTAGCTTTTAAACTTAGCCGCTTCCTCGCGCTCAGCTTCGCTCCAGACACCTAGCCGGGTTAACCCCCAGAAGGAACCCACCGGCTCACCCACCCGAATGATGTTGGTAGGGTTGGTGAAGTTGGGACCACCTACGTTGAAAATATCTGACGGCGTAGCCAACGACAGCACTTTATTGCGGTTCAGCGACAGGTTGAAGTTAGACGTCCAACTGAAGTTGCCCCTCTCAATATTGACGGTATTTATGGCAAACTCAAAGCCTTTGTTTTCCATTGACCCTACGTTACGCCGGATGGTGGCATATCCGCTTGATCGGGGTACCGGGGCATCTAAAAGCATGTCGGTAGTCAGGCGGTAGTAATAATCGGCTTCGAGCGATATGCGGCCCTTGAACAAGCCAATCTCGATACCGGCGTCGGTCTGCGCTGTTTTCTCCCAGCGCAGGTCGGGGTTGGCCAGACGGTTGATACCCGTGCCGCTTATGCGGTTGTCGTTATAGATAGTGGCGTAGTTGGAACTCAGTAACGACAGCGACGCGTAAGAAGGAATCTCGGAGTTACCCGTCAGACCGTAGCTACCACGAATTTTCAGGTTCGAGATAATTGGGTTATTTTTCAGGAAGTCCTCCTCAGATACGCGCCAGGCTACGGCTGCCGAGGGGAACACCGCAAATTTGTTGTTCTCACCAAACTTACTCGACCCATCGGCGCGGGCTGTTGCCGTGAACAGGTAGCGGTTTCTGTAGCCATAGTTAACACGCCCAAAGTACGAGTTGAACGCAAACCGGAAGGCATTGGAACCAATACTCGGGTTGGTAGCACCGGCACCCAGGTTATTGAAGCCAAAATAGTCGGTGGCAAAATTGCTTATGCCCCCGCCAATGGAGAACACGTTGGTTTCCTGCCAGGAAATACCCAGCAGTCCGTCAACCGAGTGATCTTCCCCAAACTGCTTGTTGTAGGTTAGCAGGTTCTCCAGTGACCAGAACGTTTCTTTCCGGTTATTGACCGATGCGTTGCCGTTGCCGCCGATGTTCAGCGTCCGGGTCTGCGACTGGTTAACCTCCTGCGTCTGGACGTTTACGCCCAAAATACTCTTGAACTGCAGGCCGGGTGCAAGACTAAGCGTTGCGGCCAGGCTACCCAGCGTGGTCTGCGTGTTTTGAATGTACTTACGACCCATCAGGCGGTGTACCGAGCTCATAGTTCCTTCGGCCAGCGGATAATCGCGGTTGTTGGCAAAGGTACCGTCGGCGTATCTCACGGGCAGGAACGGGAAGTCTTCCACGATTTGCCGCGCCACCGCGTCGTTAATGTCAACCAGCCGATCTGACTGATTGTTATAACTCAACGTACCGCTCAATTTTAGCCATGATTTTACCTGATCGTCAATCGTGAACCGACCTGAATACCGCTTCATGTACGATGTTTTGATCAAACCCTGATCGTCACGGTAGCCTATGGAAAGTGAATACTGAGTCCGATCATTGCCACCACCGAAACCAAGCTGATGGTTCTGCGAGAGTTTGTTCTGGCTCGACTCCCGAAACCAGTCGGTGTCGTAGTTGGGTAGGAATTTGCCACCTTCTTCCCGAAATACACCCGGAAACTTTTCGCTGAAGGCTTTCCGGCGCACCATCGGATCCAGGTTGGCGTACTTGCCTGACGCCCAGCCGGCGGGATCATACTTTTGAATGTTGGCATAAGACAGTTCTTCAACCGCTAAGTATTCTTTGGCGTTGAGTACCTGTGGCTTATTGGGGCCAATGGTATTGACGCTAAACTGTGTATCGTAGGTGATACGGGTTTCGCCCGCCTTACCTTTGCGGGTTGTGACCAGGATAACGCCATTGGCACCCCGCGCCCCGTAAATAGCCGTTGAAGAGGCATCTTTCAGCACCTCGACCGATACGATATCGTTGGGGTTGATGAAGTCAATGGCATTACTGAACTGATCACCCGTAGACTGGGGCAGCAACACGCCGTCAACCACATACAGCGGGTTGTTGGAGGAGTTGATGGAGCTGAATCCGCGAATCCTGACCGTAGACCGGCCACCGGGGCGTCCCGAGTTATTATTGACCTGAACACCTGCCATCCTGCCGGCCATCATTTGGTTAAGCGAGGACGCTGGCCGCTCCATAAGTTCGGCTTCTTTGATGCCCGATACCGCTCCGGTTAGGTCTGATTTGCGAACCGTACCGTACCCGATTACCACTACCTCGTTAAGTACTTTGGTATCCGGCTCAATGGACAGGTTAATGGTAGTACGGTTCCCTACTGCCACTTCCTGGCTCAAATAACCCACATAGCTAAAAACCAGCACCGCGCCATTATCGGGCACGCTAATGGTATACTCGCCGCTTCCGTTGGTAGTGGTACCCTGGCTGGTTCCCTTCACGATCACGCTTACGCCCGGCAGGCCATCCCCGCTCGGTTTGTCGGTTACTTTACCCCGAACGGTTTTTTCAACAACGGTTGCGTTTTTTATAACTGAATTTGGTGTGCGAATATCGCTGGCGTTAGCACTAACGGTACAGGCAAGTACCATCAGCAGCGGCAAAAATCGATAGGGTATGTTCCTGAAAGAGGACATACCGGGAGAAGTAGTGGTTTGTTTCATTGGGTTAGCGTTAGGTGTAATAAAATTTTACCATTAGTAAGACATCAATAGATTACCTCTGAGGCTCTTAAAGTAAAAAGGCGATTTTTACATAGGCGTAGTATTAAATTGAACAGGCTCTTTACAAAAATACGATATTTTTTATCCAAATATTTATATACCTTTTTTTGGCTTTAGTTATCCTCTCACCAAAATCCAGACTTAGAATCAAGAAAACTTTTAGTATCAGGAAAAGTGGTGGGCTAAAGCGAAGTGAAAGTAATAATATTTTATCAGTTAAAAATGCAAAGATGGTACATTTAATAAAAAAATTTAAAAAATTTAGTAAACGGTACGGATTAAGTAGTTTACTAGTTACTTATCGAAGCTCAGAATTTGCTGCATAAAAAAGCCCGGCTGCTACGAAACAACCGGGCCTGACATCAGAAATATTTGGCTCTATGGATTAAATAAGATCGGCCAGCCGTACCTGGGCTTAGTTGGTCAGCTCCTTTTTAAGCTTGTCTTTAAACACTTTCCTGAACTTATCCAGCTTGGGGGCCACTACAAAAGCGCAGTACCCCTGCTCGGGATTATTGGCGAAGTAGTTTTGGTGGTAGGCTTCGGCGGTATAAAACTTCTCCGTCGGACTGACCTCCGTTACGATGGGTTTCCCGAAGGCCCCCGACTTATCCAGTTCGCGTTTGGCCTGCTCGGCCAGTTGCTTCTGCTCGTCGTTGTGGTAATAAATCACCGAGCGGTACTGGGTACCTACGTCGTTGCCCTGGCGGTTGAGGGTAGTAGGGTCGTGGCTGCGGAAGAAAGCTTCCAGCAGGTCGGCGTAGCTGATTTTGGCCGGGTCGTAGTTTAACTGCACGCATTCGGCGTGGCCGGTAGTACCTTCGCATACGGCTTTATAGGTAGGGTTAGGTATCTGCCCTCCCGAATAGCCGGATACTACGTTATAAACGCCATTCAGCGATTCAAAGACGGCCTCCGTACACCAGAAACAGCCGGTGCCAAAGGTGGCGGTTTGCAGTCCGGCGGCGGATGAAGTGGGTTCGTTATTCATTTTTTTCTGTTGATTTTTGGTTGATTGAGCGTAAGACACTACTGTTATAAAGCTCAGTAGCACGAGCGTAAAAAACCGGAGGGTTGTTTTCATGCCAACTATGTTGTTTTTTTGATCTGATATACCCATTAACGATCTGTAGCCGGGGAAAGTTTAGCTGTCCGGCTGCCGGTCATGACCCGTTTTGTATGACCTACCTCCACGTCAAAGCCCTGCACATCATATTTGTGGTAAGCTGGTTTGCGGGCCTGTTCTACCTGCCGCGCCTATTTGTGTACCATACCGAGGCGCAGCCGCTGCCCGATCGGGAGCGCAAGGTACTGTTCGCTCAGTTTACCAAATTTGAAAAGCTGCTTTGGAACGCCATCATGACGCCCGCCATGTGGCTGACGCTCCTTACCGGCGCTACCATGCTGTACATTACCCCCGACTGGCTCAACCAGGGCTGGATGCAGCTCAAGCTGGCCTTTGTGCTAGGGTTGCTGGGGTACCATTTCTATTCCCGAAAGTTGCTGCTGGAGATCCGGCAGGAACAATTTCGCTTCTCGTCGCTGCAGCTGCGCCTCTGGAACGAAGTAGCCACGGTCTTTCTCTTCTCTATCGTGTTTCTGGTAGTACTTAAAAATACCCTCGACTGGATCTGGGGCGTAGTCGGGCTCATCGCCTTTGCGGTACTTATTATGTCTGCCGTGCGGATTGCCAAAAAGATCCGGGAAAAAAAACAGGGACAGGTACCTTAATCTTTACTAAAAAAAACCGGAATGAAAACATTTGAAACCCTGGTAAAACTAACCTCCTGCCTCGGTCAGGAAATAGGTGTAAGTCCGTACCTGACCATTACGCAGGACATGATCAACGACTTCGCCAAAGCCACCGGCGACCATCAGTGGATACACGTGGACGTCGAGAAAGCCCGGCAGTTTTCTCCTTTTAAAACACCCGTCGCGCACGGTTTCCTGACGCTGTCGCTGGCGCCCCGGCTCATGGCCGATCTGTTCAGGGTACTTTCGGTGAAGATGGGCGTTAACTACGGGGCCAACAAGGTACGCTTCACCTCGGTGGTACCTTCAGGTAGTCAGGTACGTATGCGGGCCACGCTGCTAGAAACCGAAGAGGTACCCAACCACGGGCTTAAAATCATAGTGCAGTGTATTTTCGAGCTGGAAGGGCAGGAAAAGCCCGCCTGCGTAGCGGAGCTGATCTCGGTACTGTACGAGTAAGTACCTTCCCCGCTCACCACCGACCCCAAAATGTTTCAGGAGTTCACCAGACTGAAAATATAAAAGCCTTGCAAGCGGCTGCTTGCAAGGCTTTTATATTCCAATGTACCGAAGGCGGGACTCGAACCCGCACAGGGCAACCCCCACACGCCCCTGAAACGTGCGTGTCTACCAATTCCACCACTTCGGCGAGTATTACACATCAGGGAGTGCAAATATACAGCTACCGATTTCAATTAAGCAAGAGATAGCCGGTACTATCCCGGAAAAAATTATTGCTACCTGGCTATCTGCTTCTCTTACAGGATTACACTTTCGTACAGGGCCGGAATGTGTACATCCCGAAAGCCCGCCTTTTCCAGCTTAAGCCGAAAAGAAATCTGCGTTTCGTATTCACCGTGTACCAGAAACACCCGCTGTACCCGCGCCGGGTCCTGGCACAGGAGGTAGTCGATCATTTCGTTGTAGTCGCCGTGGGCCGAGAAAGAGTCCATCACTTCCACCCGCGCCTTCACGGCAAGGATTTCTCCGAATATTTTCACCTCCTTGTCGCCCCGCTTGAGGGCGCCGCCCAGGGTATTGGGTGCACTGTACCCGACAATCAGAATGGTAGTATTAGGGTCTTCGATGTTGTTCCGGATGTGGTGCTTGATGCGGCCCGCCTCAGCCATACCCGACGACGATATAATAATGCAAGGCTCATCGCGCCCGTTCAGGGCCTTAGAGTCGGCGACGTCGGAGATGTAGTGCAGGTAGGGAAAATCAAACGCATCACCGTCTTTCTCGATATAGTCCAGAATTTCCGGGTTGAAGTAGTCGCTGTTTTCCTGCATCACCCGCGTGGCCCGCACCGCCAGCGGACTGTCAATATACACCGGCAGGCGGGGTAGCTGGCCCACGCTTGAAAGCTGGTCGAGGGCGTAGATCAGCTCCTGGGTACGGTCTACGGCAAAAGCCGGAATGAGCAGTTTCCCGCGCCGCTCTACGCAGGTTTCGTGTACAATGCGCAGCAGGTGCGCCTTCATATCGGTTGGGGGCTCGTGCAGGCGGTCCCCGTAGGTCGACTCACAGATAATATAATCGGCCTGCCGGAAAGGCTCCGGCTTACCCAGAATACTGTCATTGGGGCGGCCAATATCACCGGTAAAAGTCAGCTTCCGGTAAGTACCCGCGTCGGGCAGGGTCAAATGCACGGCCGCGCTGCCCAGCAGATGTCCGGCATCCGTAAAAAACGCTTCTACGCCGCTATCGCCCAGTTGAAAAGGCTGATTGTAGCTGACCGGTCTGAACAGGTCCAGGGCGCGCTCGGCATCCTGCGCATTATACAGAAGTTCCAGCTCGGGACGATCCTGCCGACGGCGACGTTTGTTAATCCGTTCCGTATCTTTCTCCTGAATATAAGCACTATCCAGCAGCATGAGCCGGCACAGGTCGGCCGTGGCAGCAGTACAGTATATGGGTCCCTTGAATCCCTTCCGCACCAGGCGGGGAATAAGGCCCGAGTGGTCGATGTGGGCGTGCGACAGAAGCAGGTAGTCTACCTCCGAAGCCTTAAAGCCAAAATCCTGGTTAAACTCGTCGGTTTGTATACCCTGAAACAAGCCACAGTCCAGCAGAATACGTGTACCACGCTCGGTAGTGATAAGGTGCTTGCTGCCGGTAACGGTCCGGGCCGCTCCAAAGAACTGGATCTGCATAAGGGTAATGGTTTAGTACATAGAAAATCGGGAGCCGGACCTCAGTCCGCCAGTACGTATATAGCATCTAGGTTACGCCCCAGGCCGTCGTAGTCCAGGCCGTACCCCACTACAAACCGGTTCTCAATCTCAAATCCTACGTACTTGAGGTCAATGGCCGTTTTCAGCGCTTCCGGTTTGTGGAGCAGGGTCACTACCTCTACCGAAGCGGCCCCCTTCGCTTTGAGTTGGCTTACCAACTCACTCATGGTCAGTCCGGTATCTACGATATCTTCAATTACAATCACCTCCCGGCCCTGTACCGTTTCGGCCAGGCCCAGAATCTGCTTTACCTTCCCCGTCGACTGGGTCTGCTCGTAGGAGGCCAGCCGTATAAACGATATTTCGCAGAGTACATCTACGCCTTTGAGCAAATCCGACGCAAACATGAAAGCCCCGTTAAGTACTACCACAAACAGCGGATTCCGGCCTTTATAATCCCGACTGATTTCCCCTCCCATTTCCACAATACGCTGTTCCAGCGTGGTCTTTTCGATGAAGGGTGCGAAAACTTTATCTTTAACAGTAACCATAGCTCTTAGTAAGAAGGGGGCCAAATTAATCTATTTTTCAAAAACATAGCCCCTGCCAAACGGAAAATCCAAAACTAACGTTACATGGTCAGATTGCCGAAATAGCCAAAAATGAAAAGACTGAAAGACCTGATCCTCCCGCTGTTTGTTGTTCTTCTGGCCCTGCCGGCAGCCCGTGCTCAGCTGTACTCGTCAGCCGACCTGGACAAGAATTACGACATGCTCCTCAAAAACCCCGGTGTGCAAATTGAAGCCACCGAGGCTATAAACCTATTGTATAACTTTAAGTTTGCCGAAGCCGACAAAGAGTTTCGCTGGCTGAAGTACCGCTACCCCAAGCACCCCATGCCGCACTTCCTGATGGGACTGGCCGAATGGTGGAAGATTGTACCAAATACCGACAATACCGCCTACGACGACCGCCTGATTGCCCAGATGGATTCGAGCCTGGCGCTGGCGGAAAAAATGTACGATGAAAGAGAGAACAAAGTAGAACCGGCTTTTTTCCTGGCGGCTTCCTACGCGTTTAAAGGCAGGCTTTACTCCGAGCGCAAGCAGTGGGCCAAAGCCACCTTGGCCGGTAAAAGTGCCCTGAAGTACATGGAACAAAGCAAAGGCTACGGCGAGCTGAGCCCGGAGCTGCTCTTTGGCGACGGTATTTATAACTACTACGCCGAATGGATACCCAGGGAGTACCCGCTGCTCAAGCCAATTCTGGTATTTTTCCCGAAAGGAAACAAAAAACTGGGCGCCCAGCAACTGGAAAGAGTAGCCAACAACGCCTTCTACACCCGCGTAGAAGCCCGGTACTTCCTGCTGCAGATTTACAGCATGGAAAATGAGTACGGTAAAGCCTACGATATGGCCCGGTACATGTGGCAGACCTACCCGGATAACCCTTACTTTGAAAGGTACTTCTGCCGGACGGCCTTTGTTACGGGTCACATGGCCGAGGCCCAGCAGGCCGCGCGTAACATTCTGGACAAAATAAACCGGGGTATGCCGGGCTACGAAGCCGTAAGCGGACGCAACGCCGCCTATGTACTGGCCTACTACAACCACAACTACTCCCGGAACTACCAGGAAGCGCGCGTCAACTACCAGCAGGCTATTAATTTTTCGGTGCAAACCAAGTCCATGAACGCCGGGTACTACGTGTCGTCGCTGCTGGGACTGGGAAAAATAGCCGAAGCCGAAAAAGATTTCGACGAAGCCCAACGCTACTACAAGCTGGCGTACGACAAGGCCGAGCGGAAGTCGAGCCAGCACGATGAAGCCAAAAAATCCATTGATAATCTCAAAAAGATTCGCCGCGACGCCCGCCGCAACCGGAAAAAATAAACGAGGAAAACCGTGAAATTAATGACAAAGCCCCGCTATCTCTGGCGGGGCTTTGTCGTAAATGACCCGTGTGTTCTGAGACTCTCCTACCGGGAACAAAACAGCCGACCAAGACGAAAAAAATATTCTTTGCAAGGTACTTGCAGATGCAGTGTTTTTATAGAATCTTTCTCCCGTAAAACTCTCCTTGTTAGTATCTTCACTCTTAAACAGTACTTGTCCATACCATGCCCACATCTTCTCCTGCTTCTACCAAGGCCTATCCGCCTCCGTCCTCCTTTTTCGTTGTTTGGGTGTTTCGGCTAAGTACTTAGTTGCCCGGCTTGTACTTTGCTGCGTATTCTACTTTATCAGGTACTTGTTGTGCGGCAGCTTGAACGAGTACCAAAGCTTTAAGTACCCAACTTATATACTACTTATACCCTCCTATCATCCATACACTAATATGCTTCCTTCTCTACTACCTTCTTTCCTAAAACCGTGGCCCTGCCTACTGGCGCTATGGCTTAGTACCTCCTTGTACAGTACCGCCCAGACTATTACTACCTACGCTGGAGGTGGTATAGGCGACGGTGGAGCCGCTACAAGTGCCAGTTTGAATAACGCTTTTGGCGTTGCGGTAGATACGGACGGGAATATTTATATAGCCGATACAGACAATCACCGTATCCGGAAAATTAGTAATAGCGATGGCACTATCAGTACAATTGCCGGAAATAGCGAAGTAGGATACGCAGGCGACGGAGGCCCCGCAACCAGGGCCAGTCTTTCGAGTCCTGCCGGGGTAGCCGTAGATGCAGCCGGGAATCTTTATGTTGCGGATTTAGAGAATTACCGGATCCGGAAAGTCAGCAAGAGTGATGGTACAATCAGCACCATAGCCGGTAATGGCCTTTCCTATTATCATGGAGATGGAGGAGCCGCTACCAGTGCCGGCCTTTCCCGCCCTATCGGGATAGCCGTAGACAAGAACGGGAATGTTTATATAGCGGAGGAATACAGCCACCGCATTCGTAAAGTACAAGCCAGCGACGGTACCATCACCACCGTAGCAGGCAACGGGTTTGCCTACAGTAGTGGTGACGGAGGGCCTGCTACCAGTGCCAGTCTCTTTCGCCCGAAAGGAGTAGCCCTGGACGCTGAGGGTAATATTTATATTGCCGATTGGGGAAACTTTAAAATTCGAAAAGTAAAAATCAGTGACGGCACCATAAGTACTGTAGCGGGTAGTGGTTCTCTTGTGTTCGGCGGCGATGGCGGCCCCGCTACCAGTGCTGGCTTTAGTAACCCAAGTGGTGTGGCGGTTGATGCCATCGGCAATATTTACATTGCAATTCCAACCCATCGTCGCATTCGCAAGGTTAGCGCCAGTGACGGTACTATTTCAACCATAGCAGGTACGGGTACTCCGGGATATAGTGGCGATGGAGGAGCCGCTACCAGCGCCCGGCTTTTTGAGCCGGGCGGAGTAGCAGTGGATGCGACCGGAAATGTGTTCATTGCTGATATATACAACCAGCGCATTCGAAAAATTACAGTTAGTGATGGTACCATCCAGACCGTAGCGGGCAATGGCTCTATGAATTTCCTGGGTGAAGGATTGCCCGCTACCAGTGCCGGGTTAAGCCGTCCTTCAGGTATAGCGTTGGATGCCGCTGGTAACCTTTTTGTGTCGGCCAACAACCGCATCCGAAAAGTTAGTGCCAGCGACGGCACTATCCATACGGTGGCAGGTACCGGTACCTCTGGATTCAGTGGTGACGCTGGGCCTGCTACCAGTGCCAACCTACGATCCCCAAAGGGAATCGCAGTGGATGCTTCCGGAAACCTGTACATCGCAGACTATAACAACCACCGCATTCGTAAGGTACACAGCAACGATGGTACCATAAGTACAGTAGTGGGTAGTGGCACAGCCGGATTCAGTGGTGATGGCGGACCGGCAGCTAACGCCCAGCTGAACTTTCCAGTCGGAGTCGCGGTGGACGCGGCCGGAAATCTATATATTGGTGAAGAGGGCAATCGGCGCATTCGAAAGGTTAACAGCAGCGATAGTACTATTTCGACAATTGCAGGAAACGGTACCATTGGATACGGTGGTGACGGCGGAGCTGCAACCGATGCCAGTATCTCTGCGGCTACAAGTATGATTTTCGATGCTGCTGGAAATATTCTTTTTGCCGATCACTACAACCACTGTATCCGTAAAATTAATGGAAACGATGGTACTATCAGCACCATTGCTGGTAGTAATCTGAATGGATTCAGCGGAGATGGTGGCCCCGCTACCAGCGCACAACTTACGGCTCCTAGCGGTGTAGCCCTCGATAAAGCCGGCAACATCTACATTGCTGATCGTGGTAATAACCGGATCCGATTCATAAATATCCAAAGCGGTACAATCAACTCTGTTACCGGCACTGGCTCCCCCACGTTCAGCGGTGATGGAGGACCTGCGCTCAGTGCTGGTATTAATGATCCTTATAGTGTTGTCGTTGATCAGTCAGGTAATTTATTCATTTCTGATAGCTACAACAACCGCATTCGCCTCGTCAGCCAGACGATTAGTACGCTACAATCGGGCAACTGGGAAGACCTGGCTACCTGGAACCTCGGCCGAATTCCCCAGGCAGATGACAAAGTTATCCTCGACCAGAGCCATACAGTAACTATCAATAGCCCTGCTACGGCGAAGTCGGTTGAGTACCGTTCTAATGCGCAACTGTTAGTAACAGGTACCAACGGCTCCTTACAAATAGGTCAATAAGGTTCCTGATTTTATAGGCCCTACTCAGTATAAAAAATAACCAACCTCATTATGCTACCTTCTCTTCAAAAACATTACTGGCTCTGCCTGCTGGCTCTTTGGCTTAGCATCTCCTTATATAGTACTGCTCAAACTATTACAACATTTGCTGGTGGAGGTGCTGGAGATGGTGGAGCCGCTATACATGTAGGCATCAGCTTTCCCTCAGGTGTAGCCGTAGATCTGACTGGCAATATTTATATTACCGATGAACTTAACCACCGTATTCGCAAAGTCAATGCCAGCGATGGAACTATTAGTACAGTAGCAGGAAATGGAGTAGAAGGATATGGTGGTGACGGTGGAGCAGCTACCGATGCGAATATTTTTCGTCCATCAAAGATAGCATTGGATGCCGTTGGAAACCTCTATATTGCTGATGCAGGGAATCAACTTATTCGCAAAGTCAATGCCAGTGATGGAACCATTAGTACAGTAGCAGGAAATGGTATCCCTGGATTCAGTGGTGATGGAGGACCGGCAACTAGTGCCAGTCTGAATTATCCTGCTGGTGTAGCCGTGGATGGATCCGGAGATATATACATTGCCGATAAGGACAACCAGCGCATCAGAAGAGTAAGCGCCAGCGATGGTACAATCAGTACAATAGCGGGAAATGGTAACCGGGCATATGGTGGTGATGGCGAAGCTGCTACTGAAGCCAGTTTTTTCGATCCACATAACATTGCGCTGGATGCAGCCGGAAATATTTATATAGCTGATTGGGGTAATAGCCGTATCCGCAAGATTAATAAAAGTAATAATACTGTCAGTACTTTGACAGGCAATGGCTGGCGAGGCTTTTATGGAGATGGAGGTGATGCAAAAGATGCCGTCATAAACTATCCAAAAGATGTTTCTGTGGATGCAGCAGGCAATATTTATATTGCCGATACAGAAAATCTTCGTATCCGTATGATCGAAGCTGCTACTAATAAAATAAGTACAGTAGCAGGTAACGGAAAGGCTAGTTTTGATGGTGATGGTGATCTTGCTACAAATGCTGGTTTAATCCCAACAGGAGTAACAGTAGATAAAAATGGTAACATCTTCATAGAAGATCGGGGGAATTTTCGAATCCGAAAAATCAATAAAGAAAATGGTATAATAACTACTGTTGCAGGTAATGGAACTCGACGATACAGTGGTGATGGGAGAGCAGCTACCAATGCGAGCCTTAACTACCCGTCTGATGTCGCACTGGATTCTAATGGTAATTTATTTATCGTAGACAATGATAATCATTGCATTCGCAGAGTCAATAGAAGCAACGGATTAATAAGTACAGTAGCCGGTAATGGCCAACGAGGCTTCAGTGGCGATGGGGAAATTGCCACCAATGCTCGCCTACATAATCCATCGGGTATAATCCTTGATAAGTCCGGCAACTTGTATATTGCTGATCAGGGTAATCATCGCATTCGTAAAGTTAGTGCCTATAATGGCACTATCAGTACAGTAGCAGGTACTGCTTTAATAGGCTTTAATGGGGATGGCATGGATGCTACTACTACCAGCCTGTCGTCTCCGGCCAGTATTGGGGTCGACTCTGCTGGTAACTTATACATTGCGGATCACGGAAACAATCGCATCCGTAAAGTTAGTGTGACTGATAATAAGGTTTATACTGTAGCCGGTACTGGAAGGTATGACTTTGGTGGTGACGGTGGAGCCGCAACTCAGGCGTATCTTAACTACCCAGTAGACATTGCATTAGATGTAGCAGGAAATATGTATATAGCCGATCGGGGTAATCACCGAATACGTAAGGTGGATGCCACTGATGGCACTATTAGTACCGTGGCGGGCAACGGAATCAATGCATATAGTGGAGACGGAGATCTGGCTACAAGTGCAAGTTTTAGTAACCCTGTCAGTGTAGCTTTGGATGCAGCCGGGAATCTATATATTGCTGATATGAGCTATCGTGTGCGCAAAATCTCTGTTAGCAGTGGAATAGTAGATACAATCACAGGAAAAGGAACTGCTGAATTTGGTGGTGATGGTGGCGCTGCAATAAATGCTAATCTTATACCTGGCGATATTGCGGTAGATAAGGTTGGCAATATTTTTATTGCAGATGTTACCAATCATCGCATACGTATGGTAAGAGGTACAATCATTAGTAAAGCATCCGGTAATTGGGAAGACCCAACCATGTGGAATATTGGAATGGTACCCTTATCGAACGATAAAGTAATCCTCGACCAGAATCATACCATAACTATCAATAGACCCGCTACGGCGAAGGAGATAGAGTACCGGCCCAATGCTAAATTAATATTAACGAAAAACACCGGTTCTTTGCAAGTAGGACAGCAATAGCCACTTACGAAGAAAGCCCCGCTATCTCTGGCGGGGCTTTGCTGTGAATAAGAAGAAAGTTCAAGTACCTGCGATTCAGGGAATCGGCATGGTTTTGCTTTCTTTGAAGGTCGACAGGATCACCATCGTCTGGGTGCTGGCTACTTCTTCTATTTCGTTGATTTTTTCCAGCATCAGTTTCTGATAGGTACTGATATCTTTGGATATGACCTTAATTAGGAAGTCGCCCGTACCGGTGATGTGATGGCACTCAATAATTTCGGGGATGGAATTTACTTTTTCTACGAATGACTCCGTCACGGCTTTTTTATGACCTACCAGGGATATCTGCACGAAGGTAGTTACCCCCAGACCTACTTTTTCGGGATCAAGCTGGGCGTGGTAGCTCTTGATGATTCCCGCCAGTTCCAGCTTTTTAACGCGTTCGAGGGTAGGTGCCGGGGAAAGTCCTATTTCTTTAGAAAGCTGGGCGTTTGTAATTTTGGCATTTGATTGTAGAATCTCAAGTACCTTACGATCTATCTGATCGAGTTTTAATGTGGAAGACATCGCTCTATTACAGGGTTAATACTCTATCTGGTTTTGCTCGCGCAAAGCTACTTCATTTCCCGAATATTATTGCAAATAAATACTGAATATTTGTTTAATGATAAAATTATCGTGGGCAAATACCCATTTTTGCCCTTCAATATTAGGTTTCAGCTAATTTTGACCTACGCTCTCCTTTTTTACAAACCTGTCTTTCAAAGCAGGTCCCGCGGGTACCGGGCTTTTCCCGGCTGATTTTTATCCAACGCTCCCGGCTACGCTTATTAAATTGTATTATAAACAGAAACGTAGAAGTACTACCGCCGCCGGGACAGCGCAGTCAAACGGGACAAAGCCGGTAGCGGCCGGGCCGGTACCGGAAGAAAAAGAAAGTACTATTTAAAGAACAGAGCGGCAGGCGCTTCAAAAGCTTCCTGCCGCTCCGTGTGGTAATAGTATACTGGCTTTTACACCGCGTAGGCCTCAATCTTCTGGAGGAAGTCCTGGTAGGTAGCCCGTATTCCCTCTTCCAGCCCGATGCGGTGTTGCCAGCCGCGGTTGTGCAGCTTGGTCACGTCCATCAGCTTGCGGGGGGTACCATCCGGCTTGTCGGTGTTCCAGCGCAGCTCGCCTTCGTAGCCAACTACCTCCCGTATCAGCCCGGCCAGGGACTTGATGGTCACGTCGTCACCTACGCCAATGTTGATCAGTTCGGGTTCGCTGTAGTGCTGCATCAGGTAGTAGCAGGCGTCGGCCAGGTCGTCGGCGTGCAGGAACTCCCGCCGCGGCGAGCCGGTACCCCATAGTTCTACGTACGGCTTGTCCTCGGCTTTTGCCTCGTGAAACTTGCGAATCATGGCGGGCAGCACGTGCGAGTTATTGAGGTCGTAGTTGTCGTTGGGACCGTACAGGTTCGTAGGCATTACCGATATAAAGTCGCAGCCGTACTGGCTCCGGTAGGCTTCACACAGTTTAATACCGGCTATTTTGGCAATGGCGTAGGGCTCGTTGGTAGGCTCCAGAATACCCGTCAGCAGGTAGTCTTCGCGCAGCGGCTGGGGGGCCATTTTGGGATAAATACAGGAAGACCCCAGAAAGAGCAGTTTTTTAACCCCCGCCCGGTAGGCACTGTCAATGACATTGTTCTGAATCTGTAGGTTATCCAGTAAAAATTCGGCACGATAGGTGTTATTAGCCATAATGCCCCCTACTTTGGCGGCCGCCAGGAATACATAGTCGGGGCGTTCAACATCAAAGAAATCCCGGACAGCCTGCTGGTGACGCAGGTCCAGTTCGGAAGAGGTGCGGAAAACAAAATTGGTGTATCCGTCGGCTAACAGCCGGCGGTGGATGGCCGAGCCCACCATACCCCTGTGGCCGGCTATGTAGATTTTGGCGTTTTTTTCCAAGGTGCAGAAAAGTTTGTTAATTTGTAAGTCAATAACCCGGAGGACTGTTCGTTACAAAGGTAACAATCTTGACCCGAAGAATCTGTTAAATTTATGCAAAGGAGCGTGCTCGGATGTTGTATTGTGTGGATCGGTCTTTCCTCGATGGCCTGGGCGCAAACCGCAAAACCCAAAAAATCGACGAAGGAGCGGATGCAGCAGTCGCAGGCAAAGGCCGACAGCCTGCGGGACCGGCTCCAGCGCTCTACCGGTCTGGAGGCCCAGCTTCCCGGCATGAATCCATCGGGTTCCCTGGCGCTGCCGGGCGGAAAAGGCAAAACAACCGACCTCTCTACACTCCTGGGCGAAACCATCCCCGATTTAGGCCTTAAAGCAAAAGAATACAAAGACCACCGCGCCGAACGCCGCCGCAAAGCCAAAAAAGGCCGCCTGGCCCGGGTACAGTACGAGGGGATTCTGATGGAGAAATTGGCCGTGAAGTTTGGAAGCGGCGACCGCGCCACCATCGAAGAGTTTCACGTGCTGAAAGAGTACCAGCCCATCAGCCCCTATGTACGTAACACGCAACTCCGCTGGTACGATCTCAAAAAGAAAAACCTGAGCTCATCGGTCATACAGGAAAAAGAAAAAGCACTCCCGCTGCACGGCCCTTACAAACGCTATACGGCGGGTGTGCTGGTGGAGGAAGGCTACTACTATATGGGTACCAAAGACGGCCGCTGGGCTCGGTATGACGCTAAATACAACCTCCTCGACAAAAGCCACTGGTACCGGGGCTTCCCGGCCGAATCGAGGATTACCTGGTACGACTCTGCCCATACCAAAATCAAGGAGGTAGTACCGGTACAGTTTGGCATAGTGGACGGCGAGTACCTGCGCTTCTACGACGGCGGCCAGCTTATGACCACCGGCAAATACGAGCGCGGCAAGAAGGTCGGGCGCTGGATAGAGTACTACCAGTACCGCCGTCAGCGAAAACAGGAAACCCAGTACCCCGCCACCTGCTGGGACGAAGACTTCGAACCCTTTGTGCTGCGTGAGTGGGACGACAAGGGAAAAATGCTGTATGACTACTCCAAAGATCCGCGGGCGTCGGCGGAGGTAGTGGAAGGCGATAACTGAGGCATTGCGGGTAGTTAGTCCAAATCTTTTCTATTTTTGGCGTTGTGTTCGACCAACAGAGCGCTTTTTTTATGCAAGTACCCCCAAGAATTCAAGCTTCTTCCAATAATAAACCGCCCCTGGCGTTTCAGCGGCTGGCGCTCCGGTGGCCGGCACTCCGGTGGCTGGCCCCGGTTCTGTGCCTCCTGCCCGTAGTACTCTACGGCTGGGCTTTTTTCAAAGTAGCCTACAACGTCAACTACATTGCCTACGACGACATTACTATCCTGGGTGTCATTCCGGGCTTTGAGGAAGCTGCCTGGCCCGAGCGCTGGCGCCGGCTCACCGATCTGTTTCCCGAGCACCGCCTGGTTTTTTCCCGCTCGCTGGTCCTCTTTTTCTACCAGGTACTGGGCCGGGTGGATCTGGTGTGGCTGATGGTGGTAGGCAACCTGTGCTGGGCGGGCTGTGCCTGGCTTTTCTACCGGGTTTTCCGGAAACTGGGTCTCTCGCTCTGGTACTTCGTCCCGGTTATGTGGCTGTGGTTTCAAATCCAGTCTTTTGAGAATATCTACTGGGGGGTTAGCTCCCTCTGCAACTTCGGCGTTATTTTCTTTGCGCTGCTGGCCTTTTATCTGGCTACGCACCACCCCCGGCGGCTCGTGGCCGCCCTGCTGGCCGCGGTAGCGGCTACCTTTACCTATGGCAATGGACTCATGGCCTTTCCGGTACTGGCCGGGCTGGCCTGGATCACCGGCCGCCGGAAACCTTTTTTCATAACCGTGGCCGTAACGGCTTTCATCGCCTTTATCTACTTTATTGATTTCACCCCCATTACCCAGAGCCTGAGCCTGTCTGATTCAGAACAGGTACAGGAAGGGGTGGCGGGCTTTTTTGGCTTTATCGGCTCGCTGGCTACGCTCTGGGGTTACGCGGCCTATACTCCCTACGACTACATGCTGCCGGTGGCCGTAGTAGCGGGCGTAGTCCTGGTAGGCTTATTCCTGTATATTTTCAGAAAACAGCTCGCTTCCCTTTTCACTTCCCTCTGGGGAAAGCCCGTCCAGCTACCGGCGGGGGCTTTGTTCGGCCTCGCTATTATCCTTTTTGTGGTTATTACGGCCGCGGCGGTTATCTACAAGCGCATCCCTACCGACTCGTTTGAAGGCATGTTCAAGGGCCGCTATCGCATGTACTCAGCCCTGTGGGTAGTGGGGGTATACCTGGCAGCCGTTTCCTTTTATCAGCTTAAAGACCGGGTATTGGTCCTGCTCATTCCGGCGGCTATCCTGCTCAACCTCGTTATTCTTTTTACCAATTTCGCTCCGGCCGTCAGCAACCGCCGCCAGGCCATCGCCTACGAATTTAACACCCGCTATAATGTGGATTGGCTGGGACTGAAAATGTTTGATATTGACCAGGTGCATTTTGAACAGATACGTTCCTACTACGGGTCTGATGATCCCCTGGCCGAGGGCTGGAACCCCCGCACGCTTACCGACGCCCTGACCTGCACCGGTACCCGGGCCGTGGATACGCTCTTCGCCACAAACGGCGGAATCACCATCCAGACCTCTGCCCCGCTGCTTTCCTCCACTTCCAGCTATACCGACGGCGCTTACTATATACTTAAGTCGGACCGGCACGTGTATATCTCTTCGGCCAGTCAGACGGCCGTACCTTTCCAGACCTTTGTGCGAAGGTTCCGGTACTTCAGTCAGCACTTTACCGGCTACTACGACCAGGCCACCATCGAACCCGGTACGTACCGCCTTTATCTGCTGGTCCGGGAAGGGGGAAACAACCGGATCTACTGCACCAACCGCAGCTGGGTTGAAACCGACTAAGTGACTCAGTACCGCTGGTGCAGCCCGGTCAGGATACGCTCTACTTCTTTACGGACTTCGGAGCTCGTGCGGGTAAAGTTGTTGTTCATAAAACTAAACAGCAGCGTTTTCCCCTTCCGGGTAACCAGGTAGCCGCTCAGGCTGTAATTGTTACTCAGCGAGCCGCTCTTGGCAAAAATAAACGTTTCCTCCCCTTTGAATATATTCCGCAAAGTACCCGTCTTACCGCCCCGCGCCAGAAGCGCAAACAGTCGCTCCCGGGGTACCTTCTGATAAATCTTCTCCAGCAACTTCACCATCGTGCGCGGCGTAAACAGGTTATAGCGCGAAAGTCCCGAGCCATCCCGCCAGATGGGGCGATCGGGCAGGTCGTTCAGGTGGTGCTCCAGGGCGTGTTCAATGGCTTGTTCGGTATTGAGGGGCAGCCTATTGGCAGCCGCGTAAAGCAGCATGAGCTGCTCGGCCAGCATGTTGTCGCTCACCTGCATCATACGGGCGTACAGGGAGTCCGAAGGAATACTGTAAACAGTACGCAAGGGCTGGCCTTCCAGCGATTCGTTCACTAGCCCCACGGGCCGGTACAAGGCTACTGCCAGCAGGTCGGCCGTGAGCTGGTGCGACATCCTGACCGGTACGTCCTGTTCCAGGCCCGGAGGTAGTGCGTACAGGGAGTGGCGAAACAGGTTCCGGTCTTCGTCGCGCCGGATACCCGGTACCGTCGTGTCGGTCAATAGGGAGTCGCGCCAGTAGCGGGGGCCCACGTACAGCAGCCGCGTCGAATCGCTCACAAAGCGGGCCATGTTACCATAGACCGGCAGCGGCGACCGCTCGGGCTGGTAGTAGCCGGTGTAGTCGTCCCAGGCCCAGCCGGGTCCGAAGCGCTCGTTCTGGTAGTTGGCGGGGGAGAAAAACAACCGCTCCGGTCGGCTCCGCAGAAAGCCGTATACCGCGCTCATGGGCAGGTCCGGATGCAGCAGCGACGGATCACCCGTTCCTCTGAATACCAGGCTATCGCCCCACACCTGGTACTGTAGCCCCGGCAGCGAATCGCCCAGTACCGACAGCCCGGCGTAAAAACTAAACAGTTTGGTGTTGGACGCCGGGGTAAAGTACTTGTCGGACTGGTGGGAAGCCAGTGTCTTTTGCCGGGCCGGATCGTACACGGCTATACCTACCTGGTGCCCGCTCAGGACCGGGGAGTTTTTCAGTTCACGCTTCACGTAGTGGGAGACCGAGCAGCTGGATAGTGTAAGGATACTTAATACAAAAAGGACTAAACGCATGTAGGGGTAGTTGATTCAGTAGATCAGGGAATTGATAAATATAGATAGTAACGTGATATAGGTTAATCTAGCGTATCAATTATTTGTACCTGCCGTCAGGCATCTTTACAACCGGAAACATTCTCTTCCATCTCCGGCTCTTTTTACTTTTCTGGGTGATGACAGCTTTCGCCTTCCTTTCCGGCTATTTCAATCCAGTTCAATAAAGGTTTTATTCTCCACTAATGTGTATGTTGGCTTGATTCAACGTCTTTGGGTACTGTCGGCTTTCGCCCTCACGGCCGGGCTCATTGGCATTTTTAGACTCTTTCGGGTAATGCTGTCGTTTGCCCTCACGGCCGGGCGGGCCCCGCCCTCTCAACACCACTTGATTTTACAGCCCTGCGCCAGCCAGCCACACACAAGGCTGTAAAAAATGTGGCTTATGAGAAGGCTGATAGAGTTAGCATATTTCATGTATAGTAGCCTAGACCAACGATAATTCTAGATTAGTTATCGAAGACTTAATCTTTTATTGACTTTATACCTTTATAAACAGTGCTACGACCATGGAGACTGCAAAAATTCTCAGCTCTCTCATAAGCCGCCTATTGTGTTAGCCTTTGTGCGTAAGCCCTGCGCAGGCTAACAGAATTAAGCGGTGTTGAGAGAGCGCCGCCCGCCCGGCGGAGGAGGGCAAACGACAGCATTACCCGGAAGAGTCTAAAAATGCCGATGAACCCGGCGGAGGATAGCGAAAGCTGGCAGTACCCATAGTAGTTGAACTTAGTTAACGAATATAGGGGATAGCAACTGATATTTGATAAGGCAATTATCCGAAATATAACCTTGATTTAAGTACTTTGCAATGGATAAGAGGTAATGTTCCTGCGGCAAGCGCTATGAATGATATTCAGGGTATACTCAAACACTACTGGGGCTACGACGGCTTTCGCCCGGTTCAGGAAGAAGCCATCCGGGCCGTGCTGGCGGGCTACGATTCCCTGGTACTGCTACCCACCGGCGGCGGAAAGTCCCTCTGTTTTCAGGTACCGACGCTGGCGCAGGAGGGTATCTGTATTGTCGTGACGCCGCTCATCGCGCTCATGAAAGACCAGGTCGAGCAGCTCCGGCGGCGACAGATTCCCGCGGCGGCTATCCACGCCGGCATGAACCGCCACGAAATTGACATTACCCTCGACAACTGCATCCACGGCCAGACCAGGTTCCTGTACGTGTCGCCGGAGCGCCTGCGGACCGACATCATGATGGAGCGTACCAAACAAATGAAGGTATGCCTGCTGGCGGTGGACGAAGCCCACTGCATATCGGCCTGGGGGTACGACTTCCGCCCTTCCTACCTGCTCATCGCTGAGTTCCGGAGCCTGCTGCCGGGGGTACCCGTTATGGCCCTCACGGCTTCGGCTACGGCTGATGTACAGAACGACATCCAGGACAAGCTCCAGATGCGGCAGACGCAGGTATTCCGGCAGTCGTTTGCCCGCGCCAACCTTTCCTACTCGGCTTTTCACGAAGAAAGCAAGGACCGCAAGCTCCTCCAGATCCTGCACAACGTACCCGGTACGGCCATCGTGTACGTGCGCACCCGCAAGCGCACCCGCCAGGTTTCCGACTGGCTCAACCAGCAGGGCATCCGGTCCGAATACTACCACGCGGGCCTCTCCTACCGCGACCGTTCCGACCGGCAAACCGCCTGGCTCCGCAACCGGGTGCGGGTTATAGTGGCTACCAACGCCTTTGGTATGGGTATCGACAAGCCCGACGTGCGCAGCGTTATTCACCTCGACCTGCCCGATACCCTCGAATCCTACTACCAGGAAGCGGGCAGGGCCGGACGCGACGGGCGCAAAGCCTACGCCGTGGCCCTTTTCCACGCGAAGGATGCCGACGAAATGGAAAAAAATATTGAGCGCAAGTACCCCCCGGCCGACCTGCTGCGCCGGGTGTACCAGTCGCTCGCCAACTACTGCAAGGTACCCGTCGGGGGCGGCGAACTGGGTAGTTACGACCTGGACATCCACGAGTTTACCGGCATTTTTGGACTGCCCGTGTCCGATACCCACTTTTCTCTTAAATTACTCGAGGACGAAGGTTTTATTCAACTCAACGAAGCCTACTACGCGCCGTCCCGGCTGCACTTCCGGGTCGACAACCGCCAGCTGTACGATTTCCAGCTGCGCTACCCCGACTACGACCAATTTATCCGGCTGCTGCTCCGCATGTACGGCGGAGAGTTATTTACCGACTACGTCAGAATAGCCGAAACTGACATTGCCCAAACCTACTACGCGCCCCTGCCGGAGGTACAGCAGCGTCTCCTTTTTTTACAGGAGCGCGATATTGTGACCTACGAAAAGCAGCGTGACAAGCCCCAGCTTACCTTCCTGACGCCCCGCTTTGAAGCCGAGCAGCTGCCTTTAAATCTTTTTGAAATCCAGAAAAAAAAAGAGCGGGACCTTCGCAAGGCCCAGGCAGTAATCCACTACGCCCGCCACGGGCAGCAGTGCCGTACCCTGCTCCTGCTTGATTACTTCAACGAGAAAAACGGCGAAGCCTGCGGCCTGTGTGATATATGCGTGCAGAAACGCAAGGCCGAAACCGTTCACGAAACGGGCATACCACTCAGCCAGGAAATCGTGTTACATGTACAGCAGCACGGCCCCGTAGCCCCGCGCCCGCTGAGCCAGGCTTTTGGCCGGGTTCCCGAAAAACAACTGCTGCATACCGTGCGTTACCTTATCGAGCAGGAGATACTGGTCTACGACGAAATAGGAAAATTAGCTTTAAATCCACAGCACCCCTTATGAAACCTTTTTTTTTCCGGTCAGCCACTGGTTTGTTTATCCTCAGCCTGATTTCCCTGCTGCCCGTCCGGGCCCAGCAGGTACCGGGGCTTCACCTGAGCAACTACGGCGGCCTTTACCGGGCTACTTACAACCCGGCGGCGCTGGGTGGCTCGCGCTACCGCTGGCAGCTCAACGTTGCCTCACTGGGTAGTACCATCAACGGCCGCTACTTTACTTTTCTTGGCCGCAACTCCCTGTTTTACCCCCTCCTGGCCCCTCACTCTACCGACGAACTCTACGGGCGCTCCCGCACCATGGGCTCCCTTTCCCAGGGTGACCCGGTGTACCTGGCCAGCGACATCCGCTGGCCTTCGGTCATGGTATCAATGGGTCGGCGGCACGGCATCGCTTTCCAGTTCCGCTCGCGGGGCTACGTGACCGGAGAAAATATACCGGCCGGTATCCGCACCCTCTACTTCCGCCGGCTCGACACCCCCGCTACTCCCGTTGAGCAGGGCGAGTGGGGCGAGTTCCGGCTCCTGCAGCAGAGCTTCTCCGAGGCGAGCTTCTCGTACGGTATCCTGCTCCTGGACCTGCCTGCTCATAAACTGCGCGCGGGGGGTACCGCCAAAAAAATCTTCGGCGCGCGGGCGGCTTACCTGCGCGGTACCGTCGACCGCTACCAGATTCAGCCCGTTGCCACGTCAGAAACGGAAAAAGAACTGGTGCTGAATGGGTTTACCTACGAAAGTGGCTACAGCCAGCCCAATCAGCCCCTGCGGGTAAGTGATTTGTTTGACGCGCAGCAGTACGCGCAGGGCTGGGGCTACGACCTGGGTGCCAGCTACGAGTTGGGGTCCGTCTGGGACAAGGGAAAAATCGACAATGACGCCCGCTCCGGCTATCTCATCCGGCTGTCCGCTTCGCTTACCGACCTGGGCGCTATTCAGTACCAGACCGCCAGCAGCCAGGTTACAGCCGGGCAGCAAAGCCGGACCGTGATCGGGCAGGAGGCCCTGGAAACCATGGCCGACCGGAGCGCCGACGGCTTTATTGACTTGTTTCCCGCGCAGTCTACTACCACGCTGGCGGGCGAAGCGCCGCTTCCGGCCGCCGTACACCTCGAGGCCGATCTGCAGCTGATGCGTTCGTTCTTTATTAATGTTGCCCAAACCAAACGCTACGGCCAGCCCGAAGGCCCGCTGGCTATCAGCCAGCCCAATGTCTTGTCCATTACCCCCCGCTTTGAGGGGGAAGACAATGACATCGCTTTCCCCATTTCTTTTATAGAAGGAAACAAAACGGTAACTGTCGGCCTGTTGGCCCGCTTTGGGCCTATTTTCGCCGGATTCAGTAATCTGGGGGGAATGTTAAAAGGGCGCGCGGCCATTCCGGGGGCACCCCGGGCCTCCTTCATGTACGTAGGCTTCTCCCTCTGGAAACTAAAGGAAACTGCTGCCACTAAACAGTAGAAAGGGTTTGGAAAGGTTCGAAAGGAGGAAGGAATAAAAGGAGGAAGGGATAAAAGGATAAAAGGAGGAAGGGATAAAAGGATAAAAGGGGAAAAGGTAAAAGAAATAAGGGACTTTTCAGGTACTTATAGTACATCTATCTACTACATGCGGTTACAGGGTCGGAAGGTGAGGTCTCGCAGGAGCGAGACCAGCCAACTATCGGCGGGTTGGCGGCAATTGCGGCGGGTCGCCGTATATCCGGGCGACCGCCGCTAACAACCTTCCTAATTTTATATGAAATCTGATAATCTGTATTAAGTACTTACGCAAAGTTACTTTGCATTAGAATTATTTACAATGCGCTATTATACAACAACTTAGAAAGCTAACCGCTAAAAGCTAATTTCTAATAACTACTTACTAATTTAAAAACGCCTCCTCTACCTCTACCATTACTTCGCACTCAAGGGCGCAGGTGCGGCAGGCTTCGGCACAGATACGGCAGTGCTCCTCGTCGTGCTTATCGCATTCGGCGGCGCAGGTATAGCACAGGTCGGCGCACAGGGTACATACTTTACGAAGGTAGTCGGAGTCAGTGGCCGAAAAACGGGCGCAGAGATTACAGAGTTCGGCGCAGTCAAGGCAGGCCTGTATACAGTTGATCATTTCCTCGCGGGCCATTTTGATGCCCTCATTCGCACAATCCAGACAAGCGGTGTAGCACGCCAGGCACGCTTCCACGCAGGGTATTACTTCCTTTTTCATCTTACTCAGGTTTTTGGTTTAGTAAAACAGGTGAGGTTGTCTGTTTAAAAAACCAGACCCGCCCCTACGGCCCCGTTGCTACCCCCTCCCAATCCGCCGCTAACGGCCCTTCCCCATTACCTGTCCAGAGCGCCTGTGGAAAATCCTGTACGCTGGGGAAACCCCATAGTACCCACCCGCCCAGCGGCTTCCCCACTTGCCTGTTTTCCCAAAGGACAAAAAAAACAGGTACCGCCGCACGGCAGTACCTGTTTCCTGTATTAAGTATGTTATATCGCTACTGCCAGAATACCCGGGCGGGCTGTAACAGACCGTACACAGCCTTTCCTGCCAGCGTTACAAACCAGCCATTCAGGGAAAGTCCTTCTCTGCTTTCGGGCTGACTACCCGCTTTTTCATCGCCGGTGTTGCTGTCATCATAGACCAGTCCTACTATCCAGCGGGCCAACTGCTGGGTAAGCGCCACCGCCGAGTTTTCGCAGCATACCTCTTCCTCCTTGTTTACATTTGTAGAGGACCCAGTGGACACTGCCCCAGTGGACGCTGCTACTACTGCCGTGCGGGTCGCTGTTACCGGCGTTTTCCGGGCTTCCTTCTTTGACTTGAGCATCTTCTGGGCGGCAAACATATTGTGTGCGTACCCGGTAGCACCTGCCTGCTGCAGGCTGAGCAGGCTAATCAACATCATCACGGTCAGTAGTTTCAATGCTTTCATGGCTATTTTTTGTGGCTATACGCGCTGGGCGTTTCCTTTAAATTGGTGATTGTTTTTCCTCTTACTTTCCCTCTTTCAGATCAATTACCTGACAAAGGTAGAACTTTATATAGTACTATGCAACACATAGTACCTTGTTTTTTATTAATTTTTGTTAAAAGTTCTATTTTCGTTAGAAATAAGCCTCAGGGAATCCGGTTTCAACCTGCTATTTTTCTGATGGCTTTTCTTCTCAACCAGGCAACAAGTACCCAAACTCTCAACTTTACTCTAAAAAATCTTGATGGCTAATAGATGCAATTGTGCGTCTTTGAACTATGGATGCAAATGTCCTATAAAACGTTGCATTCCGAAACTAAAAAAAGATGAACTGTAATTTCTTCCCCCTGAACCGACCATTTTCAATGACCGCGCGGCGGACCGCCAAATTTTTGCAGTGATCAATGTCCTCAATGACCAGTGACCAATGTCTTCAGTAACCAATTGAAATAATGACCAGTGACCAATGTTTTTCAATGAACAATTCAGACAATGACCAGTGACCAATGTTTTCAATGAACAATTCAGACAATGACCAGTGACCAATGCTTTCTCAATGAACAGTTAGGAGGGAGTTGATGAGTGTATGAGTTTATGAGCGGCCAGCGAACTGTTTGTGAGCAGTTACCGCGTGCCGCTGCGGGAGGCGATCCTCCGGGAGGCGCCGCTGCCACGGTGGCTCCTCCGGGAGGCGCTCCTCCGGGAGGCGCTCCTCCGAGCAAGCTATTTCACCCATTTTCAACTTTTTTGGGTAATGCTGTCTTTCGCCCTCACGGCCGGGAGGCGCTCCTCCGGGCGGGCCTCGCCCTCTCAACACCGCTAAATTTTACAGCCCTGCGCAAAGTCAGCCGCACAAATGGCTGTAAAATAAGCGGTGCCGCCCGTGCGGCGGCTTATGAGAGGGCTGATAGAGCTTACATTGTCCATATGCCGTAACAGTTTTAACTTTCAGACTTCCCTTTATCCCGACATCGATGGGACGCGCAGTCCGGGACGCGTAGTATATTCCTGTCCTGCATTCTTCCTCAGCGGCGCCTCGCGCCGCTGCCACTTCGACAGTCAGCCGCAATAATCAATCATTGGTCACTGGCTACTGATCATTGGTCACTGATAACTGGTCACTGATAACTGGTCACTGGTAATTGATAACTGATCATTGGTAACTGATCATTGCTCATTGAAAGAAAGCCGCTCCCCCCGCTTCGACTCGTCAAACTGCCCCCCTTCGTAGGCCAGGTGACCGGAAACGAAGGTGTGGGTAATGCGGGAGCCGAAGGTAGTACCTTCAAAAGGTGACCAGCCGCAGCGCGCGTGGACCGACGCGGGCGTTACCTCCGTGGACTGGTCCAGGTCTACCAGCACCAGGTCGGCCCAGTAGCCTTCGCGCACGTAGCCCCGCTCCCGAACCTGGAAGCAGTCGGCCACGGCGTGGCACATCTTGTCAACCACCCGCTCCAGCGAAATCCGGTCCTGCCGGTAAAACTCCAGCATTACGTTCAGGGAGTGCTGCACCAGCGGCAAGCCCGAGGGGGCCTGCCAGTAGGGCTGCGCCTTTTCGTCGGCCAGGTGCGGGGCGTGGTCGGTGGCGATGACGTCAATCTTGTCGTCGAGCAGGGCCCGGAAAATCTGCTCCTTGTGGTGCGGGGCTTTGATGGACGGGTTGCACTTGATCCGGTTGCCGAGGGTACGGTAGTCTTCCGCGTCGAACCACAGGTGGTGCACGCAGGCCTCCGCCGTCACCAGCTTGGGCGAACCATCGGCCCGCAAGATTTTCCCGTTCACGCGGGTACCCGGTTCAAAAAGCACGGTTTCATCGCCGGTCGAAATATGCAGTATGTGCAGGCGGGTACCGTGCTGATGCGCCAGCGACGACGCGAACTGAGACGATTTCAGGCAGGCCTCCTCGTTCCGGACTATTGCGTGGATGTCGTAAGGTACCTTGTCGCCGTACAGGTCCTGGTAGTAGGCCATGCGCTGCCGCACGGTCGGCTCGTCCTCGCAGTGGGTAGCTATCAGGCCGGGGGCACCCGCAAACAGCCGCTCCAGTACTTCCGGCGCGTCCACCAGCATATTCCCCGTCGACGAGCCCATGAATATCTTGATACCGCACACGCGCTCCCGGTCAGTGCGCATTACTTCGTCGTAGTTGTCGTTGGAGGCCCCCATATAAAAGGAGTAGTTGGCCAGCGAGGTCCGGGCTGCTATCTGGTACTTGTCTTCCAGCAGGGCCTGCGTCAGGGCGTTGGGTACGGTATTGGGCATTTCCATAAAGGAGGTCACACCGCCCGCCACGGCCGCCCGCGCCTCCGACCCAATGGTGGCCTTGTGCGTCAGGCCCGGTTCCCGGAAATGTACCTGGTCGTCAATAACGCCCGGCAGCAGGTACTTCCCCCCGGCGTCAATGACCCTATCCGCCGCCTCATTCTGCAGGTCTTTCCCCATTTTCCGGATGCGCCCGTCCTGTATTAATACATCTGTTTCCTGTATCCTTCCTTCGTTAACCAGCCGGGTATTCAGTAGCAGCGTGCTTTTAGTCTGAGTATAGGAGTTCATGAGTTCAAAAGTTTATGAGTACTGGGGATGGAGAAAGTCTTTATGAGTATATGGGTTTATGAGAACTGTGGTACTCCGGATTTTTAGACCCAAGCTATACAAGGTATCAATCCAGCTGGTACCAGGCCACTTCCTCCCCACAAAAGTACATTATTTCCTATTTCCAGAAATTACTCCTCCACCTTACCCATCCACTCATTCGCCGCACCATCTGAAGGAGAGGCCACTTTACCATTTAATTTTCGTATCATTGATAATTAGTCACTGTCATTACTTGTGGTCCCTTTCCCCAGTGCCCTTGCCTGACCGTGGTATAGTTTTGGTAGCTCTCTTTAATCATTCATTCATCAATCCAAAACACTCATGAAAGCACTCGGAATCATTCTCGCCATTGTGGGCCTGGCCATGCTGATCTTTGGCGGATTCAGCTACCAGTCCGAAGAAAAAGTAGCCGACATCGGCCCCATCGAAATCAACGCCGATAAAACCAAGGAAGTCGCCTGGCCTACCTACGCCGGGGTTATCGTTTTAGTAGCCGGCATCGGGCTGGTTATTTTAGATCGTAACAAAAAATAATGCTGTATGCTATAGGCTTTAAGCTATAGGCACTAAGACAAAAGCAGCAGACCAGGCGTCTGCTGCTTTTGCTTTTGGGAGGTTTAGGGCAGTAGGTCTTATTATTTTCATTCACCTTTCTCAGCTCTTTTGGCTTTATCCAGCTTTTCCGGGTAATTCTTCCTTTTACCCTCCTCATCCGGATTCTTTTGGCTTTATCTAACTTAACCGGGTAATGCTGTAGTTTGCCCTCACGGCCGGGAGGCGCTCTTCAGGGCAAGCTTTTCTGACTCTATTCAACTTTTCCGGGTAATGCTGTAGTTTGCCCTCACGGCCGGGCGGCGCTCTTCAGGGCAAGCTTTTCTGACTCTATTCAACTTTTCCGGGTAATGCTGTAGTTTGCCCTCACGGCCGGGAGGCGCTCCTCATGGCAAGCTTTTCTGACTCTATTCAACTTTTCCGGGTAATGCTGTAGTTTGCCCTCACGGCCGGGCGGGCCCCGCTCTCCCCACGCCTCCTTACCCTGCGGGCCTGCGCAAAGCCAGCCGCACAAATGCCTACAGGCTTAGGTCGGCTTAGGGGAGAGCTGAGAAATTTGACAAAGTACCAATTAGCAACGGAAGTACATGTACTTTTAGATACGTGAATTATACTGTAAAGCTTCTCTCCTATAAGGAGCGGCGGAATTGAGGGAGATATAAAAGGTAAAACTGTTACGACACATGGACAATGCAAGCTCTATCAGCCTTCTCATTAGCCACCTATTTTATAGCCTTATGTGCGCCTGGCTAAAGCAGGGCTGTAAAATTTAGCGGCGTGGGGAGAGCTGAGGATTTTTTGCTGTCTGCCTATTAGTATAGGAAGTTAATTGGTGCAAAATAAAATTGTTTAGCAATGTCTTTGAAAAGTACGCTGCAATCCCCTATCAACGTACATGAACTATGTTAACTCTAACAGCCCTCTCATAAGCCGCATTTTTTTACAGCCATTTGTGCGGCTGGCTAAAGCAGGGCTGTAAAATTTAGCGGTGTTGAGAGGGCGGGGCCCGCCCGGCCGTGAGGGCGAAAGACAGCATTTCCCAACAAAATTTACATAGAGCCAGAAAAGCTCGCCGGGCGCCGCCCGCCCGGCGGAGGAGGGCAAACGATAGCATTACCCGGAAAAGCTGGAAATATTCAAAGAATACCGGCGGAGTGCGAAAACCATCAATACCCGCAATATTTGTAAGTAGCCATGAAATAGTAGGGTACTGCGAAAGTAAACATTACTACATTAATATGACTTGTCATTAACTCATACACTCCCTCCCAACTGGTCACTGATAATTGAGGATTGTTTTCATTAGCTTTGTACGACCAAAACGTACCCTCCAAAAGATACGCATGCTGAGCTGGTTATTTGAGAAGAAAAATAAAAAAGTGCTGGACCTGTCGCGGATCCAGACCGACATCCATTCCCACCTCATCCCCGGGATTGACGACGGCGTGCAGACGCTCGAGGAGTCGGTGGCGATGGTGCAGCGCCTGCAGGAACTGGGGTACCGGCGGGTGATTACCACCCCGCACGTGATCTGGGACTGCTACCGCAATACCCCCGACACCATCCTGGGCGGACTGGCCCAGGTGCAGGAAGCCTGCCAACAGGCGGGCCTTAGCGTGGAGGTAGGCGCCGCCGCCGAGTACTTCATTGACGAACACTTCGTGGAAATGCTCGAGGGAAAGCAGCCCCTCCTGACCCTGCCCGGCAACCGCCTGCTCGTGGAGCTCCCCTACTCTACGCCGCTCATGAACACCGCCGAAACCCTGTTCTCCATTATCCAGCACGGCTACCGGCCCGTCCTGGCGCATCCCGAACGCTACACCTACTTCTACGCCGACCCGACCATCTACCGCAAGCTCTGCCATCAAGGCTGCGAGCTGCAGGTCAACGCCCTGTCGCTCACCGGCTACTACGGCGAAGGCATCACCCGCATGGCCGACTGGCTCCTGCGCGAGGGCCTCATCACCTACCTCGGCACCGACGCCCACCGCATGCAGCACCTCGACCTCCTCCTCAAAGCCCAAAAATCCCCCTGGCTGGAACGCTACGCCTTTCGCAATGACCAGTTACCGATGAGTGAATGAGTGAATGAGTGAATGAGTGAATGAGTGATTGAGCGAATGAGTGATTGAGCGGCCACCGCTTTGGAGAATACCTGGGACGCGCAGTCCGGGACGCGCAGTCCAGGCGGTGCAGTGTACTCCTCTCCTCCTTTCGAACCTTTCCTCCCTTCAACCCTTCCTCCTTTCGAACCTTTCCTCCCTTCGAACCTTTCCTCCTTTCCTCCCTTCCTCCTTTCCTCCGCAGCGGCGGCCGCCTTTCCAACCCTTCTAACCTTTCAGGCTAACCAATTTATCAAACGGTATCGCAGCCCAACGTCTCTCTCCGTACCTTGCGTAGGTTAATTCAGAATTAACTGCTCATTGGTAACTGCTTATTGGTCATTTGGTAATTGATATAGATAAGTGAATAGAGTTGTAAAGTATGCCATTAGGTTTGTCAGGCTGAGCGGAGTCGAAGCCCGGGCATCGACTCCGCTCAGCCTGACAAAAGTTTACAAACTAATTCATCTATCAATAACTGCTCATTGACGGTCCGCCGCGCGGTCATTGAAAAAATGGTACTGTTTTTGTGGGCGGGGCATTAACTTGTTAAAACTCATATTGTATTTTCAAAATTAGTTTACCTTTATAGGAATTTTAGTTCGTAACCCCATCCTCATGAGAGAAGTGTACCCCTCGCTGGCGCGTTTGGCCGCGTACTGTGCTTTGTTTGTTACCCTCGGCTCCGGCCTCAGCTCCTGCGTTTCGCCCAAAACCATTGTCTATTTCCAGGGAGAAGACCTAAAATATTCTTCTGATAATATCACCCAGAGCTACGTCCCCACCATCCAGTCCAGCGACCTGCTCTCCATCGTGGTAGGGAGCCTCAGCCCCGAATCCAACGAAATCTTCAACATGCCCAACCAGTTCAATACCTCCAGTATGAACTACTCCGCCACCGGCGGCGGGGCGCGGGCCCAGTCCGTGGGCTACCTCGTGGACCACGAAGGCAACATCGAAATGCCCCTGGTGGGGAAGGTTAATATAGGCGGCTTACAAACCCAGGTGGCTTCCGATACCATCCGGAAGAAGCTGCTCGCCTACCTGCGTGAGCCTACCGTCAGCATCCGGACGCTCAACTTCAAGGTATCCGTCCTGGGCGAGGTCAACCGCCCGGCCGTGTACGTTATTCCCGACGAGCGCATCACCCTGCCCGAGGTACTCTCTCTCGCCGGCGACCTCACCATCTACGGCAAGCGCGACAACATCCTCATCATCCGCGAGGAAAACGGCAAGCGCGAGTACGCCCGCGTGGACTTCACCTCCCGCGACGTCTTCCGCTCGCCCTACTACTACCTGCACAAAAACGACGTCATCTACATTGAGCCCATCAAGGCCCGCATGACCACCACCGACCGCAACGTACAGCTCATCCCCATGATCACCGGTATCGTCTCCGCGCTGGGCATTCTGGCGCTAAACTTGTCCCGCGGCTTCTGATAAAGCATAGCATCTTTTTCCGAAGTAGTTAGTTGATTCCCATACTTTAGTACCGTTTGATAAATTTTTGTACTTTTTAAATTAGCCGAAACCTTTTGCGGCTATCTTTGTTACCATGACTGACCGTACCACCGTGGCAGTACCTGTAGAGTACGCCGAGACCGAGGAGCAAGACTTTAACCTACAGGAGTACCTGCGCCGGTACCTCCGTTACTGGTACCTGTTCCCCCTGTTCGTGGGCCTCACGCTCACCGCCGCCTTCTTCTACTTACAAATTGCCCAGCCCATCTACCAGTCTACCGCTACCCTCCTCATCAAGGACGAGAAAAAGGGCGTGGGCGGCTCCGCTACCGATATGCTCGAGGAACTCACCCAGTTCAGCGGCAATAAGCTCGTCGAGAACGAAGTGGAGATCCTGCAGTCCCAGACCCTCATGGGCCAGGTCATCAACGAACTGGGCCTGCCGGTAGCCTACCAGACCCGCGACGGCCTCGCTACCCTTGATCTCTACAAGCAAAGCCCCATTATCGTAGAACCTAAGGTACTTACTGCTCACGCCTACCAGGAGCCCCTCGTCATTCAGCTGGAGGACGCCGGATTCCGGATCAACGGCGAAAGCGAGGTCCGTACCTTCGGCAAAACCTTCCGCAACGAGTGGGGCGAGTTTACGGTCAGGCGGGGAGTTACCCACGACGCCCCCGGCTCCCCCGTCCGCGAAGTAAAAGTCCTCTTTAAAGACCCCGTAGCTCTCATTGAAGGAATGCGCGGACGGTTATCCGTGACCCAGCCCAACGTCAAGAGCACCGTCCTGACCCTTACCTTCGACGACCCCTCCGTGCAGCGCGGCAAGGACGTCCTCAACAAGCTGCTGGACGTGTATATTCAGTCGTCGCTCAACGACAAAAACCGCGAAGCCTCCAACACCCTCAAGTTCATTGAAGACCGCCTCGGCCTCATTACCGGCGAGCTGGGCGACGTCGAAAAAGACGTGGAGGTATACAAGCGCGAGCAGGGCCTGACCGACATCAGCGCCGAGTCGCAGCTGTTCCTCGAAAACATCAAGGAAAACGACACCAAGCTCAACGAGGTCAACGTGCAGCTCCGCATTCTGGAAAGCGTCGAAAGCTACATCCAGAGCGACAACGACGCCATCGCGCCCGCCACCTACATGATCAACGACCCCGTGCTGGTGTCGCTGCTCACCCGCTTCAACGAGCTGGCCATCCAGCGCGAGCGCTACGCCCGCACCACCGCCGCCAGCAACCCCCTGCTCGAGACCGTCAACACCCAGCTGGCCAACACCCGGCAGGCCATCCGCGAAAACGTCCAGAACCTCAAGCGCGGCCTCGACCTCAGCCGCCAGAACCTCCAGTCGGTTAACAACCGCTTCTCGGCGGGCCTCCGCAGCATTCCCCAGAAGGAGCGCGAGTACGTGGGCATCAAGCGCCAGCAGACCATCAAGGAGGGCCTCTACCTCTACCTCTTACAAAAGCGCGAGGAAACCGCCCTGGCCTACGCCTCCACAGTTACCGACAGCCGCCTCGTCGACGCCCCCACGGCCTCTTTCCTGCCCATCAAGCCCAGGCGGGCCATCGTGTGGCTGGGCGCGGCCGGAGCCGGTTTTGTGATCCCGCTCTTACTCATCAACCTGCTCTTCATGCTCAACAACACCGTGCAAACCCGCGACGACATTGAGCAGCTCGGCAAGGTATCCATCCTGGGCGAAATTGGCCTGCTTAAGAAGGCCTCCAACCCGGAGTCCATCATCAAAATGACCAGCCGCTCGGCCGTAGCCGAGCAGTTCCGGGCGCTGCGCACCAACCTACAATACCTGGGCGACGGCCGCTGCCGCACCCTCATGCTTACCTCCTCCATCGGGGGCGAGGGCAAAAGCTTCGTCAGCATTAACCTGGCCGCCAGCCTCGCCTACTCCGACAAGCGGGTTATTCTGGTCGGT
The DNA here is from genome assembly GCF_035998675.1 of Telluribacter sp. NCBI lineage: Bacteria > Pseudomonadati > Bacteroidota > Cytophagia > Cytophagales > Spirosomataceae > Telluribacter > Telluribacter sp. The sequence continues at coordinate 92,154 of NZ_DASYHI010000019.1, forward strand.
CTGGACCTCCGCAAGCCCTCCCTGCAGGAGCGCCTGCAGGTACCCAACGACCGCGGCGTCACCAACTACCTCATCGGGCAGAGCGCCCTCTCCGACCTCATTCAGCCCACGGGCGTACACCCGAAGTTCGACGTCATTAGCAGCGGCCCCATTCCGCCCAACCCCTCCGAGCTGCTGAGCAACGGTCGCCTGCCCCAGCTCCTGACCGAGCTGCGCGAGCGCTACGACTACGTCCTCATCGACTCCCCGCCCTTTGGCCTCGTTACCGATTCCGCCATCATCAGCGAGCATACCGACGCAACCCTCTACCTCGTGCGCTTCAACTATACCATGCGCGATCACCTGCGACACATCGGTGAGCTCAGCCGCAGCCGCCGCTTCGCTAACCTGAGCGTGGTCTTTAATGGCGTCAACTACGGAGCGGGCTACGGCTACGGCTACGGCTACGGGGGTTACGGTTACGGTTATTACGATGGCGAAAAGGAAAGTAAAGTACGGGGATGGCAGTATAGATTGAAAAATATAGTGAATAGTTAGAATAAATAAATTTATGTAATGTATAAAACAAACACATTCAGGTGACTTTATGCAATTAACTGATGAGACCAGAGTTTCGTACAAAGTTCATGTGTACTGCCCAATAAAATATAAATCAAGCAAACAAATACATTAAGTACATTCATATCTCATATTATGCGCACAGAAAATAGTAGAAGCCCCAGTTTAACCACAAACATTCTTTTTGTAACAGAGGAAAGGAAACTGATATTAAATATAAATCCCCCAACAAGTTCTAAGGGCACATAATGTTTACTACAAATTTTTATAAAAGGCAACTAAAAAATCAGATAAGCTTAAAAAGTATTTCAAAAAGTTCATGGGCTATAGTAGACCAAGCATTATTTGCAGGGTCAAATTTTATAGTAAACATCATATTAGCAAGATGGATGTCACAAACGGAATATGGTGCATTCTCATTAGCATTTTCAATATTTTTATTACTAGGAATTATCCAAAGTTCTTTTTGGACTGAACCGCTATTAATTTTTGGTTCTAACTTATTTCAAAAAAGATTAATAAATTATTATTCGATATTAAAATCGTTACAATGGAAATTTACATTAACAATTTCGTTATTATTAATAACTTTTGGCATTTATTTAAATAAGATAGACGAAAAAGAACTTTCTTATGCAATCTGGGGGACAAGTATTGCAAGCCCCTTTATACTGCATATGTGGATAACACGTAGGTATTGTTATTTAATAATGAAACCAAGAATTGCTGCTTATGGAGGTTTAACATATATGCTTTTATTTGTCCCTAGTGCAATATTAGTAGGTAAAGTGTTTAAATTGAATATAATTACAGCATTCCTTTTGATGGGTGTAGCAAGCTATCTTTCAGCATTAGCAATAAATACCAAATTACCATTAAATAATAAAACATCAAAAAAACTTTTTATACTTCCATTTATTTACCGAAATCATTGGAAGTATGGCAGCTGGTCGTTTTTAGCAGGCATATTTTATTGGGTATTTGGAAACATAAATTATATATTATTGCCTTATTATGAAAGTTTAGAGGTAGTTGCGTCTTATAAAGCTTTAACAAATTTAATACTTCCAATTATTAATATAAATGTGGCCATAACTGGTTTATTAATACCAATATTTTCACGTGCAAAATCAGATAATTTATTAAAAGAAAAGTTAAAAACCATAACGAAACTATTAGCAACTTCTTCAATAATATATTGGATATTTTTAATATTATTTGGAGATATAATACTCAAATGGCTATATAATGAAACATATTTAGAATTAACATTCTTATTAGTAATATTAGGAATATCTCCAATATGTAGCGCAATAACAAATATTTATATATCAGTGCTTAGAACTTTTGAAAAATCTAAAACAATAACAACAGTATATTTATTTGGCTCGTTACTAACATTAGGCTTAGGTGTTCTACTTATCCCGTATTATGGCTTAGTCGGGGCTATAGTTTCATTTGTTTTCACAAATCTAGTATTAATGTTATCATTTTACATAAAAGTATCAAAACTTCTAAATAGGCCTCTAGAAATGATAAAATAATCCATAATTGTATAAAATAAAACCAAAGTAATACCAAGCATAAGTAAAGTAAGTCAGTAAATGGAAATATATAGAAGAAAATTAATAAGCAATAAAATAAAATTATCAGAATATGGACTCTACATATCTTTATTCCCAATCTTTGGAATAACACAAACAGATGTAACAGGCTTTACAACTTTAGAATATACAAATCCATCATTTATTTTAAGAGGTGTTTTTAATACAATAGTTTGTCTATACCTTATTTATTATATAGCAAAAGAAAAAAATGTCAATACATTGTTTTCTGGAGGTTTTGGTCATTTCTACTTTTGGTACATAATAGGTGGCATAATTTCATTATTGATGCATACACCAACAAACATTAATTCATGGATTAAGTCTATTGAAATCATAACAATAACGAGTTTAGCATTATTATCATATAAAAATTTACAGAGTACTATTGGCTTAAAAAGCGCGGTGAATAAAGTCTTTCTAATATCTTTAAACCTATTCTTTATCATAGTGGCGACGGCAATAATGATAGGTTTATTTAATATGAACTTGATATATGGAACAAGTGAAGAAAGAGGGGTAAGGCTAGGAGCCACTTTTTTACATCCAAATACATTAGCATTGGGTTCAGTATGCATTATTATAATGTCATGGATGCTAAAAAACCAAAATTTTATCAGTAAGAAAAAAGCAGGATTTATTTATATATTATCAATTACAATAATTTATTTTACAAAAAGTGCTAGCGGAGTATTAGTAATGATAATAGCAATACTTTTGATCACACTATATCAAAAAAATAACTTCATACGGATATTATTTGTTACTACTATCTTATTTTTTGTAGTATCATTCTTTCTTAACAATAAAATTGAAACCATAATAACAGAAGGAGGTGGAACTTGGATAGATAGAAGCTTGGTATATAATAAAACGGTCAAAGGAATAAAGGAAAACTTAATTTGGGGCGTTGGGGTATTTGAAGGAGAGAAACAATTCTTTAAGAATCAAAACATGTTTTCAAATTGGTTACCATCTCATCCGCATAATTTTATTCTTGAACTTTTATTAGCAAGAGGTTTCATTTTATCAATTCCAACAGTTTTTCTCATCTTTTATTGTTTGGTTCACGCACTAAAAGAAATAACTTATAGAAAAAATATAAATAAAGTTTCATTCTCAATAATATTTATAGTTATTCTGTTTCATGGCCTGATCGAATCCTCTATTGCAGGGCCATTTAAACCCTTTTGTCATACATATTTTATAATTGCAACATTTCTATTTTTGAATAAAAATAAAGCCAATGATAGAAAGATAATAAAAGTTAATTATGCAAATAATATAAATTGAGAAAGTTTTATTTAGATACTTATTTAAATTTATGTAAAGAACTTATAAAATAAAGATTATAAAAAGAGTAACTTAAGATGTAATTTTCAAGTAAAGTAATGCTATTGGAAATTATAAACTTATTGATATACTATTTATTTGCATATTACTAACCGATGCAACCAATACCTGGATATATTTTTACTACAAGATTAGGAATAAACTATGTACAGGCATAATAAAACGTTTAGGATCAAAAGTGATAATAAAGAACAAATGCTATTTTGGCAATGGAAATTTGCTCAGCGTTAGCAATAACTCACAATTAGACCAAAACTCAAAATTGTTAGGCCATATAACCATAGAAAATAATGTTATGATGGGCCCTGATGTAGTTATCATGGCTATAACACATGATATTTCCGATACTTCAAAATTAATGAACGACCCAACAAACCCTTCTATAAGTAAGCATGAAATAATAGGTAATAATGTCTGGATTGGGACACGGGTTATATTAATGCCAGGGGTAAAATTATCTGTAATTGCAAAATTGAGGCAGGGGCTGTTATCACAAAATCCTTTCCCGCAAACAGCGTGGTTGGGGGTGTACCAGCGAAAGTTTTATATAATTGAATTTCAAATTTCTTATAATAAGAAACAATGGCAGAAAGGTCAGAAGTAGATAATATGCAAAGGTTGATGTTCATCAACTTTCTAACCTTTTTAAAGGATCAAAATATTGATTACTCAATTTTGGGCAATATAAATAATTTACCAGAAAAAATAGACTCTGATATTGATATTTCATTCAGTCAACAAATATACAATAACATTGAAAGATTGATTCAAGTATATTGTTCAAAATATAATTATCGTCTATGCAACTGCTTTAATCATGAAATTTCATCTAAATACTTTCTGATTGTTTATTTGAATGAAAAAACAAAAATATCAACTTTCCTTGCAATTGATGCTTGCTCAGATTATTATAGAAATAATAAATTAATACTAACTTGGGAAAAGCTATTAGAAAACAATCAAATAATAAGTAAAAGAAATTGTGATTTCAAGGTTTGTAACACGACAGTTTCATTTTTGTATTATTTTATAAAGAGGGTTGAAAAGAAAAAAGTATCAAAAGATAGCTTTACATATTTAAAGAGTCTATGGGATTTAGAAACAGATGCCATTAAAAAAGAATTAAGAAATATCTATGGCAGCGCTGGATTAAATCAAATTGAATTACTTTTCAATAAGAACGTATACGATGGTATAAATGCCGAACTACTAAATAATCTTACTAATTTTTCTACTAATAGAATAAAAATTTATGACATATATAAAGAGTATCTAAGAATTTATAATAGGATAATCAAACCAACAGGCCTGGTTATTGCATTTTTAGGATGTGACGGTTCAGGTAAGTCTACTATCATAAATAACATTTACAATCGACACCTAAGTAATTCAATATTTAGAGATAAGAAATATTTTCATCTATGTCCAGAGTTCATTCAAAAGCCTAAAATTGCCAGTGAAAATCCTCATTCACTAAAAACTCGAAACTCTTTTCTATCAAGTATAAAAATTATTTTTCTGTTATTTAAGTACGTAATTAGTTTTTGGCTTTTGGTATATCCCAAAAAGGCTAAAAGTAATATAATATTCTTTGATAGATACTTCCATGATATTCTCATAGACCCAATACGATATCGTCATGGCGGTAGTTTAAAATTGGCAACACTAGTAGGAAAGATAGTTCCAAAACCAGATCTATTTTTTATTATTGATGCTCCGCCTGATTTACTTTTATTGCGCAAACAAGAAGTTAGCTTTATTGAAGCCGAAAGGCAAAGTAAAGCATATAGAAAAATCGCAAGCAAATTAAGTAATGCATTTATCATTGACAATTCAGCAAATTCTGAAATTGCTACATTACAAATAGAAACTATTCTTTTAGATTATCTTGCAGGGCGTCTGAAAATTCATGGATCCTAAACTTTATTATTTTCCTCCTTGGCGAAAACAATTCATTTTCTCTTCAACTTTTATCCACAATAAATTGGTGAGGAAAAAATTTTATTACGCTTATAACCATTTCACAGCGTTAATTTGGAAGCTTTGGCTTTACTTTCCTTTTTTTAGAAAACTATTCGTCTACAATCCGGATGATTTTCCATCATACTTTAGTGAAGTAAAAGATAAATTCAACCTAGTAGAAGCAAATTGCTTAATAAATCTGGGTACACCAGGACCAGATCAAAAAATAACAATAATAATTACTAAAAATCTTGGACAATCTTTTTTCATTAAAGCAGGGAATACCAACAGAGCAAAGGAGCTGATTTTAAATGAAGCTCGTGTGTTGATGGACCTTTCGGAGAATAAATTGTTCCCAACATTTATCGATTTTGAAGAGTGTGAGCATCTTTCCTACCTTACTACATCTGTTTTGGATGGCAAAAAGCTTTCAAACATTCTTTTAAATCAACAAATAATTTCTCTTTCTATTTATATTAACTCTCTTAAAGAGGTGCATCATAATGCAGATGGTTTAATATATACATTTAGTCATGGTGATTTTTGTCCATGGAATTTGATGGATGATAATAATAATTTTAAAGTCTTTGACTGGGAATTGGCCGGCTATTATCCTCTTGGCTTCGATTTATTTACCTTTGCATTTCAAACAAATTTTTTACTTTATCCAAAGAAATCATTTAGCTCAATTATGAGTGAGAATTTGACTAGCTTTGAAGAATATTTTACTGTCTATTATATTGGAAATTTTAAGCCATATTTAATTAATTTTCTTACGATTAAGTTGAATACTACAATTAATAAATCCTCAAAACTTTATAGTAAATATTTGCAATTATACCATGAGTACCAATGAAATTTAAAATATTACTTTCCGCTTATGCTTGTGAACCAAATAAAGGATCAGAACCTGCTGTTGGTTGGAATTGGGCACTTGAAATATCAAAAATGGGTCATGAGGTTTGGGTAATAACTCGTTTAAATAATAAAAAAACTATTGATGCATATCCTTCAATTCCACATAACTTACATTTTATTTATTATGATCTTCCATCTAAAATATTAAAATTTAAAAAATATTTTGGGACTAGGATATACTATTTTCTTTGGCAAATTAATATTTCAAATTTAGCCAAAAAATTACATAATACATATAATTTTGATTTAGTTCACCATATAACGTTTGTTACCTTACGATTCCCAAGCTTCCTTTATAAAATTGAGGCTCCCTTCATTTTTGGTCCCGTTGCTGGTGGTGAAGAACCGACACTTAAACTTATTAATTCTTTACCACTTCGATATAAAGTATATGAATATATTAGATTATTATCTAATAGGTCTCTTAAAATAAATCCATTTTCCAACAGTGCATTAGAATCTTCTAAAGTCATTTTTTGCGCAACCGAGGACACAAAAAATGTTTTATCTGAAAAATTTAAATATAAATCTTTTGTTAATAGCGCCATAGGCATTTCTAATACGCCTAGACATTGTCCAACTTTGAAGTCTATAAAAAATGTTGACGTTTTCCATTTACTTTATGTAGGGCAAATAATTCCACTAAAAGGAATTCATATCTTATTAAAATCAATTGCTTTTTTAAAGAATGAAGGCATAAATGTCCATTTAACTATTATTGGTAGGGGAAATTATCAAATTCACCTGCAAAAACTTTCACAACTGCTAAATATTGACAATCAAATTGAGTGGGTAAAATGGCTTCCTCAGGAGGAGTTACATGAATATTATAAAAAAGGTCATTTGTTAGTTTTTCCTAGCTTTCATGACAGTGGAGGATTTGTTATTTTAGAAGCTTTTTCCAATGGAATGCCTGCCTTGTGTTTAGACATTGGTGGTCCAAACCAAATCGTCAATAGCTCTTGTGGTATAAAAATTAGTACTAAAAATACTTCTATTGAACAAATTATAATTGGTTTTGCTGATAGTATAAAACTTTTGAAAAACGATGAGCTTTTATTAACTAGTTTGTCACAAGGAGCTATTAATCGAGCACATGAATTTTCATGGTCAAAAATTGTAAATTCTGCATATGATGTTATTGATTCTAAATTAAAAAATAATGAACATTCTTATTTTGCATAATTACTACAATAATCAAGGTGGCGAAGATTCAGTAGTACTGAATGAAATGAATTTACTAATTTCTTATGGTCATAACGTTGAAATCCTAAAATTTTCTAATGATGATTTCAATACTCCATTTGGTAAACTTACAGCCCCCTTTTTGACAGTTTTCAACCCTGTTACAGCTCAAATTTTAAAAAATAAAATTAAATCCTTTAAACCAAATCTTATTCACATCCATAATTTATTTTACAATATTTCCCCGTCTGTACTATTTATTGCATCTAAAGCTAAGTTACCCGTAATTATGACTGTTCATAATTACCGTTTAATCTGTACTGCGGCTACTCTTTTAAAAAATGGCGAAATTTGTGAGCTTTGTATTAAGAAAAAAATTGGTTGGGATGGTATACTAAATAGCTGTTTTCAGAAATCTTATATCAAAACGTTTCAACTCTCTTTTATTATCTCTGCTCATAATTATTTAGGTACTTGGAAAAACAAAATAAATAAATTTATTTTTTTAACCGACTTTTCTAGACAAAAATTTATTAATTCTTCTCTTGGTATTTCTTCTTTACAAACTTCTATTAAGCCTAATTTTGTTATGGATAATGGTTTTTCTCCCTTAGAAGGTAGAGAAAACCTTATTATCTTTATAGGCCGGTTAACTAATGAGAAAGGTGTAAAATTAATTCTTGATATTGCTTCCCGCTGTAGCGTTAAAATTGAAATTATTGGTGATGGTCCACTTGCTATTGATGTCCAAAATGCAGCTAACCTTTACTCCTCCTTGACCTACTGGGGGCAAAAGGATTCAAACTTTATAATTAATCGTTTGAAAAAATCAAAAGCTTTACTATTTCCTTCTATTTCTTTTGAAGGTCTTCCAATGACCATTTTAGAAGCTTTTTCAACTGGGACTCCAGTAATAGCTACAAATATTGACAATATTAATTCAATAGTTATCCATGGAAAAGATGGTTTTCTTTTTTGCAAAAATGATGCCAATGATTTGATTAGTGTTATTTCAGAAATTATGGATAATAAAAACAGTAATTTATATGAAAATGCTAGGAAGACTTATGAGGATGTTTACTCCCCTGAGGCAAATTACAAAAATCTTATTAATATTTATAAGTCTGTTCTAGATAATGAAAAAGCTCTTTAATTTTTTCCCCATTACTGTAAACCCTTTTACATCTGTTATCGATGAAATAATCTTTTTGGCGACAAAAAAGCGTTCATACTACATTTGTGTAGCTAACGTTCATATGGTAGGTGAGGCAAAGTCTGACTCTGAAATGGCTCGAGCTTTGTATGATGCTGAATTAGTAATTCCTGATGGTATGCCATTAGTGTTTGTTATGCGATGGCTTTATGGCATAAATCAAGAACGAGTCGCAGGATGTGATTTGTTTCCATTATTGCTTGCTCGATCAGCACAAGTAGGGATTAAGGTTTTTTTTCTAGGGTCCACTGAATACGTTTTGCAATCTCTTGTAGAACGCTGCCGAGTAGATATCCCAAACTTAATCATAGCTGGTATACATTCTCCTCCTTTTCGGCCTGCCACCTTTGGCGAACGAGTTGAATTGATTCAAACAATAAATGAATCTGGTGCACAACTAGTTTTTGTTTCTTTGGGTTGCCCAAAGCAAGAAAAATGGATGGCTGAAATGAAAGGAAATATTCACTGTGTCATGATTGGAGTTGGCAATGCTTTTCCTGTCTACGCCCGCGTAGAAAAACTAGCTCCTCAATGGATGAGAGAACTAAGTCTTGAATGGATATTTCGACTATGTCAAGACCCAAAGCGACTTTGGAAACGATACCTTTTTAATAATACAATCTTTTTAAAATTGTTTATTAAAGAATGGATCAAAATTAAATTACTAAACAATTCCTCAATTTAGATTTGTAACATTGTTCTATTGATGGAAAATTAGATAAAACTTATACTCGGTAGCACTTAGTACATAATAACATACCGTTTGATAAATTTTTATACTTCTAGTTGGTGTATTGCTCTGAAAATGTACAACTTGTAGCCCTATTCAAGCAGAATCTATAGTTACTCCAGTTACTCCTGCTGTTTTCAATCGTAATGTAAGAGTTTAGGTAGTGTGCCGGCAGATTAGTTCCGGCTGATAGGTGGCGGGTCAGGTACCTTACATCAGCGGATGTAACTGTCAGGTAAAAAATGGTAGCTGACTGCTGGCAGTTGGTGTAGTTTTTGCTTGAGGGAAGGGTGTTTGGGAAGGCGGAGGATGAAAGGATAGTGAACAGGCTGAGGGGCTGGTGATAGTAACAGTTGTACCGTAGTTTCAAATTTAATCGCCCCATATCATGATCATGCGCAGAAACAGTAGCTTATGCTTTGCCCCGGGCAAAGCGGCTATTCGGGGTCTTTGCCTGGTATCCTCCGAAAACTTACACGCTATACAATGAAAAATCGCTCTACCGGTCTGGTTTCCAAAACCCACCTCTGGACGGACATTCTGCTGCTCAATGCTTCTTTCCTGATCGCCTACCTGGTCCGGTTTGATACGCTGCTGACGGACCTGAACCCGCACTACATAAACCTGCTGCTGGTTAGCAACCTGCTGTGGGTACTGGTAATTTATTTCCTTAGGACCTACAACTTCACCCGGCTGTCGTATACCTTCAACGACCAGGAAGGCAACCTGATCAAGGCCACGCTGCTGCACGCTGTTTGTTTAACGGGCGTTATCTACCTTTCTCAACTGGGGGATGCCTACTCACGGATACAGCTGGCGATGACCTACGGGCTGTTTATCCTGTCGGCTACGGTGGTCCGGATAGCGATGCTGCTGTCGCTGCAGCTATACCGCAGGGCGGGCTACGACTTCCGTCGCTACGCCGTTGTAGGTGACGATGAGCTGATTGAGTACATCAAAGAGTTTTATGAGCAGCGCCCGGAGCTGGGTTACCACTACTACGGCCTGTTTGAGTTTAAAGATCATAGCCAGGACGAAGCCGCGCTGGAAGGATTTATAGAACACCGTAACCTGGACTACGTATACTGCTGCCTGTCGAAGCTGAACGATGAGCAGGTGCGGAGTATTATACAGGTAGCGGAGCGGCAGCGTACGCAGGTGCGGTTGGTACCGGACTTCCGGGGCTTTATGACTAACCACGCGACTATTGAATACCACGATGTGTACCCGGTGATTGAGGTATCCACGAAGCCGTTTTCCAGTCCGCAGGAGCAAACGGTAAAGCGGGCCTTTGACCTCCTGTTTTCTCTGCTGGTAATGCTGGTGGGAGCGCCCGTATTCCTGCTGGTGATGGTGGCCGTAAAGCTGACCTCGCCGGGCCCGGTGTTCTTTACACAGAGCCGGACCGGCCGCTGGGGCAAAAACTTTAGCATTTATAAGTTCAGGACCATGAAGGTAGATGCCGATAGTTACGGGCTCCAGCACTCGCAAGGGAAGAAAGACCCGCGCCTGACGGGCATTGGTGCTTTTCTGCGTCAGACCCGACTCGACGAACTGCCGCAGTTCCTGAACGTAATAAAGGGAGAAATGTCGGTGGTGGGTCCGCGTCCGCTGCCCCACTATGACGTGGAGATGCTGATGAAGGCCGCCCCCAAGGAATTCAAGAAAATACTGACGGTTAACCCGGGGATTACGTCCATTGGGCAAATTAAGGCGGGCTACGCCACCAACGAAGCCGAAAATGTGAATCGCCTCCGCTACGACCTGGAGTACCTGGGTAAGTACAGCCTCCGGCAGGACATCAGCCTGGTAATGCAGACGGTGGTGGTGATGATGCTGGGAAGGGGAAGATGAGCTATGCTCAATTACCAATTACCAATTACCAATGATCAATGACCAGTGAGCAGTGACCGGGCGGGAGGCGCTCCTCCGGCGTTCCGCCAATGATCAGGCGGGAGGCGTAGTTCGGCGGACTGTCAGTGATTGAAGCACAAAGTATAGCTTCCCTACAATGAAGCTTCCCTCCTATAAGGAGCGGCCGCCGTTGCGGGGACTGAGGCGGCCGCCGCGCGGGAGGTGTTCAGTGACCAGTGAGCAGTGTCCAATGAGCGAATGAGTGAAGGAGTTGATGAGTGGGTTTGAAGTAAGAGTAGTGAAATTGAACTCAGGAAAGCCTAAAGCTTACGGCCTATAGCCTAAAGCATTATAAAAAGCCTGAAGAAGTAAATATATTTACCCCAACGGGCAATAATGTGATAAAATAGTCTAATATTGCGGGTAAACTGCTGAAATAGTGTAAAACTCCCTCCGGAAAAGTGGTTTTGGCGTGTGATAGGGACCTTTTTTAAAGCTGAATTTTTCCTGCGGCAACGTGCCGCGGCTTTTTTATACCGAACCTGTTACATACTTTACTTACTATCTTTTCCAATGAAAAAACGTTATGCATCCCTATTTGCGTACAGCCTCCTGGCTACACTGACCCTTTACAATTGTAAAGATCACGAGACGCCCCCTCCCATTCCTGACTTCAACAATGAGCTGAGCGGGATTACGGTAGAAACGGTAACGATCGCGCCTCCGGCTCCGGTAACGACCCAGCCTGCGACCTTTACTGCTCCGACTAACACGACGATCAGCAGCTACAGCGGAGGTGCCCCAACGGCAGCGATGCAGTCGACAGCTACCACGGTATCAAATACCCTGAGCACCAGTGAAGTATCGGCTGTCAATGCCATTACTCCCGCTCAGCTGGATGCAATTGCCAACGGAGGAACGCTCCCTTCGGAACTACAGACCGCGCTCGATAAAATAAAGGGCAACGCGGGACTGACCTCTTTCCTGGCTAGCTTCAGCCTGCCAACCGTGAACGGAACTGTGGTGAACGGCCGTACCGGTTTGCCCGAGTCGATCGAAAAAGTAATGGGTACCCAGGCGGACGATGCCTGTGTGAAAGCGGCGCAGGATGCGCTGGCCAACGTGATCAATAAACTGAAAGCTGACGCCAAAACGCAGCAGGACAAAGTTGATGCCGACTACCAGAAGCAGGTGGCAGATGCCGCCACGGCCGAAACCAGCTGCAAGGCCGGTATCCCCGCCAACTACACGACCCTGCGTACCAACACCAAGACGCAGTTTAGTGGAATATTGGCGAACCTGGATGCTAACCAGGCTGCACTGGGTAGCTTCTACGGCCTCCTGAAAGCGCTGGTAACGGTTCAGTACGGCTCGACACTCGCGGCGATCAATTCGCTGGAAAAAGCGGACCTGGCGGCCTGTACCCAGAAGAAGGAAGCTACCATTGCCAACGCCAACGCAGCCAAGGCAGCCAATACCGGCAAAGTAACCGAGGCACTGAACAAAGGCTTGAAAACCGCTTCAGATAAGATAGCGGAACTGGTAAAGGCCTGCCACAACCAGGGAGGAGGGAAGTAAGTTGATGAGTTCATGAGTCTATGAGTTCATGAGTGACGGCCAGACTACGCGTCCCGCCGCTGCGGTAGTACTTCATACTCATAAACTCAAAACTCTTTACTTAAAAAATGATACAAGAATTACGTAAAAAAAGGGGTAGTGTAACGCTACCCTTTTTTGTGTTCCTGCTGCTCGCGGGACTGGGTATGACGCGGGGTTACGGGCAAATGAATATTTCGGGCAAGCCGGGGTTGATCTACATTCCGACGGCCCGGGAAACGCCGGATGGTACCTTTACGGTCGGGGCTAACTACAATCCCTACCGCTATGGGTTTCGGTCAACCTACTATAAAAATCAAGGAAATTTTTCTGAACGCATTCTATATGCAAACCTGACGCTTCTGCATCGCCTAGAAATTAATGTTAACTTAGTACATTTAAATGGACCTGGTATTCCATATATAGAAAGGATGATTGGTGATCGGCAGCTGGATATTAAGTATCTACTTCTTAAAGAAAAAAAGCTTCGCCCTTCTATAGCAGTAATTATGTCGTCACCATTTACTGTACAGGCTTCATTAATTACTTATGCATTAGTAGCTACAAAGCAATTTCAATTCAATGAAAATATTAAGTTTGAGTTAACCGGAGGCATGGGTAGCCCTTACTTTATTTTTCGAGATGATAAATCTGGATTGAATTATAATGTGTTAGCAGACTTCAAAATAATTAAAAGAAGTGAAGCTATATTTAGCAATGACTACCTGACTGGTCCCTTTGGTGGCCTGAGCCTGAACTACCAACAGAAGGCGGGCCTGATGGCCGAGTGGGACTCGCAGCGCGTGAATGTGGGTGGCTACGCTACGCTTTTTAAGCGGTGGACGATTCAGGCGGGCCTGCTGAATTTTGACCAGCTTACTTTTGGAACTTCTTATACTGTACCGCTTAACGCCCTCCCGGTAAGGCTCCGGAAAACCAATGAAATTAAGTAAAGGCTCCTTTCTCCTTTTTCTGCTGGGTACGGGCTGGTATACCCAACTGGTGGCCCAGCCACTGCTGAGCCCGGCGGCCGGCGTTCCAGCGGCCCAACAGGCCCTGCGGCAAAACTTTGAAAATATTTCGTTTGACACTACGGGAGGCCGGAGTACCGTTTACTACGAGCAGCGCCTGTACCGCAACCCCTTCATTGGGCTGATCGAAATGCGGCAGGTTACGACAGGCAGCACCGACGCGCCGGGCGCACCGGCGTCGGCCGGTACGCCGGGCGCCGGTACGCCGGCCGTTATCAAAAACTTTGTGCCGCTGATTCAGGGGATACCCGTGGGTAAGTACTCTATGGAAGGAGAGAGGCTGGAGTTTAGTCCGCTGAGCCGGGGAGAGCGGCAGACGTACTACGTGCAGCGCCCGCACCGCCCCTGGCGGCAGTACAAGCTGGACTTCTGGCTGCAGCCTCAGTTCGCGGCCTACTTCGGCAACCGGAACCAGCCTATTGAGAGTAATACGTACCTGCTGCTGATGACGCAGCTGTACCTCAGCCGCGGCCTGGTGCTAAACGGGGGGGTCTTGTTCCCGCTCACCAACGACCTGGACAACCGTCCCAATATCGTTCGGCCCGCTCCCCTGTTTCTGAACCAGTTTCTGGCCCTGGACGGCGACCATTTTGTGAGCGCCTCGGCGGGCTTCTTCCACGACGATCAGTACGGCCTGAACGTGCAGTACCGCCACATGCCCCTGAGCGGGGCCTGGTCGTTCGGAGCCGAAACGGGCCTGACGGGCGAGTTTTATTTTACCCGACGGGGGGCCATATACGGCGCGCTGGACAACCTGCTGCTCCTGGCTGACGTGGCCTACCGCCTCCCCCGCCCCGACCTGACGCTGAAGCTGTCGGGCGGACAGTACCTGGCCAATGACGTGGGCGCGCGCCTGGATATAATCCGGCAGTTTACGAACGTGGAGGTGGGGCTGTACACCACCAAAAGCCGCAACGGCGCTACCCTGGGCTTTAACCTGGCGGTACCCATACCACCGGGCAAGCTCTGGCAGGGGGACCGCGCCCGCCTGCGGACCGGCGAGGAGTTTCGCTGGGAGTATACCTACACGCGGGGCTACAACATTGGCGAACGCTACCGCACCGGCTACCAGCTGGACCAGCGCCTCCGCCAGTACCACCGCAACTACCTGAACCGCCAGTACCAGATGCTGAAATAATTACCAGTGACCGCGCGGCGGACCGCCAGTGACCAATTATCAGTGACCGTGCGGGACGCGTAGTGCGAGAGGCGTAGTTCGGGAGGCGCTCCTCCGACACGGTGATGCCTCCCGGAGGAGCGCCTCCAAACCAGTAATTGGCCATCCACTCATCCACTCATTCACTCATTCACTCATCCACTCATCCACTCATCCACTCATCCACTCATCCACTCATTGATCACTAGTATCATTGGTCACTGGTAACTGGTCATTGATCATTGATCATTGATCAATTTCTGCAATAATTTTATCTAACGGTACCCTAACGTATAGAAACAGATGGTAGCTTTGCGTAAACCTCTTTTTACCCTCAATTCTATAACTATACCGCACACATGAAGAAGTCTAACATCTTTGCGTACGTGGAGCTGTCAAAGCTCGTAGGGAATCTCCACGGCCCGGTATCCCCCCTGAAAGAGCGACTTAAGGCCCAGGCGGCTTATTTTAATATCATTGACCCTAAATTCTTTTCGGAGCCCCTGGCAAGAGAGTGGGAAACGATTCTGAGTACCGTCAAACGCGGTGGGGTACCCCTGGAAGACGGCCGGATGCTCCTCAACCAGGTCGCGAACACCATCGGGGGCATGAGCGAGGAAGAGTGCCAGCTCCTGGTACAACGCCTGAAAAGCCTGCACCAAAAGCTGGAAGCGGAAATTAAGCAATGACCGCGGCGGCGGACCGCCAGTGAGCAGTGAGCAGTGACCAGTGATCAATGACCGCGAGGGCCGCGCAGTCCGGCGGACCGCCAGTGATCAATTACCGTAAATTAATAGAATGACCAATTACTGTGCGGGATGCGCCGCTGCCGCGGTGGCCGCTGCCGCAGTGGCCGTATCCACGGGGGCCGTATCCACGGTGGCCGTATCCACGGGGGCCTTTAGGTTTGAAAGCCGGTAAGATTCCAGGATTTTGGTAGCTTGCCGTGAGAAAAAAAGAATGGGCTATCCCATCGGTCCAACACGGAGATGCCTCCAGACGGCCCGCCGAAGGAGCGCCTCCCGAACTACGCGTCCCGAACCACTAATTGGTCCTTCTCTCATTCACTCATTGATCATTGGTCACTGACGGTCCGCCGCGCGGTCATTGGTCACTGGTAACTGGTAACTGGCGGAACGCCGCCCGGTCATTCTCTCCTTCTCTCATTGGTCACTGATCATTGTTCACTGGTCACTGATCACTGGTCATTGATCACTTTCCTCCGCCCTGGTTATGGCAGGCAGCAATTAGGGCATTGGCGATACCCGTGGCTTTGTCGGCTTCCTGCTTATAGTTCGCTTCAATCTGTTGCTTATTGGCTTCCAGGGCCGCGCGGGCGGCGGCTTCGCGTAAGGTTTGGGCCTGCGCGCAGGCGGCCAGCTCCTGTAGGTACAGGCTGTTGATGGCGTCCAGTTCGGCGTAGAAAAGGGCGTTGAGGAGGGCGGCTCTGGCTTTATAATCGTCTTTCTTTTTGCTTTTTCCCAGGTCGTCAAAGAGCTTTTTGTACTTTTTTTCCAGCTCCTTCACGGCCTCTTTGCGGTTTTTGTCGGCTTCACAGCTTTTATTTGCCCCTGCTTCTTTCAGGTCTTTCTGAAATTCGGCGTCGGCCCGGGCCAGTTGCTCCGCTTTTTTCTGCTGTAGTTTTTCCAGCACGCGGGTCAGCGCTTCCAGGGCGGCGCTCTTACAGCCATCTTCGCCCTTCATCAGTTCATCCGGTGCCTGGGTGCCAAGCGGTCCGGTTGCTACGGGCGTGGGAGGCGTAGTACCCTCGGGCAGGCCGGAACGTGCTCCGGCGGGTTTACCGTTGATGAGGGGCTGGCTGAGCTGGGGTAAAAAACCGGCGGCTTCGGTCGGCAGGCCCTTGAGAGATTTCACAAATACGCGTTGCGCTTCGGTATAGGTGGTCTGCTCCATGATCTGGCCCAGGGTACCGGCGGAAGTACTTTCCCGCACGGCGGTAGCCTGGCTTTCGGGTACGGCCTGCATAACGGCAGTAGCGAATTGCCGGGAAGAAACCGACAGGGTACCTTCGGTGCCCAGGGAAGTTAGTTCCCGGACGGCCGCCGCTCCCTTAGCCGACTCTTTGACCGAGCCGGGCACGATCGTAACGGGGGCGGGTTTTTGTAAAGTTATATCCGGCAGTTCCATTTTTTCCAGTTCCCGCAGGGAAGGGGCGAAGGGGTCAACGGAGGGGAGATCTTTAGTGGAGCAGCTATACAGCAGGGCCACTACACCGGTTGTGTAGAGTAGAAATTTCTTTTTCATGAAAGAGGATAACGTTGAGTAAAGCGGGGCCTGGTAAGGCCGGTTACAAATAACCGCAGGAAAATTAGTAAACAATGACCGTTCACGAAGTCGGAGGACAGTGACCAGTGAGCAGTTACCAATGAGCAGTTGCCAATTCAAAAAAGCCCCAGGGGCGGCACCTTATTAATTCTGAATGATGAATTCTGAATTGGTAATGTACGAAGGAACAAAAGGTGCCGCTCCGCGCGGCGACGGTCCGCCGTTGCGGCCGCCTACGGAGCTATCTATTCCCTTTATGGCTATTTCTTTCTACTAAGGTGCGGCCCCGCTGGGGCCGTCCGCCTCTGGGGCCCGCTTCCATGGCCTGAAAGCTACTCATGCTCAGGAAAATCAACCCTTCGTACACTACTTATTCTGAATTAGGAATTAGCTGTTTCTTTCTACTAAGATACGGCCCGGCAGCGGCCGTCCGCCGCTGCCGGGCCCGCTTTTGATACCTTCCTATCAAACCGGCCTAAGCACCTCCTCCCTACGCTGCCAGCCACGCTGGTAACTGAATGTCCCACAGGGTAATTGATCATTAACGGTCCGCGGTCACTGGTAATTGGCGGTCTGCCGTTGCGGTAATTGGTCACTGATCACTGGTAATTGCTCATTGGTCACTGATCACTGACGGACCGCCGCGCGGTCACTGGTAATTGGTCACTGGTCACTGATAATTGCTCACTGTTCATTGAGCACAAAAGCGGCTTCCTTGGCGAAATAGGTCAGGATGGCTTTGGCACCGGCGCGGCGGATGCTGAGAAGTACCTCCAGCATGGCGCGTTCGGCGTCGATCCAGCCGTTTTGTCCGGCGGCCTTGATCATGGCGTACTCGCCGGATACGTTGTAGGCGGCAATGGGCAGGTCGAAGTGGTCGTGGAGCAGGCGGATGATGTCCAGGTAAGACAGGGCGGGCTTCACCATCAGGAAATCGGCACCTTCTTCCAGGTCGAGCTGGGCTTCCACCAGGGCCTCGCGGCGGTTGGCGGGGTTCATCTGGTAGGTTTTTTTGTCGCCAAAGCGCGGGGCCGACTCGAGGGCGTCGCGGAAGGGACCGTAGAAGGCGCTGGCGTACTTGGCGGTGTAGGACATAATGCTGACGTGGGAGTGGCCCTGGGCGTCGAGCAGGTCGCGGATGTAGCCCACGCGGCCGTCCATCATATCGCTGGGACCGAGGATATCGGCCCCGGCTTTAGCCTGCGCCACGGCCATTTTGCCCAGTACTTCGAGGGTTGGGTCATTGACGATCTCGCCGTTCTCTACCACGCCATCGTGGCCGTCGCTGCTGTAGGGGTCCATGGCGATGTCGGTCATGAGGGCCAGGTCGGGGAAGCGGTCTTTGATGGCCTTGAGGGCGTCGAGGTAGAGGGTACCTTCGCGGTAGCTTTCAGTGGCGTACTTGTCTTTTTTGCTTTCGGGGTAGTTGGGAAAAAGGCAGATGGTCTTAATGCCCAGGTCCGTCACCTCCTTCAGTTCCTCGAGCAGGCTGTCCACGGAAAAGCGGTAGATGCCGGGCATGGACTTGATTTCAATTTGTAGGCCGGTACCTTCCTGCACAAACATGGGGAATATAAGGTCAGATACCGAAAGGGTAGTTTCCTGAGCCAGCTCCCGGATGGCAGCAGACTTACGGTTACGACGCGGACGACGGGGTATATAGATCATTGGTTAGCTGTTAGGTGGTTAGGTATTAGCCATTAGCTTATAGCCGGGGGCTATCAATAGATATAGTAACAAAAACGGCTGAAAGTGGATTCAGCCGTTGCAAAGATAGTTTGTAGGAATTCTGAATTTTAGATTAGTGAATGCTGAATTCCAAACTACTTACCCCCTAGTAAGGGGGCAGGGGGTGTTTAAATCTGCTATTTTTCCTACCACGGAGGTTAAAGAGTACTTCACAGAGAGACACAGAGTTTGTTTATACCGTTAACAAAGTGTGAGTATCGTCCATGCCTCCTTTGCCTACCTTCTCATGAACCGCGCGGCGGACCGCCCTGCGGCCGCCTTTCCTCCCACTCTATCACTCTTTCGCTCTTTCGCTGCCCGAAGGGCTGCTCATCAATTTAAACCCTTCGCCGTGGAGATTCATGAGCTGGATGGAGGGGTCGTCGCGGAGGTGCTTGCGGAGCTTGGTCACGTACACATCCATGCTGCGGGCGTTGAAGTAGGAGTCGTCGCCCCAGATCATTTTGAGGGCGTAGCTGCGGCTGATGGGCTGGTTGAGGTTCTGGCAGAAGAGCTTCAGTAGTTCAGACTCCTTGCTGGTCAGGCGGGTGCTGTCGTCGCCATGACGGAGCTGCTGGTGGTCGTAGTCGAAGGTATAGGTACCTACCTGGTACACCCTGGCCTCCGGGTCGGTATCGGTCGCCTGCGCTCCGTCGGAGCGACGGTAGCGGCGCAGGATGGCCTCAATGCGCAGCAGCAGCTCTTCCTGATTGAAGGGTTTGGTAACGTAGTCGTCGGCCCCGACGCGGAAGCCCTGGATGGTGTCTTCCTTCATGGACTTGGCGGTCAGGAAAATAATGGGGACATCGCGTCCGCTACCACGGTGGCCGTCTCCACGGTGGCCGCTGCCACGGGGGCCGTCTCCACGGCGGCCGTCGCTACGGGGGCCACTCATGCGTACTTCTTTGGCCAGGGAGAAGCCGTCCTTTTTGGGCATCATAACGTCAAAGATACAGAGGTCATAGTCGTTCTCCACAAAAGCCTGCCATCCCTTCTGCCCGTCGGTAGCGAGGTCGGTGGGGTAGCCTTTGTGGGTCAGGTACTCCTGCAGGAGCCCCCCCAGATTCGGATCATCTTCAACGAGAAGTAAACGCATGGCAGTGTGCAGTGTTAGGTTTTAGCTGTAAGCCGTATGCTATATGCAGTAAGCTTTTCTTTTAAGTACTAGACCAAGAAAATAGTTTTACATTGAACTGTTCCGGGTATTAATTAACCACAGAGTTCAAAGAGTTTTAGCACAGAGTAACGCGGTGTTTTCCCTTCCCCATCAACGGTGGCCGCTACCACGGTAGCCGCTCATTCACTCATTCACCACAGCGGGAGGCGCTCATCCACCACAGCGGTGGCCGCTCATTCACTCATTCACTCATTCACTCATTCACTCATTCACTCACTGCTCATTGATCACTGGTAATTGAACACTGAACACGCTTCCCTGGCCCGGCTGGCTCTGGACCTGAATGGTACCTTCGTGGGCTTCTACCAATTTACGGACGTAGCTGAGGCCCAGGCCGAAGCCTTTTACATCGTGCAGGTTGCCGGTGGGTACGCGGTAGAACTTATCGAAAATACGGCTGAGCTGCTCCCGGGTCATACCAATTCCCTGGTCGGCTATGTCAATCCGGATACCAGGACGGCCGCTACCACGGTGGCCGCTGCCACGGGGGCCATTGCCACGGGGGCCGTCTCCACGGGGGGTACCTATGGGCTCGTTGCGGGTCCGGATGGTCAGGTGCAGGCGTTCGGGTGAGTACTTGATGGCGTTGTCAATGAGGTTGGAGAGGACGTTGGTCAGGTGCAGTTCGTCGCCCGTTACGATCTCCTCCCCGGCTTCGAAGTCCAGTTCCACCTCTCCCTCCCGCTGCTCAATCTGGACGCTGAGGTTGTTAAGTACCTTCCCGATGAGGTCGTGGATATTGACCTCGGTTGTTTTGAGCCGGACGTCGCCGCGGTCGAGCAGCGCCATCTGAAGTACCTTCTCGACGTGGGTACCCAGCCGCCGGTTCTCTTCCCGGATAATACCCAGGTACCGGTTCAGGCGGAGGGTCAGGTCCGGCTGGGGTACCGTGGCCGCGTTTTCCTGCGCCATGTCGGTAGCCAGGGCAATGGTAGAAATGGGCGTCTTGAACTCGTGCGTCATGTTGTTGATGAAGTCGTTTTTGATGTCGGAGAGCTTTTTCTGCCGCAGGATAGTGGTTACGGCCAGGTAAAAGCAGGTCAGAATCACCAGCACCAGTACCGCCGAGCCCGCCAGCATGGCGCTCATCTTCCGCAGTATGTACTGCTGCTGATCCGGGAAGTACACGTACAGGAGGTTATTGCCGCTGAGCATTTCACTCGGGAACAGCGACGCCTTGTAGGCCCGTTGCTCCCAGTCGCCCGCCTTAAGCTCGGCCGTAGCAAGTACCGGCTGGGCTACGGCATGGGTACGTACCGCAAACTCATAGGGCAGCGAAATACCATTTTGTACCAGTTCTTTTTTCAGCAGCGAATCCAGCAGAAAGCGGTTGACCCGCTCCTTGATGGGCCGCTGGGTATACAGGAGGTCTTTCATTACTTCCCGCAGCAGCTCAGCCCGGTCGAGCGGTGGGGGCTTATTGTCGGCGGTGGGTCTGGCCGCTGGTTCCTTACCTGCTTTGGATGGGGCAGGTACCTGGGCGGTGGCGCCGGCCTTTGGGCTGGATGGGGTGGGTGGATGGGTCATGGCCTCTTCCCGGAAATAGGTACCCAGCTTTTTTTCTTCCTCCAGCCGCCGCCGCATAAACTCATCCATACCCGCCAGGCCCAGGCGCTGGGCCTGAAAAAACTCTTCGATGATCTGCTGCTGGTGGTCCGCCATTACCCGGAAGTTGGGACTTAATACATCGGAAGGCGCTACTTCGGAAGGCGCTTCTTCGGTATAGAACTGGTACCGCACTTCGCCGGTGGGGCCAATGGTGATTTCGACGTTGGTAGGGGGAGAGGGTACCGCGGCCAGCTGCTCGGGAGAATGCGGAGGAGCGCCTCCCGGAGTGGCTACTCCCGGACGCTTGGTGCGGGGTTTTTCGTTGACCTGGGTAATGCGGTCAAACCTGGCCTGCTGCTGCTCGGCTTCGATCCGTTGCTGCAGCAGGTACATCATCTCCTGCTTCTCGATCCGGTGTACCACCGCCTGTACCGACTCCGCTACTTTATGGTTGAACTGCTCGTTACGAATGACAATAGCTTCCCGGATCCAGTACCACTGAAACCCGATGAGCCCCACCAGTGCCAGGCACATCAACCCCACTATAATCTGTATCTTTCTTTTTGTCATTTTTTGGTACGCTATGCAACGCAGGCCGTTTCGGGAACGACTTTATTTTAACTACAATAACAAAAATAGGCCCTTTGGGGTGCCCGGCGGATAGGGTACTGGGTTTTTTAACATACTTTAACAGAGTTGGAGGGTAAGCTTTAAAGTAACTTAACTTAAAATTTTGGACAATTGCCTTTAAACCCGAAGGCTTTTTTTCAGTCGTACCATCCGACAATAAATATCAACAAACCAAAACAAACTAACCGACATGAAAAATAAGATTGGACGCTCCCTGGTACTGGGTGTGATGCTGCTGGCGGGTATGGGCTACGGCCCGGCCCAGGCGCAGTCGAAAGAGGAGAAGAAAACGACCGTACGGGTGAAGGTATCCGAAAACCGAAACGGCAGGACGGAGGTCGTGGAAAGAAGCTACGAAGTAGGTACCCTGTCGGATCAGGAGCGTAAGGAATTTGTGGACAAGGTACTTGACTCGCTTGGTACCGATACCCACAACAACCGCCGGGTAACCGTAACGGTAGACGAAGGTGACGGCAACGTAACAACCCGTGAGCGCCGCCGCGTGGAGGTACATAACGATGACGCGCCGGTATTCAGCTGGAAGGGCGACGACGACGACTTCCACGTGGAATTTGACAGCCGGGAAATGCGCGAAAAAATGCGCCGCATTGAGGAGGAGGTCAAGCCCCGCGTGAAGGTACTCATGCGTGACCTGGAGAACGCCGGGGAGCGGATGGGCGACATCTGGAGCAGCGAAACGGGCCAACCCGCCAATGTGCGCGGCTTGAATGTATACCCCAACAATCCGGATAACGGCGTACTAAATCTGCGGTTTAGCGTACCCGAGAAGGGCGATGTGACCATCAGCGTAACCGATACCCGTGGTAAGGAAGTAGCCCGCAAGGAAATCAGGGATTTCAGCGGGGACTTTGTGGGTCAGCTGGAATTAAAGAAAAACACCAAAGGTACCTTGTTCGTCACCGTGGTGCAGAAGGACGACGGCGCCACCCGCCGGGTAGTAATCCCCTAAGGCACGCCTAACCGGTACCACCCTGTGGGTGGCACCGGTCCACAGGTACACGCTGGTAGGTACGCTCTGATTTACTAGTACCACCCTGTGGGTGGCACCGCTCCACAAGCAGCCCATGTAGTAAGTGTCTTCTGAGAGCAGGTACTTAGGAAGGAGAAGTCCCCGCACCGGTAGCCGGTGCGGGGACTTTTTACGTTAAAATAGAAGATAAATAGCCTAGATTCTGGTACTACCCTTCTAAGGGTTAAGTACCCTGGCGGCGCAGGTACTTTCACGTTCACCGGTGAACATTCTTTGTCCGTTAATGAACACTTTTAGACTACCATTATCTGCAAATAAGGCAATAGAAGCGGTTTTAGGCTTCTGGCAAAGGATTTGTACGACAAAATATAAACTAATACATACCGGCAATGCGTCGAACCTACCTGGGAGAATTTGAAGAGATCGTTCTGCTGATGGTGGCCATCCTCGATGGGGAAGCCTACGGCCTGAGTGTAAGCCAGGAAATTGAGCAGCAGACGGGCCGGATGATCACCTTTGGCGCGGTACATAATACGCTCATTCGTTTGGAAGAAAAAGGCTTCGTGAAATCTCAGCTGGGCGGCGCTACCGCCGAGCGGGGCGGCCGGCGCAAGCGCCTGTTTACGATCACAGCGCACGGGAGCCGGGCCCTGCAGGATGTTCAGCAACTACGCAGCCAGCTCTGGCAACTGGTACCTCCGTCAGCCTTAAAAGTAAGCGGGATATGAACCCAAAAGTACCCACTCCTGCCCCACCCCGCTGGGCGCAGCGGCTGCTGGCCTGGCTGCACCCCGACGACACCCTGGAAGAAGTGGAGGGTGACCTTCAGGAGCTGTATACCTATTGGTACGGGCGGGCCGGCAAGCGGCAGGCTGCGCTAAGGTACCTGCTCAATGTACTGTCGGTACTGCCGCCCTTCGTGCGGCGGCGCAAACGTGAAAAAGACTATTATCAACCTTATCTCCTACATCCTGATATGATCCGCAACTACCTCAAAATCGCCTGGCGGAACCTCCGCAAATATCCCGCGACGACGGCCGTTCACTTGCTTGGCCTGACGGTTGGATTGACGACCTGCCTGCTGATCGGCCTGTTTCTTCGGAGCGAGTGGCTTTACGACCGCTACCAGCCACAAGGCGAACGCACCTACCGGGTTAATCTGATTGATCGCCATGAGAATGAAACGGAGTACTCAGGAATTACCCCTTATCCAATGGGTGAAGCTTTACGTACCGATTTTCCGGACTGGCCGGTTGTTGTGAGTATGCATACGGAGGGCGATGCCTTTGTAGCGATTTCACCAGAGAAGCTACTCCCCGAAAAACGAGCCTTATTTGTCGAGCCCCAGTTTCTGGACCTGTTTACGGTAGAAATGGTTACGGGTAACGCCCGACAGGCGCTGGGCCAGCCCAACCAGGCGATTTTGAGCGAGAGTACCGCAAAACGGTATTTTGGCACGACTGATGTGGTGGGAAGAACCTTTCATCTGGGCCAGAAAACGCAGTTGCAGGTGGCAGGCATTATGCGCGACATGCCCGGCCAAACCAATCTGCCGGCCAATTTACTGGTATCGTACAAGACACTTAAGGAGTACTTTGACCTGGGGGTTGATCAGTGGGGGATGCGCTCGCAGGGCAGCATATTCATACGATTACCCGAAAACCAGGCTCCGGATAAATATAGGGCCCGGATGCAGCAGCTCGTCAACAAGTACATGAAGCCGGACGGTACGGAAACCCGCGAAATCGTGCTGCAACCCCTGCACGCCATTCACTTTGATGTTCAGGCCGAAGGTACAGATTTCGTTCCGGCCGTTTCACCTACCTATCTCTGGACTTTCGGGTTAATAGGCCTGTTTGTGCTGCTGATTGCCTGTGTCAACTTTATTAACCTGTCCACGGCCCACGCCATGATCCGGGCCAAAGAAGTAGGTATCCGCAAATCCATTGGTGCCACCAGACACCAATTAATGGGGCAGTTTATTGGCGAAGCCGGCTGGTTGGCGGGCGGGGCCGCCTTACTATCACTGGGACTAATGCAGGTGGTGCTGCCCCGGCTGGAAGATTTTCTGGAACGGGAGCTGGATTTCCGTTGGGTAGAAGTAGCGGGAATGGTAGCGGCGCTAGCCGTACTGACGGCCCTGGCAGCCGGGCTGTATCCGGCCCTTTTTCTGTCACGCTTCAAACCCATCAAAGCCCTGAGTTCGCGGGTGCAATCGGCCAGTAGCGGACAAGTCTGGCTGCGGCAGGGGTTAGTGGTGTTTCAGTTTACGGTTTCTCTGGTACTGGCAGTAGGGGTAGCCATTATTTATCAGCAAATGAATCTGTTCCGGGAGAAAGACCTCGGCTTCCAGCGCGAAGCGGTACTGACGGTTGACGTCACCAGCAAGGCTGCCAAACGACCTGCCTTTCGGGATGCCCTACTGCAAATACAGGGGGTAGAGGCCGTGTCCTTCGCCTTCGGGGCACCCACCTCGAATAATAACTTTAATACTAAACTCATCCCGAATCCAGCCATTCCGGAGCAATGGGTTGATGCCAATATCAAAATTGCCGATGCCGGCTACCAAAAAACCTTTGGTTTAAAGCTGCTGGCCGGGCGCTTTCTTGAACCCCAGGATACCCTGACGAACGCTTCCGGCATGCCATCTTCTGACCGAAAGTACGTGTTTGTGGTTAATGAGGCGGTTGTCCGGGCTATGGGCTACTCCCAACCCGCGCAGGCGATCGGGAAGCAGATTCAAATTGGCCTGAATGACATTAAAGCGGAGATTGTCGGGGTTGTAGCCAATTTCCACGTCAGCTCGCTGCACGAAGCCATCAAACCCGCGGTAATCATGAACTTCCCGTATTTTTACGAAACCGCCCACCTCAAACTTCGCCCAACCAGTTACCCGTCTACGCTGGCTGCGGTTGAGGGGGTCTGGAAACAGTTCCATACCAATACCCTTTACAACTCCCGCTTTGTTGAAGACAGTCTGCAGGAACTATACGTGGAAGAAGCCCGGCAGTTCACACTCCTGCGTATATTCGCCGGACTGGCACTGGTCATCTGCTGCCTAGGACTGTGGGGGCTGTCTACCTTCCTGATTGAACGCCGCACCAAAGAAATCGGCGTTCGCAAAGTACTGGGGGCCTCCATTACCAGTATTGTTGCCCTGCTTTCCACCGATTTTGTCAGGCTGGTCCTGATTGCTTTCGTCATTGCCTCCCCTATTGCCTGGTACGTTATGAATCAGTGGCTGGAGACATTCGTCTACCAGATAGACATAGAATGGTGGGTGTTTGCCCTGGCGGGTACGCTGGCAGTAGGTATCGCACTGCTGACGGTCAGCTTCCAGAGTATCAAAGCGGCCCTGATGAATCCGGTCAGGAGCCTGCGAAGCGAATAAAGATATGAATGCTAATGAACAAGGAGGCAGCTCCCCACCACGCTGGATGCAGCAACTGCTGACCTGGCTGCACCCCGGCGACACCCTGGAAGAAGTCGAAGGTGACCTGCAGGAGCTGTATACCTACTGGTACCAACGGTTAGGTAAGCGGCAGGCTGCGCTAAGGTACCTGCTCAATGTACTGTCGGTGCTGCCGCCCTTCGTGCGGCGGCGCAAACGTGAAAAAGACTATTATCAACCTTATCTCCTACATCCTGATATGATCCGTAACTATTTCAAAATCACCTTTCGGACTCTGGTCCGGAACAAACTCTACACCGCCCTGAACGTGGCGGGTCTAACTTTTGGCATCAGTTGCTTTTTGCTGATTGGCCTTTACCTCTTCGACGAACTGACTTTCGACCAGCAACACCGCCAAACGGAGCAAATTTATCGGGCCATCCAGCATAAAAAAACGCCCACCGACGACCTGACCATTGCGGCGTCGAGCTATAAAGTATCAGAAGAGTCGAAGAAAAGCATCGGTGAAATTGAAAACTCGGCCCGTTTCGCCCGAATCGGAAGAGCCAATATTACCAACCCCGAAAACAAGAATACCTTTCAGGAAACCGTCACTTTCGCCAATCCCGGCTTGATGGAAATGTTCGACTTTGAAGTGGTAGACGGCGATGGCAAGACGGCCTTGAACGCACCCAACTCCATTGTGATCGTCGAGGAATTGGCTCAGCGGCTCTTCAACGATACCCAGGTAGCGGGCAAGACCGTCGAATTTGAGCTTTTGGACAATAAGCCCCTGAAGATAACCGCTGTCCTGAAAAACCATCCCCGCAATTCGAGTTTTGGTTTCAAACTGGCTGTTTCGGAAGCGACCATCAGCAGCGATGAGAGATTTAAAGACTTCATAGCGGACTGGGATTCCCAATATTTCATGACTTTCTTTTTGCTGAAAGAGAAAGCCAATCCAACAACAGTAGCCAAAAAAATTACGCAACTGCTCGACGCCAACGCCAGCCTGGAACCGGGTATATCCCTGAATTACAGCTTCCAACCCCTGTCCGATATCCACCTCTACTCCGAAGGCATTATGGACGGAGCCAGAAATTCCAACGTGGAGGCTATGAGCGAAGGCGATTTGCTTTATATTAAAATCTTTGCCAGCGTCGCGCTTTTCGTACTGCTCATCGCCTGCATCAACTATATGAATCTGGCCACGGCGCGGGCCTCCAATCGATCAAAAGAAATAGGTGTTCGCAAAGCCAGCGGGGCTTTCAAGAGCCACATCGCCCATCAGTTTCTGACCGAGTCACTGGTCGTCACCACCATTTCTTTCTTATTGGCCGTATTGCTGGTCAATATCCTGCTGCCGGCCTTCAATGAATTCACCCACAAAGAACTCTCACTGGGAATCCATACAGACTACCGGATTTGGCTTTACACTCTGCTGGTTTTGGTGGTTACGGGTTTGCTATCGGGCAGCTATCCGGCTTTTCTGTTGTCACGATTCAGTCCGATTTCGTTGCTGAAAAATCTCAAAATACGGAACACAGGAAGTCTTTCGCTGCGGCAGGGATTGGTTATTTTTCAGTTTACGATTTCCGTCGTGATGATGGTAGCTACTATCGTGCTTTTCCAGCAAGTGCGGTTTGCGAACGAAAAGAATCTGGGTTTCAACAAAGAACTACTGCTGGTGGTCGACATCAACAGCGGCGATATACGGCGCGGAGCCGAAACGATCAAAACAGAATTCAGCCGCCTGGCGACGGTCAAAAACGTCTCGGCCGTTTCGCGCGTACCGGGTGAATGGAAGGACATTCCGATGGTCAAAATCAGAACGGAGGGCAATACTGAAGACCATAAAGTCGCTTACACCATCGGCGGCGACGAGAATTTTGCCAAAACTTTTGAATTGCAGCTTTTAAATGGCCGTAATTTCATCGGAAAAAGCGATTCCGCCTCGGTGCTGCTCAACGAAACCGCTGCCCGCCTGCTCGGCATCACCGAAGCCACGGGACAGCGCGTCGAAATGCCCTCCCGCTCGATGGGGGGAAGTTTCCAGCCCATGAACGAAGCCAACCAACCATTCACCGCTAATGTGATCGGTATTGTGCGGGATTTCAACTTCCAATCACTGCGCGAGAAAATTGCCCCGATGGTGCTGGCCTACGAAAACAATCCGGTTTATCCGATCGATTACTACGTCGCCCGCATCGACGGCAACGACATTCCCGGCACGCTGGCGAAGATAAATGCAGTTTTGACAAAAATTGACCCTACCCACGTGCTCGAGTACCATTTTCTGGACGAGCA
The DNA here is from genome assembly GCF_035998675.1 of Telluribacter sp. Classification (NCBI taxonomy): domain Bacteria; kingdom Pseudomonadati; phylum Bacteroidota; class Cytophagia; order Cytophagales; family Spirosomataceae; genus Telluribacter; species Telluribacter sp. The sequence continues at coordinate 121,372 of NZ_DASYHI010000019.1, forward strand.
GTTGGCCCGGTTCTACGCTGAAGACCAGCGCCGGGCTACCTTGTTGGTTTGGGTGGCGCTAGCCACAATTTTCATCGCCTGCCTCGGACTTTTCGGCTTGGCGACTTATGCCGCCGAACAGCGTATTAGGGAAATTGGGGTGCGTAAAGTACTGGGGGCCAGCATTTTCAATCTCACCGCTTTGCTTTCGAAAGATTTCCTGAAACTGGTGCTGATTGCTAACGGCATTGCCTTTCCGCTGGCCTGGTGGGCCACTTCGCGATGGCTCGAAGAATTTGCCTACCACATTCAGCCTGCCTGGTGGGTGTTTGCGGCTGCGGGGCTAATGTCCGTTGTCATTGCCCTGGCTACCGTCAGCTTCCAAAGCATTAAAGCGGCCCTGATGAATCCGGTAAGGAGCCTGAAGAGTGAGTAGTCTGGTGGAAATGGGTCAATCAATAGCTAATTACTTCATTAAAGCAATAATCTGGAATCGGACAAAATGGTACTATGGCAGACAAAATAACGGAACTTGCAGAATAGCTTTTAAGGAGCCAACAGGTTGAGGCAATTTTAGAGCAACAACTAACCAAACTCGTTGCTCCATGAAAAACGTACTGATGCTACTTGGCTTGCTCTGCTGGTTTCCAGCCATTGGACAAAGTGTCGGGCGCCAACCCAAAGAATCCATTAAGGACGAAAATTATTTAACCGCCATTCGGCGAGCCGAAAAATACATTGATTCGCTTCGGGCAGTTCAGGACATTCCGGGTATCTCGGTCTGTGTAGGTACCAGCCAGAAAATTCTGTGGGCGGAAGGCTTTGGCTACGCCGATCTGGAAACACACCAGCCGGTCACCATCCATTCCAAATTTCGGATTGGCTCGGTGTCCAAATCACTTACCTCCTTAGCCGTTGGCAAGCTGGTAGAGCAAAAAAAGCTCGACCTGGATGCGGCAGTTCAGCAGTATGTACCCCTATTTCCGGTAAAAAAATATCCGGTTACCGCCCGGCAGCTGGCTACCCATACCGCCGGTATCCGCCATTACCGGGACAGTGATCCGCTGGCTTGCCCTCAACGGTATGCCACGGTGCAGGAGGGACTGACAATTTTCAGCCAGGACAGCCTCCTGTTCAAACCGGGGACGGCTTATAATTACTCCACCTACGGGTATACCTTGTTAAGTGCCGTTATTGAAGGAGCGAGCCACCTCGACTACCCCTCCTATATGCAGCAGGCCGTATTTACTCCTTTGGGGATGTCTGATACAGGAGTAGATGCTAGTGACAGTATCGTTATTAACCGGGTGCGGTTTTATGAACACCGGCAGGGCAGACTGGTCAACGCCGCCCAGGTAGATAATAGTTATAAGTGGGCGGGTGGTGGACAGCTATCAACTCCCGTTGATCTGGTCAAACTGGGGCGTGGGCTCCTGACCAATTCGCTATTACGGAAAGAAACGGTAGCTTTACTTTTTACACCTCAGCTTCTGCTGGACGGAACCAATACCTACTATGGTCTGGGGTGGCGTATGGGTACCAGCCCTTTGAACCGGAAAATTATCCACCACGGTGGGACAATCGACGGTGGCAGAACCTTTTTGTTGCTGTACCCCGAGCATGACCTGGTGGTGGCGATTACGGCTAATATGAGCGGCGTCAACATCAATTTGCCGGAGGTAGAAACCATTGCCAGTTACTTTTTTGAGGTGAAACGATGAAAAAAGCAACCGTCATTCTGCTGCATCTGAGCTATTGGCTCCTGTACTGCTTTTTGGTCAGTTTTCTGTTTCTCCTGTCCCAGGCCACCGAAGATTCCGCGGTGGAGGATTGGGAGGATTGGGTAGCTATTCTTCTCTTTGCCTTACTGACCGGGATCATTAGCTTCTATGCTTTTTATGGGTGGCTGGTCCCGCGCTACCTGACTACCCGGCGCGTCAGACTCTTTGTTGGCGTAGGGCTGGTGGTGAGTAGTGGCATCGGCCTGTTTGCTACCTTTATGGTGTCAATGGCAACGACAATCATTATTTACATAGCCCTGCATCAGACTCAATTCATTTTCTTTCAGCCGAAGGATCAACTGGTACTGATGACCGGATTCACCCTGCTGGCCGTAGTGAATGGTATGATGGGCACGGTCATCAGGGGGTTCATTACCTGGTATACGGATATTCACATGAAAGAAATGGTGGCCGGCAAAGCCCTGCGTACCGAAATAGAACTCTTGAAAGCTCAGCTTAACCCTCATTTTCTGTTCAATACGCTGAACAATATTGACATCCTAATTGAGCTGGATGCGCCCCGGGCTTCGCAGTACCTGAACAAGCTGTCGGACTTGTTGCGCTTTACCCTGTACGAAACGCAGGCCGATCAGATCCCCTTAACCCACGAGTTGGCCTACATCAAAAAGTACATCGAGTTACAGAAAGTCCGAACTCCCAACGAACAGTACGTGACCCTGCATATTGAGGGGCCGGCCGAGGGGGTACTGATTGCCCCCATGCTCTTTATACCCTACATCGAAAATGCCTTCAAATACGCTACCAACAAGAAGGTCCCGGAAGCGATCCGCATTTACTTTTCGGTGGCAGAAAATCAGATCCAGTTCCGGTGTATCAACGTCGTTGACAAAAGCAGCACCAGGCCGAAACAGCAGGGTGGCCTGGGTCAGAGGCTGCTCCGGCAACGATTAACCCTTTTATACCAGGAGACGTATACCCTGGATATCCAGGCTACTAAAGATTCCTACTCTGTTCACCTGGTTTTACCTGTACATGCCTATGAGATGTCTACTCATTGAAGATGAACCCTTAGCCATGCTGCGGCTGAAAGAGTACGTACAGCGGGTTCCTTTTCTGACGCTCAGCTATGCGGTCGATAACGGACTGGAAGCCATTCCTCTGCTCCAGCGGGAGCCGATTGACCTGGTTTTCCTGGATATTGAAATGGATGGTTTTTCGGGCCTGCAGCTGCTGGAAGCCTTACCGGTACGGCCCGCCGTAATACTGACAACGGCTTATGATCAGTATGCCCTGAAAGCTTTTGACCTGCAGGTAGCTGACTATTTACTAAAGCCTTACACCTTCGACCGCTTTCTGCAGGCCGTCACCCGCGCCCGGCAGGGGCAGGTAGCTGTCCCGGAGGAGACGCGTCACTCGTTTTTGTTTATAAAAACGGAGTACCGGCTCCAGAAAGTAGCCTTTGACCAGATCCTGTACATCGAAGGGATGCGTGATTACCGGCGTATCCATATGGCGACTGAAAAAATCATGACCCTGGAAACGTTCGGTGAACTGGAGCGTCAACTGCCCCGCCAGCAGTTTTGCCGGGTTCACAAGTCCTACCTGGTAGCTCTGAATAAGATCGACTCCATTGAACGGGACCGGTTAAAGATACAACAGGCGCTTATCCCTTTATCAGGTACCTACCGGGACCACTTCTACCAGTTGATCGGCCGCTCTATGAAGTAACAGGCTTGCAAATCAGACGGTACCTGCCGTATACTTTTCTAACAGGAACTCCCCGTATGGCCAGCCGTACGGGGACTTTTTGCGTTAAAAAAGCAGGAAAATAGCCAAGCATGGCCGAAGAGTTGTAAATTTGCCCGGTATACTCATCTACTATAAGGTACATAATCAATCTGCTACCATGCTCAATCTTGTTCTGTTTGGCCCTCCGGGCGCCGGGAAAGGTACCCAAAGCGAGAAAATCATCGAAAAGTACAAGCTCGTACACCTTTCCACGGGCGACTTGCTGCGTTCAGAAATCAAGGGCGGTACCGAACTGGGACTAAAAGCCAAAACCCTCATGGACCAGGGCATACTGGTACCCGACGAGGTAGTAATAGGCATGATTGATAATAAACTGCGGGAAAACCGGCAGGCGGCAGGCTTTATATTTGACGGCTTTCCCCGGACGGTCAAGCAGGCCGAAGCGCTGGATGCCCTGTTGCGCAGCTACAACGAGGAAATTACGGTCATGGTAGGACTGGAAGTAGACAACGAAGAACTGACCAAACGCCTGCTGCTGCGCGGAGCTACCTCCGGCCGCCCCGACGACCAGAACGTGGACCTGATCCGGAAGCGCATTCAGGAATATAACGAAAAAACGACCCCCGTCGCCGACTATTACCGCCAGCAGGGCAAGTACGTGGGCGTAGACGGCATTGGCGAAATTGACACTATATTCACCACCGTCTGCCGGGCCATTGAGAAATAACCTGCTGTAGGCTTTATGCTGTAGGCAGTAGGCTTCATTTCGGTTATGAGGAGGTAAAGATATATTCACTTTACTCTTTTTCTTGTTCATTTTTTTCAACAGCATAAAGCATATGGCTTATAGCTTACAGCCGGTAGCTAACAGCTACTGATACACAATATGGCTTCATCAAACTTTATAGATTACGTAAAAATAAACGCCCGTTCCGGAGCCGGAGGGGCGGGATCTGTGCATTTCCGCCGCGAGAAGTACGTGGATAAAGGCGGGCCCGACGGCGGTGACGGCGGACGGGGCGGCCATATAATCCTGCGGGGGAATACCCAACTCTGGACGCTGCTGCACCTGAAGTATACCAAACACGTGAAAGCCGATGCGGGTAAGGCCGGTGAAGGCGGACGGCGGAAGGGGGCGCAGGGGACCGACGTTATCCTGGAAGTACCCTTGGGTACCATAGCCCGGCACGCCGAAACGGGCGAACAACTCCTGGAAATAACCGAAGAAGGACAGGAAGTTATTTTGCTGCCCGGCGGCCGGGGTGGCCTGGGCAATGATCATTTTAAAACCCCTACCAACCAGACCCCCCAGCACGCCCAACCCGGCGAGCCCGGTCAGGAAGCCTGGATAATACTGGAATTAAAAGTACTCGCCGATGTGGGGCTGGTGGGCTTTCCCAACGCCGGTAAATCCACGCTGCTGTCGGTCATTTCGGCCGCCCGGCCCGAAATAGCCTCCTATCCTTTTACGACGCTGGTGCCAAATTTGGGCGTAGTATCTTACCGCGATTTCCGTTCGTTCGTCGTGGCCGACATCCCCGGCATCATTGAAGGCGCCTCGCAGGGTAAGGGACTGGGCCTTAGGTTTTTAAGACACATTGAACGCAACTCCCTGCTTTTGTTTATGGTACCCGCCGACAGTGAAGACATTGGAGCAGAGTACGAGACTTTACTCAACGAACTGAGGCAGTATAACCCCAGCCTGCTCGACAAGCAGCGCCTGCTGGCTATCTCCAAAGTGGACCTGCTGGACGAGGACGAACGAAAACAGATTCCGCAGCAGATACCCGCTGATGTACCTCACCTGCTGATTTCGGCTATTACTCAGGAAGGTATAGAGCCGCTGAAAGACTTGATTTGGAAAACCCTGAATGAATAACTTACCGTTGAATAACTTAATGGAATAAAAGTTGCTTTGCAATCGTTCTAAACCGAGATTTGCTGCGGTAGTACAATCTTGGAAGCCATTGAATTAGATGAAATACACTTTACATTTGCTATTGGTTACATTTGTTTTAAATGTAGCCTTTATTTTGCCGGAAGTTCTTGGTCAGGTTAATATTAAGTACCCCATCAACCGCACCGTTTTTCAAAGAGATAAGAATAATTCAGCTACTATTTATATAGCCGGTAGCTACACCGAAGCGGCAGACCGGGTAGAAGCTCAGCTTATACCTGTTCAGGGGGGGAATAATTCCGGCTGGATCACCATCCAGAACAACCCGCAGGGGGGAGAATTTTACGGCAGTATTGACTGGTCGGGTGGCTGGTATACCCTGGAAGTACGGGTATGGCGCGGGGACCAGGTCGTAGGAGGCAGCTCGGTGTCGCGGGTAGGTGTGGGAGAAGTGTTTCTGATCGCCGGGCAGTCCAACGCGCAGGGGTACCAGGGCTACGGAGGCCCCGGTGCCAACGACGACCGGGTCAATACCATTAACTACTACAACGAAGGCGCGGGCGGGAGTGACCTGCCGTATCCGGAATTTTCGCACCTGAATCAGGACTCCTTTATCGCGCCCCGAGGTAACTCGGCCTGGTCGTGGGGGCGGCTGGGCGACCAGCTGGCCGGGCGACTGGGCGTACCAATTCTGTTTTATAATGTAGGCTGGTATGGTTCGTCGGTTGCCAACTGGCGCGAGAGCATTAATGGCCAGACCTACTCAATATTCAACGGGGCGCCTTATCCTCCGCCCGGTACCGGGATGCCCTTCAGCAACCTGAGGCTGGTAATGCAGTACTACGTCCCTATTACGGGTATCAGGGCCGTGCTGTGGCTGCAGGGGGAGTCCGACACCTACCTGAACACCAGTGCTTCCAACTATGCCAATGACCTGCGTACCATAATTGAACAAAGCCGGAGCCAGTCCGGAAAAAACCTTTCGTGGGTGGTATCCCGTACCTCTTTCTTTCCGTTGGCGGGGGGCACCAGTAGCCAGGTAATACAAGGGCAGAATCAGGTTATTGCCTCGATGCCGAACGTATTTTATGGTCCTGAAACCGATCAGATTATGGAGCGCCGCGATCAGACCCATTTTTCGGATGGTGGACTGGTGCAGTTGGGCGATGCCTGGAGTAATCATCTCAACGATAATTTCTTTGCCCGCTCGGAACCTTACAAGGCTCTGCCGCTACCGAGGGTAACGGTAGCCAATTGTTCTAACGAGAATAATACCCTGACCCTGACCGTGGAAGGCAACTACTCCTCGGTTAACTGGACAAATGGCTCCAACGACCGGACCATTACCGCCGGGCCGGGTACTTTTCGGGTGCGTACGCGGGACGCCGCCGGCAACGTTATGTATTCTCCCGAAATCAGGATTCCCGATAACGTTAGGGCTTTCCAGCCTACTATTTCGCTGGAAGGCCGCAATCCGCTTTGTCAGAATAGCACCGCCGTACTGACGGCCAATACCTCCGGTCGGGTGGTATGGAATACCGGACAAACCGATCAGCGGATAACAATAAGCAATGCCGGCGAGTACTTTGCTACCGTCCGGAACGCCTACGGCTGCCAGGCTACCTCGTCGCGTTTGGCGGTGGGTGTACTCCCTACCCCGCCACCGCCTAAGCCCGCCATTACCATTGCGGCCCCGACGGTCTTTTGCGAAGGAGGCGAAGTAAACCTACAGTCCAATGCCGCCCGGAGTGTCTGGTCCAACGGGGAGCAGGGCAATGTAGTGACCATACGTACCTCCGGCGACTACCGGGTACGCGCCGTTGATGAGCAGGGTTGTTTCTCGGCGGAATCTGACCCGGTAACTGTAAGGGTTAATCCGCTGCCGGCCCAGCCGGTCATTACGGCCAGTAGCAACACCACCTTTTGCCAGGGAGGCAATGTAACGCTTACCTCCAGCTACCCCAGCGGTAACAACTGGTCCAACCAGGCCAATTCGAATTCTATAACGGTAGCGCAATCAGGTACCTTTACCGTACAGGTGCGGGACGCCAACGGCTGCGAAAACACCTCGCGCCCCGTAACGGTGCAGGTAAATCCGCTGCCCGCCGCCCCGACTATTACCCCACTGCGCCCGACTACCTTCTGCGAACGCGACTTTACGACCCTACAGGCCACTGAATCGCACGCTTATCGTTGGAATACCGGCGCTACGGGGCGTAACGTGGATATCCGTACGCCCGGCGACTACTCCCTGACTGTAACCGATATTAACGGCTGTACCTCGCCCGCCTCCGCCGCGACGCGGGTTGTTGTGAACCCGCTGCCCCCCCGGCCTTCCATTACGGCGGCCGGCCCAACTACCTTTTGCGCAGACCTGAGTGTGGTACTGCAGGCCAGCCCGGCCTTCGGCTACCGCTGGAGCCATGGCTCCAGTACCAAAGATGTCTCTGTTTCTAAATCGGCGGAATATACGGTTCAGGCGCTTAATGAGTTCGGCTGCCTCTCTGACCCCTCCAACAGTATCAGCATTACGGCCCTTCCCCTGCCAGCTGCACCCACGGTAAGGGCTCTGGGACCTACAAGTTTCTGCGAAGGCGATCAGGTCACCCTCTCGGCTACCGGCACCGGGCTATTATCCTGGAATTCCGGCGAAACAACCCCTTCCATTTCGGTAAGGCAGTCGGGTACCTACACCGCCCGCGTGCAGGGTACTAATGGTTGCTTTTCGCCCTACGGTCTTTCGATCCTGGTCACCGCCAATCCCCTTCCCCAAAAACCGGTCATAGAACAAATAGGTACCTATACCCTAGAAGCCACCAGCACGCTGGATGCCGAACGTTTTGAATGGACGCGCAACGGTACCGTACTACTGCCAGCGGCCGATGCAGTCATTAAAGCCGAGCAGTCGGGTACCTACTCCGCGCGGGGATTTGTGGTGTACAGCCCTACGCTTACCTGTACCTCCGAAGCCTCCGAACTGTTCCCGTTTGAAGTAGACCTGAGCAACGGCGGATTCAGCATTTATCCTAACCCCAGCCTGGACGGACTCGTTACGTTCGAAACCCTGCAGAACCTCCAGAACGCTACCGTACAGGTGTACGATCTGCGGGGAAATCTGCTGCATACTTTTACGGCGCTGTCTTTTGAAGAGCGTAAAACCGTTGACCTCTCCACGCTGGCCGACGGGGTGTATATTGTGCGGGTAGAGTCCGGTTCTTTCACCGCTATACAAAAAATAATTCTGGCCCGCTAAGCCGGATAGTAACTGTGCGACGCAAAAAGAAAATTGGTGCGTTGTAGCAAAAATAATCTCTTAAATTTGTAGTCGGTTGATGCCGGGTACCCGCCCTTATGGGTGGGTACCCGGCATTGCTCCTGTACTGCCCGTACCGGCAGAAAAATTGATTCAATATTTATTTATATAAATCAAATGTATAAACCCTTTACGTGTGCTGTGTTTCTGAAAACCTGGTTGCTACTACTGTGTATTCCTGTCGTTGTTAGTGCCCAGATCAGGATTACCTCCCCTACCGACAGAGCTGTTTATCAACGCGACGTAACCGGCCAGACGACCATCTCGGTGTCAGGTACTTACTCGCAACCCCTCGACAGAGTTGAGGTACGGGCGGTGCCCGTAGTACCGGGGCAAGGTATCGGTACCGAATGGACTACCCTTCAGAACGCCCCCGGCGGAGGTACTTTCCTGGGCACCCTGCGCCTGCAGGGCGGCTGGTATACCCTCGAAGTGCGGGGCATAGCCAACGAAGCCATAGCAGGCCGAGACGTAGTAGCCCGCATGGGCGTCGGAGAAGTATTTCTGATTGCCGGACAATCCAACGCCCAGGGCCTCCGGGACAACCCCGGACCTTCCGCCACCGACGACCGCGTCAACTACATTGTTTACGACAATACCGTTAATTCCCTCTTTGATCCGCCTGCTCCTACCTTTGCCCAACTTACTTCGGACGCGGTAATTGGCCCCCGGGGACAAACCGCCTGGATGTGGGGACTGCTGGGCGACCGGCTCACCCGGAAACTGAACGTACCGGTTTTGTTCATTAATGCGGCCTGGGACGGCACGGCAGTCAGGAACTGGACCGAAAGCGCCGCCGGCAAACCTACCTCTAACGTATTTGGTGGTTTTAACTATCCGCCCGCCATGCCCTACGCTAACCTGCTCATGGCCACCCGCTATTACGCCAACCTGCTCGGGGCGAGGGCCATTCTGTGGATGCAGGGTGAATCGGATAACTTTGCCAAAACCAGTACGCAGGAGTATGCCCGGGACCTTCAGTTACTAATCAATACACTAAGTGGCGACACCGGCAAACGAATCACCTGGGTGATTGCCCGTACTTCCCGCCTGACCAATACCAGCCCGGCGGTTATTGCCGGTCAGAACCAGGTCATAAACACCCCCTTCAACAGTACCTATCCAGGCCCCGAAACCGACGAGCTGTTTGTACCCCGGCCCGATGGTATTCACTTTTACGGGCTGGAAGGGCTGACCATCCTGGCCAACGCCTGGAACAACAGCCTGAACACTACTTTTTTCTCTACCGTTACGCCGCTGGTACCGGCCGCCTTACCCCCTATCACCACAACCTGCGCCTCCGATAACAGGGCCGTTACCCTCACCCTTCCTGTCGGCTATGCCTCCTACGTATGGAGTACGGGCCAAACCGGCCGGGCTATCACCGTGACTTCGCCGGGTACCTACCGCGCTACGCTGAAAGATGCGAACGGAAATACGATCCTGAGCCCGTCCGTTACAGTTGATAATAACATAAAGCCCCTGACGCCCTCCATTGTGCCGGCGGGGCAGCAGCAGGCCTGCGCTGACTCGGGTTTTGTGTTTTCGGCCTCCGGCGGTACCGATCATTTTCTGTGGAGCAACAACACCACCGGCCTTACTACCCGGGCTTTACAAAACGGCACCTATACCGTACGCGCCCAGAATGTCTTTGGCTGCGTATCTGACGCATCGGCCCCCACCAACCTGACCCTCCGCCCCCGGGTACCTCAGCCTACTGTGGTGCAGTCGGGTCCTTTCAGTATGCAGGCCACCATTCCCGATGCCGCTTTGGCGGTGACTTACGAGTGGAAACGGAATAATCAGTTTCTGAAGCCGGAGTCCGACGTAATTAAAGTAGCGGAAACCGGTAGCTACACCGCCCGGGCCAAGGCCGTGTACAACCTGGGCAGCAGCAACCAGCTTAGCTGTTACTCTTCTTTCTCCGCGCCCGTGGCGTATCTGCCCTCCGAAGGCGATGCCATTGTAATATTCCCCAATCCTACCCGGGGGGGCGTTATTGCCATCGAAACGCGGGAAGACCTGACCAACGCCGAAGTTGCATTTTACAATGTAGACGGCAGCCTGATCCGGACCCAGCAGTTTCCACTTCTGAACCAACGTCGTAGTATTAATGCCGGTACGCTGGCCCCCGGTGTGTACATAGTGCGGGTAAGGGCTCCGGGTGTGGACGTCGCCAAGCGAATTGTAGTAGATTAAGAATTTATGCTATTTACCGAAGGCTCCTGGTTTCAGGAGCCTTTTTTTGTACTTTTTCTGTAAGCAAGACACAAACTCCCGTATTTGGTTGGTAAATTTGCAGGTAGTAATTTTACAGTCAGGTACTATACTTGTCTAAGCAATCGTTAAGAAACGTTTCTTATCCGGAAATTGTTAAGAAACCAAGAACTATGAATACGACTTATCTTCCCTCTGATTTTCTACCCATAGTGGTACAGTTTGGTCTGGCGGCGGCCTTTATTGTGGTGACTATGATTGTAACCCACAAGATTGGTCCCAGTCGCAAGAGCAGCCTGAAAGACGATCCGTTTGAGTGCGGAATTGAAATAAAAGGCGACGCCCGTACTCCGGTGTCGGTCAAGTACTTTCTGGTAGCTATCCTGTTCGTTCTGTTCGACGTGGAGGTTATCTTTATGTATCCCTGGGCGGTTAACTTCCGGAAGCTGGGTATGCTTGGCTTTATTGAGATGTTGCTGTTCATGGCTTTGTTGCTGGCTGGCTTCTACTACATCATCCGCAAGGGTGTACTGAAGTGGGAACAATAGCCGGTTGTTGTTTTACTTGTTGATTTTTTAAATCCAAAATATTATGGAACCTATAAAGATGGTGGAGGCCCCGGACGGGCACAGTGGGGCTGGTTTCTTTGCTACTTCGTTAGATCAGGTCATTGGCCTGGCACGCAGCCACTCGTTGTGGCCGCTGCCGTTTGCCACCTCCTGCTGCGGTATTGAATTTATGGCGACCATGGGCTCGCACTACGATATTGCCCGCTTCGGTTCGGAGCGGCCCAGTTTTTCACCCCGGCAGGCCGACCTGCTGATGGTAATGGGTACCATTGCTAAAAAAATGGCCCCCATTGTAAAACAGGTGTACCTGCAGATGGCCGAGCCACGCTGGGTCATGGCCGTAGGGGCCTGCGCTACCAGCGGTGGTATATTTGATACTTACAGCGTACTTCAGGGCATTGACCGGATTATTCCCGTCGATGTGTACGTACCGGGCTGTCCGCCCCGTCCGGAGCAAATTCTTGAGGGCCTGATGCAGGTGCAGGAACTGACCCGCAACGAGTCGTTGCGTCGTCGTAATTCTGACGAGTACCAACACCTGCTGGAGTCCTATAAAATACAATAACCCACTCTATGCTTAGCAATCAGGAAGTAGCTGAAGAACTGGTAAAGAAGTTCGGCGACAATGTATATGATTTTGAAGAACCGTACGGGCTGCTAACCCTTACCACTACCCGCGAGCAGGTACTACCCCTCATGGAGTACCTGTTTCACCACGACCGTTTTAAGGTCCAGTTTCTGACTGATATTACCGGGGTTCACTATCCGGATGATCCGGGCCAGGAGTTTGCGGTGGTTTACCACCTGCACAGCCTAACCCAGAACTTCCGGGTCCGGCTCAAGGTATTTCTGCCCGAAGCCGATGTTCATATTCCTTCGGCTACGCCGCTATACGCGTCGGCAAACTGGATGGAGCGGGAAACCTACGATTTCTTCGGCATTATCTTTGACGGACATCCGGACCTGCGGCGTATCCTGAATATAGAGGAAATGGACTACTTCCCCATGCGGAAGCAGTACCCGATGGAAGACTCGACGCGTCAGGATAAGACCGACGCGCTCTTTGGCCGATGATCCTACTATCTAATTGAGCAAGTACCATGGCAGATATTGAATTAGTACCTAATAAAAATTACCCGGCCCGGCCCGACCACCCCGAACTGGTGGGCGAGCTGACTACCCTCAACCTGGGGCCTACGCACCCGGCTACCCACGGTATTTTCCAGAACATCCTGCAGATGGACGGAGAAACCATTGTGTCGGGTGAGCAGACCATCGGGTATATACACCGGGCGTTTGAGAAAATAGCCGAGCGCCGCCCTTTTTACCAGATCACCACCCTGACCGACCGGATGAACTACTGTTCGTCGCCTATTAATAATTTCGGCTGGCACATGACGGTAGAAAAGCTGCTGGGTATAGAAGTACCTAAGCGGGCGCAGTACATCCGGGTGATCCTGATGGAGCTGGCCCGTATCAGCGACCACCTGATCTGTAACGGAATTCTGGGGGTGGACAGCGGAGCCTACTCGGGCTTCCTGTACCTGATGGAAAAACGGGAGGAGATTTACGAAATATACGAGGAAATCTGCGGTGCCCGCCTGACAACCAACATGGGCCGTGTGGGCGGTATGGAAAGAGACTTTTCCAACGAGGCGCTCCGGAAAATACGGGAGATGCTAAAAACCCTGCCGCCGGTTCTGAAGGAGTTTGAGAACCTCTTCAACCGTAACCGCATCTTTATGGACCGTACGATCAACGTAGGGCCCATTTCGGCGGAGCGGGCGCTCAGCTACGGTTTTACGGGACCTAACCTGCGGTCTGCCGGGGTTGACTACGACGTACGGGTCATGAATCCCTATTCGTCCTACGAAGATTTTGATTTTATCATTCCCGTGGGCCAGAGTGGCGATACATACGACCGCTTTATGGTACGTAACGAAGAAATGTGGCAGAGCATGAAGATCATCGAGCAGGCCATGAACAACCTGCCCGAGGGACCGTTCTACGCCGACGCGCCGGAGTTTTACCTACCGCCCAAGCAGGAGGTATACCGCAGCATGGAAGCGCTCATCTACCACTTCAAGATTGTGATGGGTGAAATTGACGCGCCCGTGGGTGAAGTATACCACTCGGTAGAAGGCGGCAACGGTGAGCTGGGCTTTTACCTGATCAGCGACGGAGGCCGCACACCGTATCGTCTGCACTTCCGTCGTCCGAGCTTTATCTACTACCAGGCTTTTCCGGAAATGTGTAAGGGAAGTACCCTGTCGGATGCGATCCTGACCATGAGTAGCCTGAACGTAATTGCCGGAGAGCTGGACGCGTAACTTAACCATTGGAATCCTTCTCGCAGAAAGATAATGATCGAAGCACCTAATACAGTAGCATTTACGCCGGAACGTCTGGCCAAAGTACAGGAAATCATTGCCCGCTATCCCGAAGGTCGTCAGAAATCGGCCCTTTTGCCAGTGCTGCACGTAGCTCAGGAGCAGTGGGGCTGGCTGAGCAGTGACGTTATGGACTACGTAGCGGATATTCTGAGCCTGCAACCCATTGAGGTCTACGAAGTAGCTACCTTCTACACCATGTTTCACCTGGAACCCGTCGGTAAGCACGTAATTGAATACTGCCGGACCGGCCCCTGCTGCCTGATGGGCGGGGAGGAAGTGTACGGGTACCTGAAAGAAAAACTGGGCGTGGATGCCGGACAAACTACCGCCGACGGCCTGTTTACGGTGAAGGAAGTAGAGTGCCTGGCTGCCTGCGGCTGGGGACCCGTGTTCCAGGTGCGGGAGAAGTACTACATGAATCTGACCCGGGAGCGGGTTGACGAGATCATTGATGAGTTGAGCAAATAATCGGCTTAGGCTGATACTACTATAAAAATGGCAAAGAAGATCTTAACTGAATATATAAATGTCCCCGGCATCGATACCTTTGAGGTGTACCGCCAACACGGGGGCTATACGGCTGTTGAGAAAGCCTTTAAAACCATGTCCTCCGAGGAGGTAGTGGAAGAGGCAAAGAAATCAGGCGTACGCGGCCGGGGCGGAGCCGGCTTCCCGATGGGAATGAAGTGGGGCTTTCTGGCCAAGCCGGAGGGCGTACCCCGCTACCTGGTTTGTAACGCCGACGAGTCGGAGCCGGGTACCTTTAAGGACCACTACCTGATGAAGATGCTCCCCCACCTGCTGATCGAAGGGATGATCGTGTCGAGCTACGCGCTGGGCGCTAATAAGTCCTTTATCTACGTACGGGGCGAGCTGATGTACGTGATTCAGATTCTGGAAAGAGCGATTGCCGAGGCCAAAGAAAAAGGCTTCCTGGGTAAAAATATTCTGGGAACGGGCTACGACCTGGAACTGGTCGTACAGCCCGGCGGTGGCGCGTACATTTGTGGCGAAGAAACCGCCCTGCTGGAATCGCTGGAAGGAAAGCGTGGTAACCCGCGTAACAAGCCTCCTTTTCCGGCGGTAAAGGGTCTGTACCAAAGCCCTACGGTGGTAAACAACGTGGAGTCCATTGCCAACATGCCCTGGATTATCAACAACGGCGGTGACGCCTACGCGGCCATCGGGGTAGGACGCAGTACCGGTACCAAGCTTATTTCTGCTTCCGGCCACATCAGAAAGCCGGGCGTGTACGAAATTGAATTGGGTATTACGGTGGATGAATTTCTGAATTCAGACGAGTACTGTGGCGGTATCCGTGACGGCCACTACCTGAAAGCGCTGGTAGCCGGAGGTTCGTCAGTACCCATTCTGCCGGCCCATCTGATTACCAAAACCGCCAACGGCGAAGACCGTCTGATGACCTACGAGTCGCTGTCGGACGGAGGGTTCGCTACCGGTACCATGCTGGGGTCGGGCGGATTCATTGTATTTGACGAAACGGCTTGTATCGTGCGTAATACCTGGAATTTCTCCCGCTTTTACCACCACGAATCGTGCGGACAGTGCAGCCCCTGCCGCGAAGGTACCGGCTGGATGGAGAAAGTACTTCACCGCATTGAGCACGGCCACGGCAGCATGCACGACATTGACCTGCTGGTTGATATAGCTAAGAAAATAGAAGGAAATACTATTTGTCCGTTGGGAGACGCGGCCGCCTGGCCCATAGCCAGTGCTATCCGGCATTTCCGTGAAGAGTTTGAATGGCACGTGACCCACCCGCAGGAGGCTACCCGCCCCGGTGCGGTGTATATGGGTGCCGCGGCCCTGGTGTAATTTGAGTTAATTTTGAATGAGAGAAGGCGAGAATGAGTGAATACTAGAAGATTTTTTTATTCACTCAATCACTCACTCAAAATTCAATCATTAATATAAATGGAAGAGACCAAACCAACTTTGTTAAAGATAACGTTCGACGGCATTGAAGTCGAAGTAGAGCCGGGTACCACTATTATGCAGGCGGCCCGGAAAATCGCCGAAGCCGACCGCAGCCAGGATTCCTTGGTGCCCCCGGCTATGTGCTACTACGAGCCCCTGAAAGGGACGGGTGGCAAGTGCCGGGCCTGTCTGGTGAAGGTAGCGCAGGGATCGGCCAAAGACACGCGTCCGATGCCCAAGCTGGTACCTTCCTGCATTACGCAGGTACAGGACGGTATGGTGGTAGAAAATACGACCAATCCGGCCGTACTGGAAGCCCGCAAAGGCGTTGTAGAGTTCCTGCTCATCAACCACCCCCTCGACTGCCCCGTGTGCGATCAGGCCGGTGAGTGTCACCTGCAGGACTTTGCTTATGAGCACGGAGCCGCCAATACCCGCTATGAGGAAGAGCGCCGCACCTTTGACCGGCACGACCTGGGCCCGTACATTCAGTTGCACATGACACGTTGTATCCTGTGCTACCGCTGCGTGTTTACGGCCGACCAGATCACCAATAAGCGTCAGCATGGGGTGCTGAACCGGGGCGACGCCGCCGAAATCAGTACCTATATCGAGAAAGCCATTGATAACGATTTCTCCGGTAACGTCATAGACGTGTGTCCGGTAGGAGCCCTGACCGATAAGACCTACCGCTTCAAGAACCGCGTATGGTTTACGAAGCCCGTCGATGCCCACCGCGACTGCCCTACCTGTAGCGGCAAGGTGACGCTGTGGTACCGGGGCGAAGAGGTAATCAGGGTAACGGCGCGCAAAAACGAGTGGGACGAGGTGAAGGAGTTTATCTGTAACACCTGCCGTTTCGAAAAGAAAAGTACCAGCGACTGGGTTATTGAAGGTCCTACTAAAGTCATGCGCAGCTCGGTGATCTCGGCGAATAAGTACCGCGCGGATGTGGTTAAAAAGCCTGATTTTGCGCTGAAACTGGCGAATTCACAGTACAAGCCCGTAGACGATGACCGCGACTTTGTGACGGATAATGATACCATTCGTCAGTTGAGTATTGAAAATAATGAGAAAGCCAACCACCGTTCGCAGTTGGCCGAGAAAAACTGATTTAACCTATAACCAGCAATCCGGAGGTACCACAGGGCCTCCGGCTGTATACCACCATGGAACTAACCGAGTTCATTATCAAGGGCCTTATTATCCTGGTCATATTTGGACTAACCCTCCTGATTGCCATGTACTCTACCTGGGGTGAGCGGAAAGTCGCCGCTTTCATTCAGGACCGGATTGGCCCTAACCGCGCAGGCTTGTTTGGCATACTACAGCCGCTGGCAGACGCCGGAAAGATGTTCTTCAAGGAAGATTTCATTCCCGCTCAGGCCAACAAATGGCTGTTTATCGCCGGTCCGGCGCTGGCTATGCTTACCGCCCTTATGGCCAGTGCGGTAATACCCTTTGGAAGTACCATCCGGTACGACGGGGTGGAAGTAGCGGTACAGGCGGTGGAAGCTAACATCGGTATCCTGTACATCTTTGGTGTAGTATCGCTGGGGGTATATGGTATCATGATTGGCGGCTGGGCCTCCAACAACAAGTTTTCCCTGCTGGGGGCTATTCGGGCGGCTTCGCAGAACATCAGCTACGAAATAGCCATGGGTATGGCCATTGTAGCCATTCTGATGATGTCCAGCTCGCTGTCTCTGCGTGATATAGTAGCCCAGCAGCACGGCGGTAACTGGAACATCTGGTACCAGCCCCTCGGGTTTATCATTTTTCTGACCTGCGCCTTTGCGGAGTGTAACCGTACGCCTTTTGACCTGCCCGAGTGCGAAACCGAGCTGGTAGGCGGGTACCATACCGAGTACAGCAGTATGAAGCTGGGTTTTTACCTGTTTGCCGAGTACATCAATATGTTTATTTCGTCGGCCGTAATTTCGGCCCTGTACTTTGGCGGCTATAACTACCCCGGTATGGACTGGGTGTATGTACAGCTTACCGATGCCTTTGGTAGCGTGGCCGGCCATAACGTAGCCACCATACTTGGTACGGCGGCGTTCTTTTCCAAAGCGCTGTTCTTCGTATTCTTCTATATGTGGGTACGCTGGACGCTTCCGCGCTTCCGCTACGACCAGCTCATGAACCTGGGCTGGAAGGGATTAATCCCGCTGGCTATTTTAAATATAATCATCACTGGTACGGGAGTACTTTTTCTGGAGCCTTACTTTACGGCCCTGCTGAAGTAATCCCCTACACGGAAAAATATACATTGCCATGCAGTTGACAAATCGCTCTAAGCAAGTTAGTAATAAAGAAATGACGCTGGCCGAAAAAGCCTACCTGCCTGCTATTGCGCAAGGGATGGCGATTACGATCAAGCACTTTTTCAAAAAGAAAGTAACCATTCAGTACCCGGAGGTAAAGCGATACCTGGGCCCCGTGTTCCGGGGGCGCCACATCCTTAAGCGTGACGAGCAGGGACGCGAGCGGTGTACCGCCTGTGGCCTGTGCGCCGTGGCCTGCCCGGCCGAAGCTATCCAAATGGTAGCCGCCGAGCGGGAGAAAGGGGAGGAAAACCTGTACCGCGAGGAGAAGTACGCGGCCGTATACGAAGTAAATATGCTGCGCTGTATCTTCTGCGGACTGTGCGAAGAAGCCTGTCCCAAGCAGGCCGTGTACCTGCGTCACGACGAAATGGTACCCGTCTTTACCGAGCGGGATCAGGTAATCTGGGGTAAGGATGTACTCGTAGAAGATATGAACGATCGCTACAAACGCGAAGCCTGGACCAAAGAAGAAGCCCGCCTGCTGGACGAAAAGAAAGCCCGGGGCGAAGTCTCGGGGGTAGAGCCGCGCGCTATTCCCTGAATCTAACTAATTTTGTATCTTTGCCGCGTGAGCAACCGCCCACTGGAAGTGACCAATACCTGTTTATGAATCCGACGCTGTCTATCTTTTATTTTCTGTCGTTCCTGACTGTACTCAGTGCCCTGATGGTGGTTTTTGCCCGCAGTCCCATTCATAGTGTACTGTACCTGATCCTGACGTTCTTTTGTCTGACGGGCCACTATATTCTGCTGAACGCGCAGTTTCTGGCGGCGGTCAATATCATAGTGTACGCCGGAGCCATCATGGTACTTTTCCTTTTCGTTATCATGTTTCTGAACATGAAGAAGGAGGATGAGGAAGCGAAAACGAACCTGACCAAGATTGCGGCCATGATTGTGGCCGGCACGCTGTTCGTGATTCTGTTCGGCGCGTACCGGAGGTCGGTGGTAGGTACTTACAACCCCTACGAGTACAACTCGCAGGTAGGGATGGTGGAAAGCCTGGGTAGCGTACTCTTCCGGGACTACCTGCTCCCCTTTGAGCTGGCGTCGGTGCTTTTCCTCATTGCCATGACCGGCGCCGTAATGCTGGGCCGGCGCGAAGTGGGAGAGCGTCATTTTTAAATTGACCCCGTACCTGTTTGCTTATAGTTTGCGGGGCTGACCACTTGGTCAGCCCCTTTTTTTGCATTGGGTAGAGACACCCGATCGGGTGTCTCTGCATTATATTTCCTGCCTTTCCTCTTTCCTCCATTCTGCCTTCCGGTCCAAAATCAGATCCGCCCCTTTCTCACCGATCATAATGGCGGTGGCGTTGGTATTACCGGCAATGATACGTGGCATAACGGAGGCGTCTATTACCCGCAGTCCTTCTATACCATGTACCCGAAGTTGGGAATCCACTACCGCCCTTTCGTCATGGCCCATGGTACAGGTACCTACCGGATGGTACACCGTCTCGAGTACCTGCAGGGCGTGCCGCAGAATGCCTTCGTCTGAGCTACGGTCGGGGGGTGTAATGATGTGGGTACGGTAACGAGCCAGAGCCTCGGCTTCCATGACTTCCAGGGCCTTTCGGGTACCTTTTACAAGCGTAACGATATCGTCCTCCTCCGACAGAAAATTGGGCTGAATGAACGGGCTGTCCATAGCATTGGCTGACCGCAACCCTACGTACCCCCGGCTTTTGGGCTTGAGCAGCGTAGGCAGAATGGTAAAGCCGTTGGTATGCGGATAGGTATTCGGATTATAAAAATCAGGTTTGTAATCGTTGCCAATGTGGACCGGCGCGAAGTGAAATTGAAAATCTACCGGATCGGGACTATCCGTAACTTTCAGAAAGGCATTGGCCTCCAGCGGGCTGGTCGTAAATATGCCTTTTTTGAAAAGCGCGTAGTTGAGTAAGCCCAGTACCTGATTCAGGGGCTTGAGGTAGTAGTTGGCGGTACTAACCGACGCCAGCGCACTCACCGACAGAAACAGGTGGTCCTGCAGGTTTTTGCCCACGCCCGGCAGGTGCTTCTTTACCACAATTCCGTGCCGCTTCAGCTCCTCTGCCTCCCCAATTCCCGACAGCATCAGCAACTGGGGCGAGTTGAACGAGCCCGCCGACAGGACTACCTCCCGCCTAGCCCGGGCGGTTTCAGTAGTGTTTTTTCCGGTTAAAAACTCCACTCCCACCGCCCGGTCGTTTTCTATAAGTACCTGTTTGGTATGGGCGTGGGTAATTACTTTCAGGTTAGGCCGGTGCAGCACCGGCTTCAGGAAAGCGGCCGCGGTACTGTGGCGCTTCTGGTTTTTGATGGTAAATTGAAACAGTCCCGCTCCGGTTTGTTCGGCTCCGTTAAAATCGGGGTTGGCCGGAAGCCCCCGCTGCACGCAGGCTTCCACAAATGCGTCGGCTACGGGGGTACGAAACCGCTGAGCGTGGGTTATGTTGAGCGGCCCGCCCTGACCGTGGTAACGGTCAGTAAGCTGCTCGTTATGTTCTGAGCGTTTAAAGTACGGCAGTACCTCCTCGTAGCTCCAGCCCGCATTACCCAGCGCAGCCCATTCGTCGTAGTCGGCGCGGTTGCCCCGGATGTAAGCCATGGCGTTGGTGGAGCTGCATCCGCCCAGGGTCTTGCCGCGCGGCAGATACATCCGCCGGTTCAGGACCTGCGCCTGGGGCTCGGTCTGGTAGGCCCAGTCTACGTCGGTACGGTTAAGTCGGGAGTAAGCCGCCGGTATATGAATCTCCATTTTCGTATCGGGCCCTCCCGCTTCCAGGAGCAGGACCGTCACGGTCGGGTCAGCCGAAAGGCGAAGGGCCAGCACGCAGCCCGCCGAACCCGCCCCAATGATGATGTAGTCGAATTGCATAGGAAGGTTAGAGGTAGGAGTACTTCAAAAGCACAGGTAATCGCTTTAAAATTAGTAGTTTAATTTACTATTTATTCCCTGGAAACTTCTATTTATACGCCAATTTTTTATTCTCTGAAAAAACACCGCTTACTTTAGGTGGTTTTTGAAATGAGCACCTTCACAAAAACGTTTGTGTAGCAGGCACCCACTGGTACTGCACCAGGCAATGAAATACAGTAGCCTTATCTGATGAAGCAAAGACATATTTGGTACATCCTGCTGGCCAACGGGCTGTTTGCCGCCTTAGCCAACCTGCTGTTCCTGATTAACGAAATTCAACACCTGTGGTCGGTACTGTGGCAAAGTCTGCTGCTGGGGGCCATAGTTTATCTATTTCAGATTAGCCTGACCTGGTACCTGGTAAAGAAGTACGCTTCGGACGACTGGCTCGGGCGCCCCTTCGCGGCTTCGGTCTGGGTTACGGCGCTCGGGGCGGGCGTAGGTACCTGGCTGCTCTTTAACGGAATTTACGCGCTTAGGCATTCGGCGAGCCATCCGGCGAGCCTCCTGTTTTCTAACTCCTACGAAAGTCTTCTTCGGTTCCTGTCGGTCTTTCTCCTCAACTCGCTGCCGGGTGCCCTGATCGAGGAGTTCCTGTTCAGGTACCTGCCCGTGCGCTACGCCGAAAGCCGCTCGCTGAGTAAGCCCCGCGCCTGGCTCCTGTATCTGGGCGTACTGGTCCTGTTTGTACTGGTGCACATTCCGGCCTATCTGCTGCGCGACCAGGTACCCCTTTCGTCGCTGTGGAGTCCCTTTACCATGGGTATTGCTTTTTTCTTTGTGTACTATACCACCCGCAGCGTACCTTTTACGGCCCTGTTTCACGCTTTTACCAACAATCCCTGGTTTATCTACGGTCCGCGCGAAAGCACCGACTATTCCATTGTTATTCTGGTGAGTATTGCCTGGTACATAGTTCGTTCGCGGCAAAAGACGGACTACCAGCTCACCCCTCCGGAAGAGGCATACCCGCAGCAAAATCAGGCCTCCTAGCGAATAACGCCCCCGGCACCTCAGTAGAAGGCACGGGTACTCCCTCTTTTATTTTGTACCAATACCAAAGTACCCCAACCCCCTTACCAGTGAATAGAGCATGGTCTTGAAAAGAAAAGTACTGCTGTTTACCACCCTCCTGCTGACTACCTTTGTCTTTCAGGGAATGAACTCTGCCCGAAAAAATCGTACTAAAGTAATTGCCCACCGCGGCGCCTGGAAAAATACCGGAGTCCCCCAAAACTCCCTGGCTTCGTTGCAGCACGCTATCCGGCTGGGGTGCTACGGCAGCGAGTTTGACGTACACATGTCGGCCGACTCGGTACTTGTCATCAACCACGACCATACTATACAGGGGGTAGCCCTCGAAACTACTCCCGCCGCGCAGCTTGCGGCTATTAAACTCAGCAACGGAGAAGCCCTGCCCACGCTGGAAGCCTACCTTAACGCCGGTAAAAAGCAGAAGCAGACGCGGCTTATCCTGGAAATAAAGGCCTCGCAGGTTAGTAAGGAGCGCTCGCTGGCGCTGGCCGAAAAGTGCGTGGAAATGGTACGCAAAACCAAAACCCGCGCCCTGGTCGACTACATCAGCTTCGACTACGATGTATGCAAAAAAGTAAAGGAGCTGGACCCGAAGGCTCAGGTAGCCTACCTCAACGGCGATAAAACCCCCGAACAACTGGCGGCGGATGGCTTCTACGGCCTCGACTACCACCACAGCATCTATAAAAAGAACGAAAACTGGATTAAAGAGGCACAGCAAAAAGGCCTGACCCTGAACGTATGGACGGTCAATGACCAGCCCCTGATGGAGTGGTTTCTGGAACGTAACGTCGACTTTATCACTACCGACCAGCCGGAGCTGCTGCTCGAAATCACCAAAGCCCAGTAGGCGCTTCCTTACTTATACCCCACCCTACTTTAAAAATCAGGTAGAAGGGGGGTACCCTATTCTCTTTCCGGCTGGCAAAGACTGCTTTTGTTTTTCTTAGAAAAAATAACACCCTACCGGTCCGGTAGCTGGTTTTTTCAACTGTTTTAGGGACTTACGTAAGTCTTTTCTAACTTTATTGCTTTAACAAGTACAGCATGTCTGAATTTCAAGCGTACCTCCAGCTAGGATTTGAACATATTACCGACCCCAACGGCTATGACCATATACTATTCGTAGTTGCGTTGTGTACCATTTTTACCTTGCGGGACTGGAAAAAAGTACTTATTCTGGTAACGGCCTTTACCATCGGCCATTCGGTAACACTGGCGCTGGCTACGCTGAATATTGTCAGTATCCGGTCCGATGTCATAGAGCTGCTGATACCGGTTACGATTCTGATCACGGCCTGTATGAATTTTTTTCATCCTACACCCAAAACCACCCTCGTCACCGAAGAAAAGAGCTCGCCCCTGCGCTACCCGCTGGCCCTGCTGTTTGGACTTATCCACGGGCTGGGGTTCTCAACTTACCTGCGGAGTCTGCTGGGGGGTGAGGCCAGTATCTTAGAACCACTGCTGGCGTTTAACGTGGGGCTTGAGCTGGGGCAAATCTTGATTGTATTCATTGCCCTGTTACTCGCCTTTGCCGTAGTGGAGCTTTTTCGGGCCCCCAAACGCAGCTGGAATTACATCGTTTCGGGTATAATTGCCGGTATGGCTCTTTCGTTGATTATTAATAATGAGCTTTTTAGACAATGGACCGGCTCGCCTAACTGATTAACCAGTACATCAATAACCTAATCCAATCAATTTATTTTCAGTCAACCAAACCATGAGAAAACTTCTTGCTTTTGTGGTAGCGTGTATGCTGGCGTCGGGTGCCCAGGCGCAGCGGTTTCCCACCTCGGAGCGGTACAAGGCCAACGACAGCTTTGAGCCGCTGGGTACTACCCTTCCTACTCCCAACACCTACCGCACCGCCTCCGGCGCGCCGGGCCGCGAGTACTGGCAAATGCGGGCCGACTACGATATCAAGGCCGAACTGGACGACCAGAACCAGCGCATTACCGGTACCGAAACCATTACGTTCTTTAACAACTCACCGGACGAGCTGCGCTACCTTTGGCTGCAGCTGGATCAGAATATTTTTGACAAAGGCTCCATAGGAGGTCTCACCAATACGGGCAGCATCAGCCCGAGCGGTTCCTCCCTTAACCGACTGCAAAATCTGAACTCCGGCGGAGGCTCCAACCTGGACCCGAAAAAAGAGTACGGGTACAACATCACCGCCGTTCGTGACAAAGCCGGTAAGCCCCTGCCCTACACCATTAACGGAACCATGATGCGCATAGACCTGCCCGCGCCCCTGAAGCCGGGGGCCAATGTGGTTTTTGGCGTAGACTGGAATTACCTTATCACCGAGTACTACGGCCGCAGTGGCTTTGAGTTCTTTGAGAAAGACGGCAACTACAACTACTTCATTGCGCACTGGTTTCCGCGTATGGCTCCCTACGACGACGTAAATGGCTGGCAGAACAAACAGTTTTTGGGACAGGGCGAGTTCGCGCTGATTTTTGGTAATTACAAAGTAGCCATTACGGCACCCAACGACCACGTGGTAGCCGCCACCGGCGAGTGCCAGAACTACGCGCAGGTACTTACGGCTACGCAGCGCCAACGCCTCAAGAAAGCAGAAACCTCCAAAGTACCCATTGTAATAGTGACGCAGCAGGAAGCCGAGCAGGCTGAAAAAGGCAAGCCAACCGGCAAGAAAACCTGGGTGTACAAAGCCGACAACGTACGGGATTTTGCCTTTGCCAGCAGCCGCAAGTTTATCTGGGATGCCATGCAAACGGATGTGTACGGCAACGGCCGCAAGATCTGGTCCATGTCGTACTACCCCAAGGAGGGTAACCCGCTCTGGGGACAGTACTCTACCCGCGCCGTGGAGCATACATTGAAATCATACGGCAATCGTACCTTTGAGTACCCGTACCCCGTAGCTATCTCCTGCCACGCCGTACCCGGTGGTGGTATGGAGTACCCCATGATCAGCTTCAACGGGGGCCGTCCCGAAGCGGACGGTACCTATACCGAACAGGTAAAATACGGTATGATTGGCGTAATCATTCACGAAGTAGGGCATAACTTCTTCCCGATGATCGTGAACTCCGACGAGCGCCTGTGGACCTGGATGGACGAGGGTTTGAACACCTTTTGCCAGTACCTGGCCGAAAAAGAGTGGGATTACAACTACCCTACCCGCCGCGGCGAACCCCAGCAGATTGTAGACTATATGTCGTCGGACCCCTCGGTACTGTCGCCCATTATGACCATGTCTGACAACGTCATAGGTCTGGGACCTAATGCCTACGCCAAGCCCGCTGCGGCCCTGAACATCCTGCGCGAAACCGTGATGGGCCGGGAGTTATTTGACTATGCTTTTAAGGAGTATTCGAACCGCTGGCGCTTCAAAAGCCCTACCCCCGCCGACTTTTTCCGTACCATGGAAGATGCCTCGGGCGTGGATCTGGACTGGTTCTGGAAGGGCTGGTTCTATGGTGTACAGCCCGTAGATCAGGCGCTGGTAAATGTAGAGTGGTTTAACCTTGATACCCAGAACCCCGACGTAGAAAAAGCCTTGGCCCGCGAAGAAGCCGCCCGCAAAGCCCAAACCATGAGCAAGATTAGGGATGCCCAGACCAAAGACCAGACGGTTGTAGCGCAGGACTCCACCATGCGTGACTTCTACAACAGCTACGACCCTTACAAAGTAACGCCGGCCGACCGCCAGAAGTACCAGGAGTACCTGGCAACACTGTCGCCCGGGGAGCGGGAACTGGCGGAGTCCAACAGCAACTTCTATACCTTGACTCTCAAAAACCAGGGCGGCCTGGTGATGCCGGTGATTGTCCGGATGGAATTTGAAGATGGTACAGACTCCGTAGCCCGCTTCCCCGCCGAAATATGGCGCTTCAACGACCAGCAGGTCCTGAAAGTAATCTCTACCAAAAAGAAGGTAGTGCAGTGGACGCTTGATCCGTTCAATGAAATTGCCGACATAGAAACCGGTAATAACGCTTTCCCGCCGGTTCAGAAGCCGAACCGCTTCCAGCTCTTTAAGCAGCAGCAGCGCCGGGCGCCCAATCCTATGCAGCTCGAGCAGCAGCAGAGCGGTGGAGCCGGTAGGCTGGGGAGTGGAAACAATAACTAAGCAAGAACAACACCCGAGCTGATTTCGTTAAAGAGTCTGTACCTACCCACGGTACAGACTCTTTTTTTGTTTTTACTACCGCAGCGTAGCTTATCCACATGCCAGTACTACGACATTCTTCCTACCCCGGCCCTCCCCGCTACCTCTACAACGGCCATCTGCAGACCATCGTACCCAATGTTTTCCGTAAAGTCAGGGGGCTGGTATACGAGCGGGAGCGTCTGGACCTGCCCGACGGCGACTTTCTGGATCTGGACTGGGTGGACCGGGGCAGTAAACGACTCGTCATTCTGACCCACGGGCTGGAGGGTGACTCCTACCGCTCTTATATGATGGGGGCGGCCAAGTTGTTCGCTCAGCAGGGTTGGGATGCACTGGCCTGGAACTGCCGCTCGTGCAGCGGTGAAATGAACCGCGCTTTCCGGCTCTATAACCACGGAGAGATTGGCGACATCGGGGAGGTTATCCGGCACGCCCTGCGCACCAGGCACTATGAGGAAGTAGCCCTAGTTGGTTTTAGTATGGGCGGTAATATTACGCTGAAGTACCTGGGGGTACACGGCCGGGAAGTGCCGGACGTAATCCGGCGGGGGGTGGCTATCTCGGCCCCTACCGACCTGGGTTCCAGCGCCCGCATTCTCGACAACCCTACCAACCGTTTTTACAAACGCCGCTTCCTGCGCAAATTAACCAAGAAAATACTACAGAAAGCAGAGCTGCACCCGGGCCTGTTGGACATCAGCAAGCTTCGGTCGGTACGGGTATGGCAGGATTTCGACGAAGCTTTTTCGGCCCCGTTGGGCGGCTACCGCGACGCCACCGACTTCTACACCCAGGCCTCGGCCCTGAACTTTATGCCCGGTATAGAAGTACCCGTACTGCTGCTTAACGCCCAGAACGACCCTATACTTACTCCCCAGTGCGCTCCGGCGGCGCTGGCCGAACAGCACCCCCATATTTATCTTGAAACGCCCCGTCTCGGTGGACACGTCAGTTTTATGGTGGCCCGCGATGAGTTTAGCTGGTCAGAAAGGCGGGCCCTGGAGTTCGTCAGCTGCTAAATTATCCCGCCCAAAATGTTATAGATTCCGGCTTTCCTCCTTTTCTTTGCCGGGCAACTTAAAATTAAATCTACTTCTACACACAGTCTTACCTGTTGCCTATGAATATTGTAATCCTCGACGGCTATACCCTCAACCCCGGCGACCTAAGCTGGGAGCCGCTGCACGAATTGGGAAATCTCACCATTTATGACCGCACCTCCCCGGAGCAGGTGGTAGAAAGAAGCCGGGAAGCCAACATAGTTCTGGTCAATAAACAAGTACTTACCCGCGAGCATCTGGCTCAGCTGCCTCAGCTACAGTACATAGGAGTAACGGCTACCGGCTATAACAATGTGGACATAGAAGCGGCCCGTGAACAGGGAATAGTGGTTACGAACGTCAAAGGCTACGGCTCGCCTTCGGTGGCCCAGCACACCTTTGCTCTGCTGCTGGGCCTGGTCAACCACGTAGAGCTGCACAGCCAGAGTGTACACCAGGGCGACTGGACCAATTTACCCGATTTTTGTTACTGGAAAACCCCTCTGGTGGAGTTACACGGAAAAACAATGGGGCTAATCGGGCTGGGAGATATTGGAACGCAGGTAGCCGGAATTGCCCTGGCTTTTGGAATGAAGGTACTGGTACACCGCAAAAACCCTTCCCAGACCGACCAACCGGAGATTCAGAACGTTAGCCTGGACGAACTCTTCCGGCGCAGCGATGTAATAAGTCTGCACTGCCCGCTGACCGACGAAACCCGTGAAATCATTAACAAAGATTCGCTGTCACTCATGAAGCCTACGGCCTACCTGCTCAATACCGGCCGGGGACCGTTAATTCAGGAAGCCGAGCTGGCGGCGGCACTCCGGAACGGACAGATCGCGGGTGCGGGACTGGACGTACTTTCTACCGAACCCCCTCCGGCGGATAACCCGTTGCTTTCGGCTCCTAACTGCCTGATTACTCCCCATATTGCCTGGGCCATTTTTGAAGCCCGGCAAAGGTTACTGCAGCTGGCCGTCGAAAACATCCGTTTCTACCAGCAGGGTACCCCCCGGAACGTAGTGAGTTAGCTAAACGCTGACAAAGCTGATCAGGTCCTCAATTTTGTTGATGATGATAACGTTGTCGTGGGTCTGGATATCCTGCCCCACGACCTGATAACCGGTTATCAGAATGGTAGACTCGGGAAAGCGCGCGGCCAGGGCATCCACGTAGGGTTGGACGTCGCTGTTGCACGGGGCCGACGTAATCGCGGTGAAAATATAGTCGGGCTTATGGATGTCGTAGGCAAACTCCAGTTCACTGTAGGGCAGGCTTTGTCCCAGATAAATAACCAGATTGTGCCGGGCCCGGATAATGTAGTTGGCAAACAGGAGACTGATTTCGTGCAGCTCGCCTTCGGGCAGGTACAGCAGGTACTTTCGGGAGGTGGGTTTTTGCTTTACTACCTGTCCGTCAATAGCTACGATTATCTTCTGCCGGACCAGATTCGTAATAAAGTGCTCCTGCGCGGGACCGATGGACCCGGTTACCCAGAGGGTACCAATGCGGCTCAGGAAGGGGTATATAACATTGGCCATAGTACTCTCAAACCCGAACTGGAGAATATTAGTACCAATGATTTTCTCAAAGCGTTCTTCGTCCAGATCTATCATCGAGATAGTCAGGGCGTGAATCTGGTCGGGATAGTTGAGTTTGCGGTCGGAGATGGCTACTACTTCGCTGCTCATCTCTTCAAAACTCATCTTGGCTATTTCCGAAATCTTATAGCCATGGTCTTTCAGCAGGGAAATGTTCAGTACCAGCTTCAGATCCTGGTCGTCGTACAGCCGGATATTGGTATCGGTACGCTTGGGAGTAATAATGTTGTACCGCTGTTCCCAGATGCGCAGGGTATGGGCTTTTATACCCGAAAGCTGTTCAAGATCACGAATGGAATAGTTGCTCATAATTCAGCGGAAGAGGGCTTGTATAAAGACGACATAGAGCTTTGTTGGACCAGGTTGTAAGTAAAGCATCGCTTATCCTTCAACAGCTTTTCAAAGAAGCATAGCCCCCGGAAGCCCTTTAAGTTGAGTATTTACACCACCCACCCCAAAGCTTCGCGGACCTTTGCCCTCTCCTCCGGCCATTTCAGACAGTCAAGTACCTAACCACGTACTTTCAAATTTGTTTAATTTTTGTTTACCAAAAAATAAACAAAGTACTTATTCCAAAGAAAAAAAACTGAAGCAGCAGGAGTAAGAGAGCAAGCCGGTTGGCTCGGCTAAAAGGAAGACGGTAAAACAGCAGGAGCAGGATAGCCGAGACCACATACCAGGCCACGTAATTCTGAAGGGGAACTTCGGCACTATTCCAGTCCCAGAAGCCCAGCCGGATGGCTACGGGCTCAATCAGGACATCCAGCCCGGTCATGAGTGCGGCGGCCGCGAGCGCCTTCACCCATGAGGGTACCCCCAGCCGGTCACACACGCTCCCGCAGGCGTAGGTAAGCATGAGCCAGTTGGTACCGATCACCAGCGGAACCTCCCACAGTTGCCAGCCCAGCGCGGTACCGTACTGGTACGAACCAAAAATAAGTCCGGTATGTACCCCGGCTACCTCGACCAGAAAGCCCGCACAAAAAGCCACGACGCAGTAAAGCAGGAACGAGCGGTTCCAGTCGGTATGAAAAAGCAGCAGCAAAGCCAGCGAAGTCAGCAGGTTAAACGGAATAAGCAGCCGAAACAAGGGCTGAAGTACCTCTACCTGTAGCCCCACGACTCCGGCCAGGTACATCAGGGGAAGTACTATAAAAATAACCCGGCGGACAGGCGGGGTTAGCAAAGAAGCAGGAGCCGAAAGAGGGGATTGAGCGTTCAAGGCCGGGCTGTATTAGCTATGGGTCAGCCGTGGAGCTGATAGATTCAGGTGAAACAGGGATAATAAAAAAAACCCCGACGAGCGGGGTTTTTCGGAAGGGAGAAAGACGGGTCTCGAACCCGCGACCTCCAGAACCACAATCTGGCGCTCTAACCGACTGAGCTACAATCTCCGTTTTTGAGAGTACAAAACTATAAAAAAGGTTTACAGCTTGCAATACCAGACGGGTAGTTTTTTTACAAGCTATAAACCTTTTCCGGCCCCGGAAGCTTACGTCCGGGCCGAGGTATAATTACTTTCAGCGGCATTCCAGTCCACTACATTCCAGTAAGCATCCACGTAATCAGGACGTTTGTTCTGGTACTTGAGGTAGTAAGCATGTTCCCACACGTCCAGCCCGATGACGGGAGTACCTTTGGTTTCGGCTTCCTTCATCAGGGGGTTATCCTGATTAGGCGTAGAGGTAACGGCCAGGTCACCCCCTTCGGTAACTACCAGCCACGCCCAGCCCGAACCAAAACGCCCACCGGCGGCTTTCTTGAATTCTTCTTTGAACGCATCAAAGGAGCCAAACTTCGCGTCGATGGCCTTGGCCAGTTCGCCCTGGGGCTGACCGCCTCCGTTGGGAGAAAGTGTTTTCCAGAAGAAGCTGTGGTTCCAGTGCCCGCCGCCGTTGTTACGAACCGCCGCTGACAGATTACCACCAGAAATTACTTCTTCAATGCTTTTACCTTCCGTATCCGAGCCGGCTATGGCATTGTTGAGGTTATTCACATAGGCCTGGTGGTGGCGATCATGGTGAATTTCCATGGTCATCGCGTCAATATGAGGCTCAAGAGCATCGTTTGCGTAAGGAAGTGGATCGAGTGTAAATGCCATTGTACAAGGTGTTTTATAGGTTAGCAGATTTAGATGTCTTTTTAAGAACAGATGAAATGTTTTTTATGTTCTTAACCGGCGAAAAAAGTTGAGCAGGAGCTGGCGGCTTTCCTCCGCTCTGATTCCGCTCATCAGGGCGGTTTTGGGGTGAAGTACCTGCTTTCCCAGCCGCCCGAACCCGCGTTTGTCATCGCTGGCTCCGTATACTACCCGCCCCAGCTGCGCCCAGTAGATAGCACCCGCACACATCACACAGGGCTCCAGTGTGACGTAGAGGGTACAGTCCTGAAGGTACTTGGCCCCCAGGTACTCCGCGGCCGCCGTAATGGCAATTATTTCGGCGTGGGCGGTTACGTCGTGCAGTAGCTCCGTCTGGTTGTAGCCCCGGGCTATGATACGCTGCTTACACACAACTACCGCTCCCACCGGTATTTCACCGGCCGCCGCCGCCCGCTGCGCCTGGTGCAGGGCTTCTCCCATAAAGTAATCATCCGTGTACAGGTCCATTGGCTACGGTAAGGACATACAAAAAGCGAGAAGGAAACCTTCTCGCTTTTAAAAGTACTATTTATATACTTAATCTTGCTTCACAACCCGGCGTACCGAGGCGCGTCCGGCGTTTTCAACCTGAATAAAATATACTCCTGAGGCCATACGGGTAAAGTCGACTTCTGTCTTGGCGGTACGTACCTTCTTTTCCAGCAGAGGCCTACCGCTCTGGTCAAATACCCGCAGCTGCGCTTCTCCCGCTACCAGAGGAGCCTCTATGTCCACAACACAAATGGTTTGCACCGGACTTGGGTATACATGTAGCCACTGAACCGACAACGTCGGCTCGGTACCCAGAATTGGGTCTACCTGAATACGGGCGGTTCCGCTGGCTTTACCCACCCCACACTGGTTAGACACGCCGGTCAGGGAATAGGTAGTGGTAGCCCCCGGTTTCACTGTAATAATAAAAGGAGACACACTGGTGGTAATGAGTGAATCGCGGACGCTGTTGTTAAAGGTGAAGGTCCAGGGGCCGTCGCCGGTAAGGGCCACGTTCAGGGTGGTGGACTCGCCAATCAGAATGGTAGTCGTGCCCGTTAGCATCGCCGTTGGCAGCGGCCTTACGGTCACCGTCACCGGGCTCACACTTCCCCGCAGCAGGAACTGGGGGCTCTGCCCTACTACCCGCACGAAGTAGTTGCCCCCAGCGGTACTATCCGGTACCGTAGCTACCGCTTCGTTGCCATTTTGTACGGTAGGCACCGTGTAGAAGTTCCGGTCGGTTGTGTCCGGGGAAATCTGCACGTTGAATTTATTAGTCGCTACAAACTCACCGGAAGCCTGGAAAGGTATGGTAAAGGTGCGGCCCGCACATAAACTGGCCGTGGTAGGGTTACCCGTACTGATAGTGGGAATCCGGACGGTTACCATGGCACTTCCGTTAGGTACCCCTTTTCCGCACTCGTTGGCTACTTCGGTTACGAGGTAGGTCGTAGTGCGCTGGGGCGATACCTGAACCCGAAGCGGTGTCTGACTTGTTTGCCCGGACAGCCCGTTGGAAAGTACATAGCTCCAGGGGCCATCGCCGGTGAAGTTCACCAGGATTTCGGCCGACTGGCCCAGGCTAATGGAGTTGTCGCCCTCGATGGTGGCCGATGGCAGCGGTTTTACCCGTACCCGGATTTCCTCCTTGGGACTCTCGCAAGTGTTGCTGCCGGTTTGAGTTACATAAAAGGAATAGGTACCTACATTAGCAGTAAACGGGGTAAACGGCGTAGCCTGTGATTCAGTGGAAGTCTGCTCCCGGTACCATTTCAGTTTTTCACCCTGGGCGGCCAGTGGCGCAGCCGTAACATTCTGGCAGTACTCAACCGGCGACGTAACCGTTGGCTTGGGCGTTGTATTGACACGTACCTTTATCTCAGCCCGATCACCTTCGCAGCCTTCCAGCGTCTGGCTTACGTAGAATGAGGTAAGACCTCCTTCCTGCGTGGAAGGTACCGGAGCGGCACCAGAACGATTGCCTCCGGTAGCACTGGTACCGTACCAGTTAACCGAGCCGCCGCTTTCCAGGCCAGCAGCCAGCGGAGCGGGAGCATCAAACTGACAGTATACAATTTCAGGAGTTACGCCCGGGAGGTTTGGCAAACGCTTCACCCGCACCCGAAGCTCGGCCCGGCTTCCTTCGCAGCCTTTTGCGGTCACCTGGCTCACAAAGAAAGAAGTAGTGCCCGCATTTCTCAGATTGACCGTCGGCGCCGCATTACTGGCCGTACCGTCGGAAGCGGTGGTATACCACCGCAGGTTATTGCCTGAGGCCTGCAGAGCCAAAGGTTCGTCGCCCCGGGTCTGGCAAATATCTATATTGGAAACACCGGGTAAGCCCGGCAGCGGGTTAATGGTAACATCAATCTTGGCCCGTGGTCCCTCGCAGTTAAGGTTAATGGTACCGACGGTGTAGGGGCGGGTCTGGCTGACGTAGTACGCAGTAGTCCCTACGGTAGTTGTGCCCGGCAAAGGAGCGGCCGTACTGGCCGTACCACCACTGGCTGTGTTATACCACTTGAGGTTATCGCCCTGGGCCGTCAGCGGAGTAGCTGTGGCCTGCCGACAGTACTCTTTCAGGGCCTCGACGGTAGGAGCCGGTGTCGTGCGAATCGTTACTTTAATGGCGGCGCGGTCACCCTCACACTGCGCCACGGACTGGCTCACGTAATAGGTAGTATCACCACCGGTAGTGGTGGGCGGTACCGGAGCGGTGCCCGAGCGGGTACCGCCGGTAGCATTGGTCCCGTACCAGTTGAGCGTGCCACCAGTAACGGGACTGGCGCTAAGCGGCTGCGGTGGATCGTTCTGGCAAAGCGCTGCCGAAGCAACTACCGCAGGCAGGCCTGGTAAAGGCTTGATCCGGACGTTGATTCGGGCCCGGGGGCCTTCGCAGCCTTTATCGGTTACCTGACTAACGTAGTAGGTATAAGTCTCTACGTCTTTAAGGTCTATGACCGGGGCCGTGCCGGCCGTACCGCCGGTCGCGGCCTGGTACCAGCGCAGGTTAGTACCGGTTGCTGCCAGAGTAAACGTTTTGGACTCTTTTTCCTGACAAAATTCCTGCGTAGCCAGTACCGTAGGAGCGGCCGGTAGCGCATTAATGGTAACCTTCACCTGCGTTTCCGGACTTTCACAACCCAGGCTATTGGTTTGGGTAACCCGGAACGTCTGCTCACCGGCGGTGGTGGTAAGGGGGGTGGGGGCCGCAGGCTGGTTGGTTCCGGCGGGCAGGTACCACTTCAGGGTATTACTGCCAGTAGCCGTAGCCGCCAGCACCTGAGCCGTAGCCCCTATACAGTACTCAACCGTAGCAGCGGCGACGGCCGGAGCGGCGGGAGTAGGATTAATGGTCACGTCCAGTTTGGCGCGGGTACTGCTTTCACAACCAAAACCGTTGGTCTGGCTGACGTAGTAGGAGGTTATACCCGCGGCTTCTGAGCCGGGGGCAGGTGCCGTGCCCGAGGCGGTGCCTCCCGTGGCGCTGGTACCGTACCATTTCAGATTAGAGCCGGAAGCGGTCAGCGGTGAGGTACTGGCGTTCTGACAGTAGGTTACTGGCGACACCCCCGGAGCGGCAGGACGAGGATTGACCTGTACTGCTATGCCGGCCCGCTGATCGCTTTCGCAGCCGTTCAGGGTTTGGGTAACGTAGTAGGTAGTAGTACCGGCACTGGCCGTAGCGGGTGTAGGTGCCGTAGCGCTGGCCGTACCTCCGGTGGCATTGGTGCCGTACCATTTCAGGTCAGTACCGGTAGCTGACAAGGCGCTGGCCGCGTCAGCAGCACAGTACACCACGGGTGAACTTACCGTTGGGGCCGCCGTGCGGGTAATGTTTACGGTAATTGTTACTTTATCGCTTTCGCAACCATTGACGGTCTGGCTTACCTGGAAGGAAGAGGAGGCCGTATTGCTGGGCGTAGGAGCACCACCCAGTTGGGTACCCGCGGCATTGTACCATTTGAGGGCAGTTCCCGTAGCCGAAAGAGCCGGAACAGTAGCCCCGTAGCAGTACCCTACCGTAGTAGCGGCAACGGCCGGAGCAGCCGGCTTAGGCTTTATAGTAACGGTGATGGCTTTCTTGCTGCTCTCGCATCCATTGACGGTCTGGGTAACCGAATAGGAAGAGGAGGCGGTATTGCTGGGGGTAGGAGCGCCGGGCAAAACGGTATTGGAGGCATCGTACCATTTGAGGTTAGAACCCGTGGCCGTTAGCGGGCTGGTGGGTGAGCCTTCGCACAGCTCTATGGGGCTAGTAGCAGCGGGAGCGGCGGGAATGGCATTTACACGAACGGTAATGGTGACTTGTGGACTTTCGCAACCCAGCCCATTGACCTGGCTGACCTGGAAGGTCTGGTCACCGGCCGTCGTGGTGGCGGGGGTGGGGGCAGTAGTACTGGTAGAGCCGTTGGGCAGGTACCACTTCAGCGTATTACTACCCGTGGCCGTAGCCGAAAGCGGCTGCGCAGTGGCACCTACGCAGTACTCAAAACTGCTCGTGGCTACGGCCGGAGCCGCCGGTCTGGGATTGACGGTCACGTCCAGCCGGGCCCGCGGGCTTTCACAACCGCCACCGCTACTCTGACTGACGTAGTAGGAGGTTAAACCCACTCCCCCCGAGCTGGGGGTAGGTGCGGTAGTAGAGCCGGTACCTCCGGTAGCACTCGTGTACCATTTCAGGTTAGTACCGGTGGCAGTCAGTGGAGCCGTAGCGGCCCCCTGGCAGTAGGTAACGGGTGTAACACCCGGAGCCGCCGGGCCATTTGTTATTGTTAGCGTAGTAGCACTGGCCGAGCCTATTCTAATAGGGTCCAAAGACACAACCCGTACCTTATACTGGGTTCCGGTCGCGACAATGCCACCGGTTGGAATAGTCACAACCAGCGGACTGGCGGTTCCGCCGGGTTGTAAGTCGGTTATATTGGAAAAGCTACCCGTAGCGTCAGAGAGCTGGACCCGAAAGGTATTTCCCGAATTGAAGGTACCTGTAGTAGTAAAAGGCACCGAAATGGTGCCTCCTATACAAGCCTCGTTCTGCGACAGTGCGCCGGTGGTGATGGTTTGAGCTAATGATGGACTTACCCACAACCAACTGATAAAAAGTACTACTACCCCGTGAGTAAAATTTCTTTTCTGCATATACCTGATTTTGGTGAGAAGGGTAAAACTCCTGCTAATTCGCCCTTAAAGTTAGGTATATTTTTCAAAAAAAATGCTCCCACTGAGTAAGCGGTATCAAGGTTTTCCTAAAGATTCATACACCAAATCATGTACCTTCCGGCGGGTACGGTGCCGGTTAATGCCGTTGTTTTCCATGTCCGGATGGATCCGGTTAGACAGGAACACAAAGATCAGCTCCTCGTCCGGGTCGGCCCACACAACTGCCCCCGTAAAACCCGTGTGACCAAAGGAATTCAGAGAGGCTTTTGCCGAAACATAGGAGCTGTTGCCGCTGATGGGTGCTTTATCCCAACCCAGTCCCCGGTGGTGGATGTTGTCCTGCATACTCGCAAAGAAAGGTACCGTACCCGGCTGAAAAAACTGTTTGCCAGCATAGATACCCTTCCAGAGGTTCATCTGGAACAGGGTTGCTACGTCAAAGGCGGTGCCGAACAGCCCCGCGTGTCCCGAAACGCCGCCCTGAATCGCGGCCATCTGGTCGTGGGCGGTTCCCTGAATCAACTGGCTGCGGAAGCGGTGGTCCTGTTCGGTGGGCGCAATGATTTCTTTCGCGAAGCGACGAAGCGGGTTAAAGCCCAGCCGGGACAATCCCAGCGGTTCGTAAATATTCTGGTACAGAAAAAGGTCCATCGGCTGCGCGGTTACCCGTTCTACTATTTTCTGCAAGGTCAGAAAACCCAGGTCGCTATATACATACCCGTACTGACCGGAGCGCTCGCGCCGGTTGTGCAGGGGCGACTCCACTACCCATTTCCAGACGGAGTCGCGGAGGGTAAACTTGGCGTGCAACTGCGGGGCTACCTGCAGGTGGAATACGCTGTCGGCGGAGGCGCTGTAGTACTCCGCCTGCAGGCCCCGGCCCCCGGTCATGGTACGCTCCCAGAGCTTAGGGTAAAAAGACACCAGCCCCGAGCGGTGCAGCAACAAATCGCGGACGGTAAAGTACTGCTTGTTGGTAAAGCGGAGCTCGGGCAGGTACTCTGAGGCTTTCTTATCCAGATCAATTACTTTCCGATCGTAGAGGAGCATAACTGCCTGTAGGGTGGCGGCTACTTTGGTCACAGAGGCCAGATCATACAGCGTTTCGTCGTTTACCCGCTCGGTGGTGCGGTAGTTGAGGGTACCGTATGATTTATCCAACACCACTTTCCCTTTTCGGGCCACCAGTACCTGACAACCCGGAAAGACCCGCTCGCTTATTGCCTCCGCTATTACATTATCAATCTTTTGAAGTACCTGGCTATTCATGCCAACGCTCTCCGCCGTGCCGTAGCTCATGCGCCCGATCGCCGAAGTTTCGTGTCCATGACCGGGCCCGTAAGAAAGAACCGATACCGGCAGGGTACCCTGCCCCGGCAGCGCCCCGAAGATTACCTCAGGTACGGCGGTCTGCATATCCTCCCCATCCTGATTGGCACAAACAAGTACGTCGGTTTCAGGAAAGAACCGAATGCTGTAAGGAGAGCCGAACAAGCACAGGATCACGCGCTTTCCCTGCTGCTTGAGACGGTTCACAAAATTAACGGTACCGGGGGTAATGCCGTGGTTGCGGCGGGCCTGGGAACTGATGCCGTGTACACCCACAATAACGACTTCAAAACCTTCCAGGTGCTGCATCATCTGGGCTATTTCTTCTTCGTTATTAGGCTTATCACTGAATATATGGTGCCGCATGGGGGCGTAGTGTCCCAGCATTTTCTGAAAAACGGTTTTCGTGCCGACACCCACCGTTACCGAAGCGACTTTCAGTCCTTCCAGCGTGCGGATGGGCAGGAGGTTATTGTCGTTTCTTACTACGGTTACGGCCGCTTCGCTCAGCTCCCGGTACAACTCCCTGCTTTCTTTGTTATTCAAATCCTGATACAAATTGGCCAGTTCAACGGGCTTGTACTCGTTCAGGCCGGCCCAGTACTTGGCCTTCAGAATACGCTTTACTTTTTCATCAATAAAGTCCTGCGTGATGGTACCCTGAGCCAGGGCCTCTTTAATTCGCTTCACGGTTTCGCCTACACTTTCCGGACAAACCAGTATATCATTACCTGCCATGAGAGCCCTCAAGTTAACGTCCGGTGCTTTACCCGACTTTAGTACACCTTTCATGTCCATGGCGTCAGTAAATACCAGCCCGCGAAAACCCATTTCATTGCGCAGCAGCTCGGTCACTACTTTGGAAGAAAGCGACGAGGGAAGCTGGGGCGTGTTGTCCAGCACGGGTACATACAGGTGGCCGCTGAGTACCCCCATGAGGCTGTCGGCAATCAGCTTGCGGTACGGGTAAAGGTCTACCTCCCGCAGTTGCTCGGAGGAATGTGCCACCACCGGTAAGGTATAGTGAGAGTCGGCGTCGGTGTCGCCGTGGCCGGGGAAATGTTTGGCCGTAGCAATGACCCGGTTGTGCTGAAGTCCGCGCATGTAGGCCGAAGCTTTACGGCTTACATTGTCCCGGTCTTCACCAAAGGATCGAATACCTATAACCGGATTTTTGGGATTGCTGTTGAGGTCAGAGACCGGAGCAAAATTGATATGAATACCCAGGCGACGGCAGTGCCGGCCGATTTCGGCCCCCATGCGATACACCAGGTCATCGTTGCGGATAGCGCCTAGCACCATAGACTTGGGAAACTCCATGGTACTATCCAGTCGCATAGCCAGGCCCCACTCTCCGTCAATACCTATGAACAAAGGTACCTTCGACTGGGCCTGAAAGCGATTGGTCAGTACAGCCTGCCGGTAAGGTCCGCCCTGAAAGAATATAAGGCCACCCAGGTGATAGTCCCGGATTAGCTTTTCAACGTACCTGGTTTCGTATTCATTCCGGTTGGAAAAAGCGGCTACCATAAAAAACTGACCGATTTTCTCCTCCGGACTAAGCCTGGCAAAGGTACTATCTACCCATTTGGCTTCGGGGAGTACGTGTACCGGTTGTCCCTTTCGTTTGGCTTTTTTAACGGGTTTGGCAGGCTGTGGTTTTTCAGCAACCAATGCCGAAAGGATCGTAGCCGATTGATGCAGTTTCCAGGCGGTTGCTACTACTGAACTTACTACCAACAAGACACACATTCCAATGACTACCCGCAGTATTTCCGGACGGGTAATACGACCAAACCAATTTCTCATACTGACTGTTAAAGTATATTACGGTGTATATGTTACTGTTTTAACGCTATTGTTAATAAGTAAATTCCTTTCCAGTATAACAAATTTCATGAAAAAAAGATTAAAAATTCCCTTTATCGTTATATCCATGCTACTTTTCGGCTGCTATTCCTCGGATGGCCAAATAACCAGCAAGCCGTACCGGGCACTACTGCACACTCTGTACAAGAAGCAGGTACCGCTGCTCAGCTGCGATGGAGCCCAGGCTTTACAGGAAGCCCGGTTTCTGGACACCCGTTCAAAATCTGAATATGCGGTAAGCCATATTCCCTATGCCCGTTGGGTGGGTTACGAGGAGTTTTCGCTGGACCGGGTGAAAGATATTCCCAAAGATGCTCCGCTGGTTGTATACTGCTCGGTGGGAGTACGGAGCGAAGAGGTAGGCAAAAAAATGCTGGACGCCGGCTACACCCGGGTCTATAACCTGTACGGAAGTTTGTTTGAGTGGGTCAATCAGGATAAACCCATTGTCGATAGCCAGGAGCAGCCTACGAGCCGGGTACACGCCTACTCCCCGGCCTGGGGTATATGGCTGCGCAAAGGAGAAAAGGTGTACGAATAAGAGCCGGTACTCTGCTGTATCCGAAAGATACAGCAGAGTACCGGCTCCTGGTATTTCTTCTATAAAGTACTACTACTGAAAAGTACTACTACTGACGCGCTTTAATAATGGTGGTAAAGTCACGTGACTTCAGCGAAGCGCCACCAACCAGCCCGCCGTCCACATCCGGACTGGCAAACAGTTCATCCGCATTGGCAGCCCCTACACTACCTCCGTACAGGATGGAAGTAGTATCAGCCACTTCATTTCCGTATTTTTCGGCCAGGTATCCGCGGAGGGCGGCGTGCATTTCCTGCGCCTGCTCCGAACTGGCGGTCAGCCCCGTACCTATAGCCCAGATGGGTTCGTACGCGATCACTACCTTGCCAAACTGCTCCTCTGACAAATGAAATAAGCTTTCACTGATCTGGTTTTTCACAAACCCGATGTAGTCCTCGTTCTGGCGCTGGTGCAGTGATTCGCCGCAGCAGAAAATAGGTACCAGTCCGTTCTCAAGAGCGATGTTTACCTTGTCGGCGAGTTGAGCGTTGGTTTCGCCGAAGTACTCCCGGCGCTCGCTGTGCCCCACCAGCACGTACCCGATACCGATAGACTTCAGCATGGCCGCCGAGATTTC
This sequence comes from Telluribacter sp., assembly GCF_035998675.1. Classification (NCBI taxonomy): domain Bacteria; kingdom Pseudomonadati; phylum Bacteroidota; class Cytophagia; order Cytophagales; family Spirosomataceae; genus Telluribacter; species Telluribacter sp. Next base: position 161,881 of record NZ_DASYHI010000019.1, read on the forward strand.
TCCCGTGTAGGCTCCCGACGCTTTATCCGAACAGTTTTGGGCGGCCAGGGCTATGCGAGGCGAGTTTTCGACGTACTTATTGAGGGTTGTCAGGTAGAGGGCGGGAGGGCAAAGAATGACCTGCACATCGCCGGTTACTTCATCATTGATCATATTAACTACCTCGGAGGTCAGCGCCAGGGCTTCGTCGAGGGTCTTGTTCATTTTCCAGTTTCCGGCTACTATTTTCTTGCGCATAGGTAGGTAAGCTGTATAGGGTAATACCATCTGATTTACGCTGCGAAATTACCACTTTTTCCCTACGAAGTCCATTTTCTGATTCTTTTACAGATTATTGCCAACAATTTGACCTCATTGAAGTTTTTTTTGTGTTTAAGCAAGACCAAATCTCTAACTTTACATCTTGTTGATTATGTGTACCATGCCATGAAGCACCCGGGCCGGCTGATAGCGATTTTTCTTTTGCTATGGATAGTGACTACTCCCTGCGCCGAGGCGCAGAAGTTGGTCGTATCTAAGGAGAAGTATGGCTTTTTTCTGGAAGGTAACCGCCGGTTTGTACGCATTCCCTTTGAGCTTCACTCTAACCTTATTCTGGTACCGGTCCAGATCAACGGCTCCGATACCCTGCGGTTTATTCTGGATACGGGCGTCAGCGCAACTATTGTCACTGACCCGGCAGCCCTCAACCCCGACAGCCTCCGGCTAACCCGAAAAGTAAGCCTGGCCGGAGCGGGCGAAGGCAATTCTATTTCGGCTCACATGGCTATTGATAATTCCTTATCGATGCATCACATGAAAGCCAACCACCACAACCTGATTGTGCTGGATGAGGATGTGCTGCACCTGGCCGAGTACGTAGGGGTACCTGTACACGGTATATTCGGGCACGAGGTGTTCAATAATTTTGTGGTGACGATTGACTTTTCGACCAAGCAGCTGATACTTATGAAGCCGGGCCGGTACCGGTACCGCTCCCGGAAGGGCGACCGCTACCCGATTACCATTGAAGACACCAAGCCCTTCACCAACGCCGTAGCGCTGCTGGCCGACGGCCGCGAACACCCCATTCGGGTGGTGATAGATACGGGGGCCGGACACGCCCTGCTGTTGGACAAGTCGTCGGATGAACGGATACAGCTTCCCGAGAAACTTATCAGAACCCAGGTTGGGCGTGGGCTCAATGGGGTCATCAACGGCAGCCTGGGCCGGATTGAAAGGGTACGTTTCGGGCGGTTTGAACTGGACAATGTGCTGGCTTCTTTCCCCGATAGTAACGCCTACGGCTCCAAACTCCCCGACCGCACCAGCCGACAGGGCAATATAGGCTGTGAACTGCTTCGCCGCTTTAAGGTGACCATGAACTACCACGACGGCTACATGGTACTTAAACCCGTTAAAAGAGAGTTACGGGAAACATTTGAACATGATATGAGCGGCCTGGAGCTGCGCGCCCTGGGCAATGATTTGCGCGCTTATCAGGTGCAGCACGTTGCAGATGGCTCCCCGGCGGCCTACGCCGGCCTACAGGAGGGAGATCAGCTCCTGTTTGTGAATGATCGTTCGGTACAGGATATGAATATCAGTGAACTCTATAAGCTAATGCAGAAGGGCGACGGAGAGGAAATAGAGTTACTGGTAAAACGGGAGGGGAAAATATTTTTCACCCGACTCGTACTCAGACGATTAATTTGACCTAAACTGATTTATAGTTCTTTTATGCCTTACTCTACCTTCACGCGCCCCGGCCGACTGGTGTATACTGCTGATGGTTCAAACTCCTTATACAATGCTGCCCTGGACCAGCACTACCACTCCATGCAGGGAGCCCTGCAGGAGTCCCTGCATGTATTTATAAACCTGGGTTTAAAGCCCGCGCTGGAACCGGCCACTTCTCCTATCCGCATTTTTGAAATGGGCTTTGGTACGGGCCTTAACGCCCTGCTGGCCTGGCAGCAGGCTGACTACTTCCAAAGGCCCGTGGAGTACCTGGGGATAGAGGCCTACCCCGTAGCGGATGAAGAAGCAGAGGGCCTGAACTTTGACGAAATAACCGGCAAGTGCGGCCTTGCTCAGCTGCACCAGGCGCCCTGGGCTACCGGAGTCCGGCTATCGGACCACTTTACCTTCCGCAAAGAGCATACTACTATGGAAGGCTTTACGACTGACTCTGTTTTTGATGTTATTTTCTACGATGCTTTTTCGCCCAGCGCCCAGCCCGAGCTCTGGACGGAAGAGGTATTTGCCCGTATAGCCGCTATGACCCGCCCCGGCGGCAGGCTGGTTACCTACTCGGCCAAGGGAAGTGTACGCCGGGCACTGGATGCCGTGGGCTTTACCGTCGAAAAACACCCGGGACCGGGCCGCAAGCGGGAGGTAGTACGGGCAATCCGGCGGTAGGTACCTGCCGCCTTTTTACCGGGTTCCCTGGTTATAAAAAATCGTTAGACCGTCTTTTCCGGCTACTACTATATCCTTACGGCCCGTTTTCCGGAGATCAACCACGGCGAAGTAAATACCGGTACCTTTCCCTTCGCCGGCTGGCCCGTAGGAAATGATATGTTTGGTAAATTTCCCCTTGTCAAGCGTGAAGTAGTACAAGCCTACGGGGTCTTCGGAGCCGGGGTCTTTCCCGTTGTGGGCGCGGTAGCGCTTGCCGGTTACCAGTTCGGGCTGGCCGTCGCCGGTTATATCCACCCATTCCATGGCGTGGTACTGAGAATTTTTATCGTCAATGATGTGCTTCGTCCAGGTACGCTGTCCGTTGGGACCTGCCTTCTGCTCGTACCAGTGCAGGCCGTAGCCGTGTCCCTGCCCCACAATCAGGTCATTCTGTGTATCCCCGTTTACATCCACTACCAGAATAGGTACACTGGCGGTACCCAGCGAGAACTCCTTGTGCAGCGTCCAGTCCGGAGCCGACAGCCAGCCGTTACTAACTATGAAGTCGCCTTTGCCGTCACCGTTGATATCGCCGAAGCCCAGGCCGTGGCCCTGCGTAGGAGCTACCTGTACCTGCTTAAAGGTACCGTCGGGCTGGTGCTTGAGGTACTTGAGCGGATGCCCCGGATTGTTAGGGCAAATTTCCGGGGTACCGTCACCATCCACATCCCAGGCGCGGGTACATTCCACGTTGCCTACCTTGGCCAGCTCGTGCCGGGGCCAGGTACCTTTGGGTTTGTTTTCCATCCAGCGCAGGGTCCCGTCAAACCACCCGCCTGAGATAAAGTCGGTGCGGCCATCGCCGTTGACATCAAACGGAATCGTGGAGAAATCGTCGTAGTACTCTTCTTTGCGCGGCTGGTTTTCGATCAGGTACCGCTGGCGGTACCGCGGCCCCTGGTACCAGAAGTCGCCCGATACAATATCCAGGGTGTCGTCGTTATTAACATCAAAAACACCCACGGACTCGTAGCTTTCGGCCGCCACAAAGTAGCGGGAGAAGGTAACCGGAGGGATAGTTTGCTTCGTAGAGGCCGTACAGGCCAGCAGGAATACCAATAGGAGAAGGTGGCGCATCAGGAACGGAGTGAATGGGGTTAGCAGCTTTGCTTTTAAAAGCAGGTACCCTTCCCAAAAATACTGCAATGAATCTCATAACTACCACTAGTGAGCGCTACCCGCGAAGCCCGGCAGTACCACAGGTGGCATGGTTCTTTGGCCGTATTGTTACACCAACTAAACTACCAGCTAGTGATGAAACAGGTACTTAACAAAAAAGACAAGGATACTTCCTAAGCATCCTTGTCCGGTAAAAAAAGACTATGCAAAACAGCCGGTACCGAAATATCCCAGCTTAGCTTACACGCTTGAGTTTTGCTTCGATGGTTTGCTGGGTGTGAGGTACCACCCGCAAGCGCTCCTTGGGAATGAGCTTTCCGGTGTCAATACAAACGCCGTAAGTACCATTCTTGATACGGACCAGCGCGTTTTCCAACTGCGTGGCGTACTTTTGCAGGCGGGCCGCCAGCTGGCTCAGGTTTTCGCGTTCGCTGGCGTCGGCACCATCTTCCAGAAGCTTAGCAGTACCTGCTGTATTGTCTGTACCGCTATCATTCTTTTTGCTGAGGGTCTCCTTAATGTAGTTTAATTCATTACGTGTACCTTCCAGCTTTCCTCGGATAAGATCTTCAAATTCTTTTAGTTCTTCCTCCGAATACCGGGTCCTTTCTTCTTGCATAGCGGTAGGGTTTTGAAAGTTATTTCACCAAAAATTAATAATGCTGCGGACTTCTGGCAGCAAAATTAACAGGAATTACTCATACTTTAATCATGCCCCTTTGGCAAAACAGAAATTATAAAAAAATTACTATTTTAAATTATTTCAAAAAGTCTACTTAATATTTGGATAAAATAGTTTTCCAGGCAGCTTTATTCGCATTTTTAAGTAAATATTAAAACAAAATATTTGCTCAATGAAATTATACAATTTCAAGAAAAAATAGTTCTTTGCTTTTGTCGTTTCAAATAATGTATGTTTGTGTCAAACGATTTCAGCACTTCAGATAACTTATTAAAAACCAACAGACTAAAAAATAATGATGACCTATATAGAACCGGCGCCTATAACCGACAAGGAGAATCCCCTGGCGTCGATGATGCAGCGATTCGACAAAGCCGTACAGCTTCTGGGAATATCTGAGGAGATGTATCACATTCTGAAAATACCGCGCAAGCAAGTAATAGTCGGACTGCCGGTTACGATGGACAACGGCGAGATCCGCACCTTTGAAGGGTACCGGGTTATTCACTCTACCATACTGGGCCCCAGTAAGGGCGGTATCCGGTTTGACCCGGCGGTTAACCTGGACGAAGTAAGGGCGTTGGCCGCCTGGATGACCTGGAAGTGCGCCGTTGTGGACATTCCCTACGGGGGAGCCAAAGGAGGTATAGCCTGTAACCCGCGGCAAATGTCGGCGGGCGAAATGGAACGCCTCATGCGCGCCTACACCACCGCCATGCTGGATGTATTCGGTCCCGACCAGGATATTCCGGCCCCGGATATGGGTACCGGTCCGCGCGAGATGGCCTGGCTCATGGACGAATACTCCAAATCGAAGGGAATGACGGTACAGGCGGTTGTAACGGGTAAGCCACTGGTACTGGGCGGCTCGTTGGGACGTACCGAGGCCACCGGACGGGGGGTGATGGTATCGGCGCTGGCGGGTATGGAAAAACTGCGCCTGAACCCCTACCGCGCTACGGCAGCGGTGCAGGGCTTCGGTAATGTAGGTTCGCACGCCGCCTCGCTGCTGCGGGAGCGGGGCGTGTGCATACAGGGCATCAGCGATATTTCGGGTGCTTTTTACAACGAAGGAGGTATTGATATTGAGGCGGCTATAGCCTACCGCGACCGGAACAATGGTACCCTGGAAGGATTTCAGGGGGCCGAGATGATACCGGCTTATGAGCTTCTTACCCTGCCGGTAGATGTACTGGTACCCGCCGCCAAAGAGGATGTTATTACGCATCACAATGTGTCGGGCATACAGGCCAAAATGATCGTAGAAGGTGCCAACGGTCCCACTTCATTCATGGCCGACGACATTATTAACGAGAAAGGCATCATGGTGGTACCTGATATTCTGGCCAACGCCGGGGGCGTAACGGTATCGTACTTTGAGTGGGTGCAAAACCGCATCGGCTACAAGTGGACCCTCGAGCGCATCAACCGCCGCACCGACCGTATCATGAAAGATTCATTTAATAAAGTATATCAGACGGCCCAGCAGTACCAGGTACCACTGCGAATTGCGGCCTACATTGTGGCTATTGACAAAGTAGCCAGTACCTATAAGTACCGGGGCGGCTATTGATATTGATTTCTGAATCAGGAACTGATTATTGGTAGTTGTACTACTTTAACACCCGGCCAGGTACCTACCTGACCGGGTGTTTTTTTAATCCCTGTACCCAGGGCGCCCACTGCTACTCGTCCAGAAGCTTTTGGTACAGCGGATGGTTGTACAGTATTTCGCTTACGTATTTTTCTCCCCGCTCCGACCAGTGTCCGTCGCACGGCACGTACAGGTCCTGCCAATCGCCTTCGTACGCATGAAAGTACGGTAGTAAATCAATGTAGCTAACCTGGTAGCGGTCACACAAAGCTTTTACCTTGTCGTTGAGCTGGTTTTTTTTCGTGGCATCGTAGGCTTTAATATCGCTCAGAATTGGATACATCACCAGCAGCACACGCTTACCGGCGGCGGCTTCAAAAAGCTTTTCCAGCGAATGAGCAAACACCTTCCACTCTTCCTCCGAGTGCTCGTTATACCGCGAATAATTCTTCTTAGGTTTAATAAATTGCTGCATCCGAACTCCTTTCAGAAGATGATAGGTATAGGAGTTATCCATAAAAACAGCATGTACCTTTTTGACCGGGGACAACTCTCCGAAGACATGATCAATGGTGTGGTGAATGTTGCCGGGATTCCGGTACTGCTCGAGGGAGTAGGCGGATAAACTAACATCGTCCAGGGAGTACTTCAGCTGATAGGGCGTTGCCTTCAGGTTCCAGTAAGGACGATAAATCGGGGTCTGAATCAGACTGACTTTGCCCCGTTCATTATAATCTTCAAAATCATTGGCGGGTAATACCCCGATGACTACGGCATCGTGCTCAAACTTACTGCCCAAATGCTTATAAGTAAGGTAATAGTTAATAGGGCTCGTACCCAGTATCCCAAAGTTGAGGTGTTCCCGACCGGTTTTTTGTTCCAGCCGGTCAGAAGCCCGCTGCCGCGTATCCACCATAAATCCTTCCATAAACGAGTCCCCCATTACCACCACCCGCTTGCCCGTAGTACTCTTTTCGGTTCTCTCCCGATCCCGGGCTCCGTAGGCGTTGGTTTTATAAAATACATTTTCACCATGACAGGCCTTTACGGTGATAGTATCCTGGGGTAAGCGCCAAAAAGCTATGTCAGAATCAAAATCGCCCCAGAACGGGCGGCGCGGAAATCTCAGGTCGCGGGCGTCGTTGAGCAGATGGTGCTTGGGCTGGGTAGTAGGGAACCAACCCGCCTTTATTACTCCCCAACTGACTACCTCCAGCAGCACAAACAGGAATAACAGCGTTGACACCGAAAGGGCTATATTTTGTTTAGCGATGTTACGGGAGGTGAATCCACGAACCAGTAGCAGAAGCAGAAGACCCACTGACAACAGAACTACCATGAGACGATGGTAGCGCCAACCAGCCACAATACCGTCAAAAGGCTCTTTTATGTAATCATATAGTATAAAAATGCTATAGATAAGAATGTACATTCCTATATAGAATAGCAGTGCCCGCTTTTTCTTCATTGCCATGTAGTCTTAGTATAATACCAACAGGAACGACCGGACTCCTGCCCGTATAAAAATTTACCTAAGTCAAGGATAGTTAAGTAAACATTCCTGCTCTGATTTGTGTGTACAGTAAAATTAAACTATTAAAAAAATATGCCCCGGTACCAATCTACTCTTGCTTACTTTTGCCGGAACGCTGCCAGCTTTCCTAACTTCTTTCTACCTTTGCTTTATCGGTAGTCTATGACAGCCGGTAGCATAACCTCTTCCTGATCATGTCGTTAAGTCCCCGCTTTATTGCGTTTCTGCTGGCATTTCTCATTTCCGCAATCACTACCTCTTTTCTTACCTTCGTTGGAGGAGTAACGTCCAGTATGCTGTTTGTGGTGTGTGTGTCCAGCTTTATGACATCTTTCTTTCTGGTGCTGTATACCATCGAAATCATCGTATACCGCGAGGTAAACAAGATGTATCGCACTATTCACAAACTCAAATTAAAGGACTTCAGTATTTCGCGTAAGTCCCTGATCCGGGAGAATAATCCGCTCAAACGACTCAACGACGAGATATTCGTGTACGTAGCAAAAAAGCAAAAAGAGATCGAAGAACTACGGAAACTGGAGCTGTTCAGGCGGGAGTTTCTGGCCGATGTTTCGCACGAATTGAAAACGCCCATTTTTGCCGCCCAGGGTTTTATACATACGCTTCTGGACGGGGCCATCGACGACGATAAGGTCAGGGACCGCTTCCTCAAAAAAGCGGCCAGGAGCCTCGACGGCCTCGATGCCCTGGTCAAAGACCTGGTGACGCTCTCCCAAATGGAGACGGGGGCTATCCGGATGAACATGGAATCGGTAAACCTGCGGCTGATTACGGAAGATGTGTGCGACCGCCTTGAAAAAATCGCCCACGACCGGAAAGTAGTCTTGAAAGTAAAACCCGATAACCTGACCGAAGTGGGGGTCCGGGCGGACCCGCAGCGCATTGAACAGGTAATGACCAACCTGATCGAGAACGCCATCAAGTACAACACCGAGGGAGGGAAAGTAATTATACACTTCGACGAGGAAAAGAAACACTTTGGTATATCGGTGCGTGATAATGGCCCTGGTATTCCGCCCGAGCACCTGACCCGCATATTTGAGCGTTTCTATAGGGTAGATAAAAGCCGGTCCAAGGAGCGGGGCGGTACGGGGCTGGGGCTGGCCATTGTCAAACATATTCTCAATGGCCACGGTTCTAAGATTGCCGTCATGAGCAAGCTTGACAAAGGCACTACTTTTACCTTTAAACTCGAAAAAGCCGAATGAAAATACTTCCTTTGCTGGTCGGGCTGCTACTTGTATGCCAGGCCTGCGCTTCTGACACCGATACTATGGCTCCTCCTGACCCCACCGAAGAAGGTGCCCGTTTTCTTTCCCTGGGCGACTCCTACACCATTGGGGAGAGCGTCCCGGCCAGCGACCGCTGGTCGGTGATTCTGGCGGACCTGCTGCGGAAAGAAGGTATACCGGTAAAGTCACCCGATATTATTGCCCGCACCGGCTGGACTACCGCCGAGTTGTCGGAGGCAATCCGGCAGGCCAATAATACTAATACCTACGACCTGGTGTCGCTGCTGATTGGGGTCAATAACCAGTACCGGGGACAGAGCCTGGAGCGCTATCGCACCGAGTTTCGGGAACTGCTGCGGACCAGCGTTACATTTGCCGGGGGCCGGGCCGACCGGGTGTTTGTGCTGTCCATACCCGACTGGGGCGTAACGCCCTTTGCCGCCACCCGGAACCGCGAGCAGATAGCCCGCGAGATTGACGCCTTCAATGCCGTAGCCAAAGAAGAAACCGAGAAAGCCGGTATCCGGTACGTGGACATTACCCCCATTTCGCGTACTGCCCTGAACGACCCCACTTTGGTTGCTTCCGACGGCTTACACTATTCCGGCAAAATGCACCGGCTGTGGGCGGAAAAAGCCCTGCCCGTGGTGAAGGAGATTATAAGTAAAAACTAATCTAAATCCGCTCTTCTATTTTTTATTACTCATACACTTACCCAACTACCTATGTTTGTACATACTGTGTTTTTTTGGCTGAAAGAAAAAGAAAACGAACAGGCGCGGCAGGATCTGCGGGCCGGGATACGTACCCTCGAAAGTATCGATGCTATTCATGCGGCCTACGTCGGCAGCCCCGCCGACACCCGTCGTCCCGTAATTGACCACAGCTACGACTTTTCCATTACGTTTGTTTTTACGGATAAGGCTGCTCACGATACCTACCAGGTGCATCCTACCCACCTGAAGTTTGTTGAAAACTGCGCGCACCTTTGGGAGCGGGTGCAGGTATATGATGCCGTAAATTCTTGACAACTATGCTATCGCCCCACAGTTAGCCACAAAAAAAAGAGTTATCCACACAGGTAGTGTGGATAACTCTTTAAATAGTTTATAACTCCTCCCGCTTACCGGCTATTCTTCCGTCGACAACACTATTTTTCCAAACTGCTGCCCGAAGTCCATGTGCCGCAGGGCGCTTTCGGCCCGGCTCAGCGGAAAGGTACTATCTACTACCGGTACTATCTTTTTCTCTTCCACAAAAAGCGTCATGTCCGCGAACTCCTGCTCGGTACCCATGGTACTTCCGTAAATATTGAGCTGCTTGAAGAATACCTTGGCCGGTACCACGTCGGTGATATTGCCGGTAGTACCTCCGTAAGAGCAGATGCGCCCGCCCGGAGCCGCTACGTCAATCAGCCGGGCGAAGCCCGCTCCGCCGGCACTATCAATAATCACGTCGAAATAGCCGCTTTTGGGAGCGTGGGCCTTAACGAGCAGGTCGCGGTACCAGGTCGGATTGCGGTAGTTAACCCCACCGCGGGCTCCCATGGCCAGGGCTTTCTGGATCTTTTCGTCCGAGCCGGAAGTGACCCACACCTCGGCCCCCAGCGCCAGCGCCAGTTGAACCGCGATGAGCGCTACGCCCCCTCCCGCTCCCGTTACCAGCACCCGGTCTCCTTCTTTTAGCTGGACGCGGGTAATAAGAGCCCGCCAGGCGGTGAGTCCGGCTAAGGGCAGGGCCGCGGCCTGCTCAAACGACAGGTGCTTGGGCTTAGGCGTAAGGTACCTGGCTTCTATCTTTATATAGTCGGCAAAGGTACCGTCGTCGGGCAGGCCCAGTATTTTATAGTCGCTGCCGTAGTAAGCCGGATTGTCGCCCCAGTTGTGCGATGGATTAATTATTACTTCCTTTCCCAGCCAGTACTCGCTTACGCCTTCTCCCAGCGTCGTTACTACCCCCGCCCCGTCGGACCCCAGGATCAGGGGCGTTTTGATACCCGGGTACAGGCCCTTCTGAATCCAGACATCGCGGTGGTTTAAGGCGGCCGCCTTAACCTGTACAACTACTTCGCCCGCGCCGGCCTGGGGGGTAGGTACCTCCGTATAAACAAGGGGCTGGTGGAGTGTCTGGAGTACCGCTGCTTTCATAAGTGTACGCGAATTAGGGGTGAAAAAGAAAGATTAATTATTAAATAATAAGTACTTACGCAAAATTACTTTGCATTAGAATTATTTACAATCCGTTCTTATACAGCAACTTAGAGAACTAACCACTAAAAGCTAATTTCTGATAGCTACTTAGTTTACTATATATAACTACTTCCCCTGACCACTGTTCACACTACCCGAAAAGGTCCGGGCTCAGGCAGTGCGTCCGGCTTCGATGGCGGCCCGTACGCTACCATTCGCGTCCAGCAACGCTTTGGCCTCTTCGTCCGACACGCCCAGTTCCTCCCGCACCATCCGGATTGCCCGCAGCACCAGCTTGTGGTTGGTCATCTGCATATCAACCATTTTATTTCCTTTGACCCGCCCCAGCCGGATCATCACCGACGTAGAGAGCATATTCAGGACCAGCTTTTGGGCGGTGCCGGCCTTCATGCGGGTACTACCCGTCACAAACTCCGGCCCCACTACTACTTCCACGGGGTACTCAGCGGCGGCGGCCACGGCCGAGCCTTCGTTGCACACGATACAACCCGTCAGCACACCCGCCCCACGGGCAGCTTTCAAACCACCTATTACGTAGGGCGTCCGGCCCGATGCCGCTATGCCTACCAGTGAATCCAGCTCGTTGATATGGTACTCCTGCAGGTCCTTCCAGGCTTGTTCGGGATCGTCTTCGGCGTTTTCTACCGCTTTCCGGATGGCTTTATCTCCTCCGGCCATAATGCCGATGACCAGGTCAAACGGAACACCGTAGGTAGGCGGGCACTCCGAAGCATCCACCACCCCCAGCCGCCCGCTGGTACCGGCGCCTATGTAAAACAGCCGCCCGCCCCGGCTCATCCGCCCGGCCACCTGCTCCACCAGCGCCTCCAGCTGCGGTATCGCTTTCTCTACCGCCAGCGGCACGGTTTGATCTTCCCGGTTGATATTTATAAGTAAGTCACGTACGCTCATCTGTTCCAGATTGTCGTAGCGGGAAGTGGATTCGGTTGTCATCATAGCTAAGAAAAACGATAAATGTATGGACTTCAAAAATATAACTTTTCAAGTTACGAATTGCCCGAAAATGCGATATAGTAGTTTTTAGCTATATAAATCATAAAATACTATTTAGAAAATTTGGAAAAAAGAAAGATAGCGTTCTTCTTTGTATTGCATTTGCGCATTTAGCGTAATTTCGCTGCCAGAAAATTTTCCGTAACTATTCTATGTATTTGGCTATTCCCCTTGTCGTTCTACTCGTCAGCGCCCGTTAGGGTGTGAGTGGAAGGCATTGCTTAGCCAGAGCGCTTCACTCACACCTCGCTGAGTGAAGCGCTTTTTTATTAAACCAACTTTATGGCCCAGGAACTAAACAAATTCTCCCGTACGCTTACCCAGGAAGTAACCAATCCGGCCGCTCAGGCCATGCTTTACGGAATTGGCCTGAAAGAAGAAGATATGTCCAAACCCCAGATCGGCATAGCCAGTACCGGCTACGAGGGGAATCCGTGTAACATGCACCTGAACGGGCTTTCGGTGTATGTAAAGCAGGGCATCCAGGCCACCGACATGATAGGCTTGATATTCAATACCGTGGGGGTGTCCGATGGGATGACCAACGGCAACGACGGCATGCGGTACTCGCTGCCCAGCCGCGAAATTATTGCCGACTCCATTGAAACCGTAGTGGCCGCCCAGTGGTACGACGGAGTGATTGCGGTGGTAGGTTGTGATAAGAACATGCCCGGGGCTGTCATGGCCATGGCTCGTCTGGACCGTCCGGCTATTATGGTCTACGGGGGTACCATTCGTTCGGGGCATTACAAAGGACAGAAACTCGACATCGTTTCGGCTTTTGAGGCACTGGGTAAGAAGTTTGCCGGTACCATCTCCGACGAAGACTACAAGGGAGTTATTCAGAATTCCATACCGGGACAGGGTGCCTGCGGCGGTATGTATACGGCTAATACCATGGCTTCCTCCATTGAGGCGATGGGCCTGAGCCTCCCGTTCAGCAGCAGCTATCCGGCTACGCACGAAGGCAAGCAGGAAGAATGTAAGAAAATAGGGGCAGCCATGAAGAAGCTCCTCGAGCTGAACCTGACCCCCAAAGAAATTATCACCCGGAAGTCCCTTGAGAACGCATTGACCGTAGTAATGGCGCTGGGAGGCTCTACCAACGCGGCCCTGCACTACCTGGCCATTGCCCGGTCGGCGGGGATACCGCTTATGCTGGACGACATTCAGACCATCAGCAACCGTACGCCTTTTATTGCTGACCTGAAGCCCAGCGGCAAGTACTATATGGAGGATATTCTTGAGATTGGCGGTGTACCCGCGGTCATGAAGTACCTGCACGGCGAAGGGCTGATCCACGGTGACTGTATGACCATCACGGGCAAGACCGTCGCCAAAAACCTGGCCGAAGCGCCTGATCTGGACTTTGAAAAACAGAAGATCATATTCCCCATCTCCAAGGCTATTAAAGCCTCGGGGCATATACAGGTACTATACGGTAATCTCGCTCCCGCCGGGGCGGTAGCCAAGATAACGGGTAAAGAAGGGTTGCGTTTTGAGGGAGAGGCCAAAATCTGCGAGCATGAATCCGAAATCATTGATGCCCTGGCCAAAGGAGAAATAAAGGCCGGGCAGGTAGTGGTAATCCGTAACGCGGGTCCCAAGGGCGGACCGGGCATGTCAGAAATGCTGAAACCTACCTCCGCGGTAATGGGCGCTGGCCTGGGCGATAAAATCGCCCTCATCACCGACGGACGTTTTTCGGGTGGTACCCACGGCTTTGTCGTAGGGCATATTACCCCCGAAGCCTTCGACGGAGGCCCGATTGCGCTGGTAAAAGACGGTGACTTCATTACCATTGATGCTAATACCCGCGAGCTTACTTTGCACATAACAGCCGAAGAAATGGCCGCCCGTAAAGCCACCTGGGTACAGCCCGCTCCTCAATTTACCAAAGGAATGCTCGGCAAGTATATCCGCAATGTAAAGCCCGCCAACGAAGGCTGCGTAACGGATGAAGTGTAAGGAGTCTAAAAATCAAGCAAACCAAAAACAGCCAAGGTCATGGAATATAAAGAAAATCAAGCCGTAACCGCTGAGACGCAGGAACAACTGGCGCAGATAGAAGTACCGGAGCTGATGAACGGTTCCCATGCGCTCATCCGGTCGCTGATTGCGGAGGGAGTGGATACTATTTTTGGGTATCCCGGAGGCGCTATCATGCCCGTGTACGATGCTATTTATGATTATCAGGACCAGGTAAATCATATTCTGGTGCGCCATGAGCAAGGCGCGGGCCACGCTGCCGAAGGCTTTGCCCGTAGCTCGGGCCGGGTCGGCGTGTGTCTGGTAACGTCCGGTCCGGGGGCTACCAACCTGGTAACGGCCATTGCCGATGCCATTATTGACTCTACGCCCATGGTTTGCGTAGTGGGGCAGGTAGCCAAGCAGCTACTAGGTACCGATGCGTTTCAGGAAACCGATGTGATAGGTGTGACCATGCCCATTACCAAATGGAACTACCAGATTACCTCCGCCGACGAGGTACCCGAAATCCTGGCCAAAGCATTTTATATTGCCAGGTCGGGTCGTCCGGGTCCGGTACTGATTGATATTACCAAAAATGCCCAGCAGGAAATGATGACGAAGGCATTTAATTATTCCTGCTGCGAAAAACTGATAAGCTACCACCCCCGTCTGATCCCCAAGCGGGAGCAGGTTGAGAAAGCGGCCAGGCTGATTAATGAAGCCAAGCGCCCCTTCCTGCTGTTCGGACACGGCGTAAAAATTGCCGGTGCCGAAAAAGAACTGATGGAACTGGTAGAAAAAGCAGGCATTCCCTGCGCTTCCACCCTGCTGGGGCTTTCCTCCGTACCCGTAGACCACCCGCTCTACGCGGGCTGGCTGGGTATGCACGGCAACTACGGTACCAACGTACTTACCAACCAATGCGACGTTATGATTGGCGTAGGGCTGCGCTTCGACGACCGCGTTACCGGCGATGTAAGCCGCTACGCCAAGCAAGCCAAGATTATTCATATAGAAATAGATCCGGCGGAGATTGATAAGGTAGTAAAAGCCGAAGCCCCCGTAGTGGGTGACGCCAAACAGGCCCTTCAGATGCTTCTGCCCCTCATTCAGCCCAACGACCACAGCGTATGGCGGAACGAGTTCAGGAAGTACGAAGCGCTGGAAGACGAAAAAATCACCCAACGCGAGCTGGCACCTACTACCGAGAAAATAAAGATGGCGGAAGTAGTCAGGATGTTGTCCAATAAGACGAAAGGCGAAGCCGTGATCGTGGCTGACGTAGGACAGCACCAGATGATAGCCGCCCGCTACTATCAGTTTAACCGGAAAAATTCATTCATTACCTCGGGGGGGCTGGGTACTATGGGCTACGCCCTGCCGGCCGCATTTGGAGCCAAGGTAGGTACCCCCGACCGGGAAGTAGTAGCCATTATTGGCGACGGCTGTTTCCAGATGACCATCCAGGAGCTAGGTACCATTGCCCAGAACGGGCTACCTGTTAAGGCCATTATTCTTAATAACAACTACCTGGGAATGGTACGTCAGTGGCAGCAGCTGTTCTATGCGAAACGTTATTCATTCGTAGAGCTGCAGAACCCTGATTTCATTACCATTGCCAAAGGTTTTGGGGTGGCCGGACATACCTGCTCGCAACGCGCCGACCTGAGCGACTCACTCGACCAGCTGCTGCAGTCGGACAAGCCTTACCTGCTGGAGGTAATCGTGGAAAAAGAAGAAAACGTATTTCCTATGGTACCTTCCGGGGCCTGTGTAGCCGATATCCGGCTGGAGTAAGCTTTTTCTCAGACGAGCGTAGTATTATTTTTTTACTTAGGACAACTACTAAAATTCCCCGCTGGGGTTAGGGGCCATGACCACATACACCATTTGTGTCTTTACCGAAAATACCATTGGGCTACTGAACAAAATCACCATTTTGTTTACCCGTCGGCGTATTAATATTGAAAGTCTAACTGTATCTGAAACAGAACGAAAAGGCGTTTCCCGCTTTACCATCGTTATTCGCCACGACTCCCGCGAGACCGTCGAAAAGCTGGTTAGGCAGATCCGGAAAGTAGTCGAGGTACTGGCGGTGTTCGGGTACCTCAATGAGGAGATTGCCTACAACGAAATAGCCCTTTTTAAAATAGCGACTCCAGCCGGTGCCAAACCTTTGGACATCGAAACAGTTAATAAGGTTTATAAAGCCTGGGTAGTATACTGGCACCTTGACTACGTAGTGATCGAAAAAACCGGAACCGAGGAAGAAATCTTCGATTTTTTCAACTACATCAAGCCGCATAATATTCTGGAGTTTGTGCGTTCGGGCCGGGTGGCCGTGAGCAAGTCGCCGCAAAGCCTGGTGGAGTACCTACCCGAAGCCGAATGGGAGTCATATTTGTAAAGCCGTGAAAAGCACTCTAATTTTAGCCGCTCTTATCAACCAGTTCTCTGAAGAATGTTAGTGCAAGCTATCATTGATATGGATAGTTCGTGGGCCACTCAGATAGCTGATTGGCTGCAGCAATTGGGCTACCTGCGGGGAGGAAGAAAGTGGATCGCTGTGGCTGTGGCCTTTAATGCGCTTTGGTTACTCCTGCTCTATTTCCGTCAAAAAACATCCGGTGCTTCCTGGCTACGCAGCGATGTCCTCTTCCTGGGCTCCCTGCTGCTGGGCGTTTGCCTGTTGCGTTTGCCGGTACTTACCTATGCTCATCTTGACGTGGACGAGTCGGACTGGCTCGTGGGGGCCGCCACCTTTTATACCGACCCCTACTTCTGGCTATCGGTAGATGGTACCACCAGTGGTCCGCTGAGCATTATTCCCCTAAGCCTGATCCCGCTGTTGGGAGGTACCCTAAGCTACACGGCCGTACGGCTGTTTGCCATCACCCTGTACATTTTGCCCGCGTTGCTGTTTCTCTACCTGGCCGTACGAAACAGCTACGGTATACGTATAGCCGATATAGTAGTCATACCCCTAGCCAGTATCATGGCCATCGCGCAGAATCTAAACGCCTACAACGGGGAATTTGCCATTCTGTTTCTGACGGCTCTCAGCTTTTATCTGTACAGTAAAGATTTCACCGGTCGCTATTCCACCCTGTTTTACTGGGGAGCCGGCTTTGTGGTCGGTATGTTTGCCTACTCCAAACCGCAGGCCATTCCGCTGGGTATGATTATAGCGGTAGGGTACCTGTGGAAGATCTGGAGTACCCAAGGTCAGCTGCGCCCAGCAGCCGCGTTTGTGGTGGGCGGACTGTCTCCCTCGCTGCTGGTAGCCCTGTACCTGACCCTGAACGGACTCTGGGAAGACTTTATTAATTCCTACATTCTGAATAACCTGTTTTACGGAGGTGTGGAGGGTGCTTATAGTAATACCTACTCCTTCGGTATGATTATCAGCAAGATGCTGGACTACCTCACCTCCCAGCCCGAGTATTCGTTCTGGATGCTGACGGGTCTGCTCAGCTTTCTGCTGGGGGTAGTAATGCTCCTTACCCAACGCTTCGCGCTGGGCAGGTACCTGAGCCGGGAGCTTGCGTTTGCCGCCCTGATGCTGGCGGTGGCTTTCTTCTGCACCGTAAAGCCCCTGACGTTCTTCTACCACTACCAGAACATGCTGCTGGTCCCCGTAGCCTGGATGTGCGCTACCGCCGCCGCCTGCGTTTACCAGCTGGTTCAGCTTGGTTCGGAGGGTTCCGGTCAGGTCCGTGCTTTTATGGGCAGAGTCGTAGTACCCATATTCCTGATTATCACGGTCTGGTTCTCGACTATTCAGTCGGTACAGCACAACGTTGGTACTACTTCGTTTATAGGTACCAAGTACGATATTCGTTCCAAGGAAGCCAAAATCATTTCCAGGTACGCCCGGCCCAACGAAAAAATGGCTACCTGGGGCTGGAACACGCCGCTTTTTGTAGATACCGGATTGCTACAGGGTACCCGCGACGGCCATACCCACTACCACATGAGTCCCATTAAGCTACAGTCGTACTATCTGGAGCGTTACGTTGAGGATTTAAAGAGAAATAAACCCAAAGTTGTAGTAGAAACATTCCAGGGATATTCGGCGTTAACGTTTGGTGCTGACGGTCGCGGGGAGTTCGGACTGGAAAATTATCCGGTCGTTTATAATTACGTCAAGGAGCACTATGAGCTTAAAGCAGACATAGACGGCAAAACCCGGGTTTTTGTCCGCAAATCTGCCGACTCCTGACCCCTGTTTAGCATTTCATCTACCAGATATATAAACCACACAATAACCTAATATGCAACCAAAATTCTCAGAAGAACCGGAGAAGTTACCAGATTTTGATGATTACGCAGATAACTATGAGCTTTTGGTTAAAGATAATATCAAAGCCTCCGGTTTTCCTCCCAGCTATTTCGACGAACATAAGATCAAAACCCTGGCGGCTGACTTCCTTAAAAAACCTTTTGCAGGCGACGAAATCCGTTTTCTGAATTTTGGGTGCGGTATCGGTAAAAGCGAGCAGTTCATTCACAAGTACCTGCCCGGAGCCCGGACGGTATCGGTCGATGTATCCAAGTCCTCGCTGGATCGGGCCATGGAGCGGAATAGAAACGTACCGCATGTAACCTACCAGCATTTCAACGATGTAACGGAGCTGACGTATGACCAGCCCTTTGATATAATTTTTGCGGCTAATGTTTTTCACCACATTCCCAACGACCTGCGCCTGCCTATCCTGGCACATCTGCGCACGCTGCTGAGTCCCAACGGCTACCTGTATATATTTGAGCATAACCCTTTTAATCCGCTCACCAAGGCGGCCTTTGACACCTGTGAGTTTGACCAGGGTTGCAAGATGATCCCCGCCCGGAACATGAGCGAGAATATCCGGAAGGCGGGTTTTAAAAGCCAGACCAGGCACTATATTGTATTTTTCCCGAAGCCTTTGTCCTCATTTATTCCCTACGAAAAATACCTGGACTGGCTGCCCATAGGCGCCCAGTACTATATCAAAGCGCAATAGAATGATTGAACGATTGAAAAGGATTCCCCGGCAGGACCTGATTGGATTGGCCATCGTATTGCTGGGCCTGATTGTACTGAATTTTAATTTAATGGATCGTCTGGATGTTATTTCCGACGATGACGACCTCTACTGGGGCTTTGCCATGGACTACCTCAAAGGCAAGTACCGTGGCCCCGACGATGCCGTACTGTACTGCCTGTGGCAACTGGGCATTCAGATGATTACCCAGGACCCCATCCAGACCTACTACATCAACTACGTAGCGATGGTCTCGCTGCCCTGCCTGGCGCTGTACGCCCTGATGCGCAGCCTGCGTGTAAACGTATGGGTGAGTGTGTGGCTAACCCTGCTGTTTATGTTCTCGGGGCTGAATTTCCCCCTGCTGCCCAAGCTGACCCACTTTACAGTACTTTTCCTGGGCGCAGGTCTGGCTATTTCCAATTTTGCCGCCGGCAACCTCATCAAGCAACTCACCATCGCTGGTTTTACGGTATGGCTGGCCTCCTACATCCGGCCCGAAATGTACGTGGCCTGCGGACTTATCATTCTCTGGCTCCTGTACCTGTCGTACAAGCGAAAAACCTACCGGCGTTTTGCTACTTTGTTCACTGTAGTACTAGTATCGGGGGTACTTCTGGGGACTCCTATCCGTAAAAACGACCGTAGCTTCTGGACTTTTAAGGTGTACATGGCCATCAACTACCTCGAATGGTACCCCGGCCAGATCAACCTGTCGCCCTGGATGCACTTCAACGAAATCAACGAGCAGATATTCGGGCACCGCCTGGTGTCGATCCGGGATGCGGTAGAAACCCGTCCGGACCTGGTGGTACGGCACGTGCAGACCAACATTGTCAAGCTGGTGACGGATTCGTTTCGCTATGCGGCCGAGTATGTGCAGATGATGGTGGACCTGTTCCCGATTCCTTATAAACGGTACCTGTTTCCGCTGCTGGGGCTGCTGTTCCTGGCCCTTATTGACTACCGGCGCTATGCCTCCAACCTGTGGGAAACGGCCAAGCGATACAAAGAATTTGGGGTGATCCTGTTCCTGACGCTGGTGCCCTCTATTCTCACCACCACCACCATGTACCCCCGGCCGCACTACTTCCTGTACCATTTCTACCTGCTATACATCCCGCTGGTGGGGGTGCTGCTGAGTAACCTGGCTTTCCGGAAGGTGTCACTCCCGTCACTGGACTTGCTGCGCCACCGGTACCTGGCACCGGCCCTGAACCTGCTGTTCCTGACAATATTCCTGGTGCCCCGCCTGCGGGCCAACGCTCAGGACGAACCCACGCCCAAGCGTGATTTTATGTACGAACTCCAGAGCCTGAACTTAGAGGGAAAGATAAACCTGTTTGGGGGCGAGCCTATTACTTACAGCCGGTATGTGGATCAGGACTGGACTTTTTACTTCTACGATAACGAGCGGCCTGACAACTTCCTGGGCTTTATCCGGGACAACGATATTAATGCGGTAATTATCAATGCTCCCATGCACGCGTATTTCAAAGATGACCCCTCATACAAGTCCTTCCTTTCGGATCCGGGGCAAGCAGGATTTTCGTTGGTCAAAGAAACCGATAAGCGCCGTATTTACGCTCATCGTCAAAAAATTAAGTAGTCTTACTAAAAACTTTCCTTATCTATTTTAACCAATTAAATTACCCAATCAAAAATGGCAAAGTTAAATTTTGGCGGAGTTGAAGAAGAAGTAGTAACCCGCGAAGAATTCCCCCTCGAAAAGGCCCGCGAAGTACTTGGCAGCGAAACCATTGCCGTAATCGGCTACGGGGTACAGGGCCCCGGCCAGAGCCTCAATATGCGTGACAATGGCTTTAACGTAATTGTTGGACAGCGTAAAGGAGGTAAGTCGTGGGACAAAGCTGTAGCTGACGGCTGGGTACCCGGCGAAACCCTTTTTGACATTGAAGAAGCGCTTGAGAAAGGTACCATTATCTGCTACCTGCTGTCGGACGCCGCCCAAATCGAGCTGTGGCCTACCGTAAAGAAACACCTGACTGCCGGTAAGGCCCTGTACTTCTCACACGGCTTTGGTGTAACCTACAAAGACCAGACGGGGATTATCCCTCCGGCCGATGTAGATGTATTCCTGGTTGCTCCCAAGGGCTCAGGTACTTCGCTGCGTCGTTTGTTTGTAGAAGGCAAAGGTCTTAACTCTTCGTTTGCTATTTTCCAGGACGCTACCGGCCAGGCCCGTGAGAAGTGTATTGCCATGGGGATCGGGGTAGGTTCAGGATACCTGTTCGAAACTGATTTTTACCGCGAAGTAACCTCTGACCTGACCGGTGAGCGGGGTACTTTGATGGGGGCCATACAGGGAATCTTTGCGGCTCAGTACGAAGTACTGCGCTCCAACGGCCACTCACCTTCCGAGGCTTTCAACGAAACCGTCGAGGAGCTGACGCAGTCGCTGATGCCCCTCGTAGCCGAAAACGGTATGGACTGGATGTACGCCAACTGCTCAACTACCGCCCAGCGCGGTGCCCTGGACTGGTGGAAGCCTTTCCGCGACGCTACCAGGCCCGTATTTGAACAACTCTATAACTCGGTAAAATCCGGTGAGCAGGCGCGTATCTCCATTACCCGCAACTCCCAGGCCGACTACCGCGAGAAACTCGAAGAAGAACTACGCGAACTGCGCGAATCAGAAATGTGGCAGGCCGGTACTACCGTACGCGGCCTCCGTCCTGAGCGCAGCTAATATATCGTAAAGTGTCCGGGTTCGGAAAACCTGTCTGCTTTATGTAAATTTGTAAGACCTTACGGAATTCCGTAAGGTCTCTTTTTTAACTTACACTTCATGAAGCCACCCGTCGAACCTAGTACTACCTACCCCACCCTGGACAATATATTTCTGGCGGCGGAGCGGCTGCGAAATATTGTCAGCCACACGCCTCTGATGCATAACCTGCACCTTTCGGAGCAGTACGGTGCCAATATATACCTGAAGCGGGAAGACTTACAGATAGTACGTTCGTACAAAATCAGGGGGGCCTATAACAAAATGGCGGGGCTGTCGCAGGAAACTCTGGCCAACGGGGTAGTGTGCGCGAGCGCGGGTAACCACGCCCAGGGTGTGGCCTATGCCTGCCGGAAACTGGGTGTAAAGGGGGCCATATTTATGCCTACTACTACCCCGGCCCAAAAGGTGAAGCAAGTCCATTTTTTTGGAAAGGAATGGGTCGATATTCACCTGGTGGGCGACACCTACGACGACGCCTTCCACGCGGCTATGGAGTACCAGACCACCAACGAAGCTACCTTTGTCCACCCCTTCGACGACGTACAGGTGATGGAAGGACAGGGTACCGTAGGCCTGGAAATATTTAAGGATGCGGACTTTAAAATAGACTACCTGCTGATGGCCATCGGCGGCGGCGGACTGGCGGCGGGCGTGTCAACGGTGTTCAAACAGCTTTCGCCCAAAACCCGCCTCATTGGCGTAGAGCCGCAGGGCTCGCCTACCATGCACCGGGCCCTGGCAGAAGGACACGTACTGACCCTCGAAACGATTGACAAATTTGTGGACGGTGCCGCCGTGCGCCGGGCCGGTGATATTACTTTTGAGATTTGTAAGCAAAACCTCGACCGTATCCTGCTGGTACCCGAGGGCAAAGTGTGCTCTACCATTCTGCAACTCTACAACGAAGAAGCCATTGTGGCCGAGCCGGCCGGTGCGCTGAGCATAGCGGTACTGGACCAGCTTCGGGACGAAATAAAAGGGAAGAATGTGGTGGCGCTCATTGGCGGGGGCAACAATGACATTACCCGTACGGAGGAAATAAAAGAGCGGTCGCTGCTGTACGAGGGACTGAAGCACTACTTTATTATCCGCTTTCCGCAACGCTCCGGCGCCTTCCGGGACTTTTTGGATGTACTGGGCCCCAACGACGACATTACCCGCTTTGAGTACGTTAAGAAAACCAACCGCGAACAAGGCCCGGCCCTGGTGGGGATAGAGTTAAAAAACCGCGAGGACTTCGAGCCACTCATCCAACGGATGGACGCCAGCCGCGTTGTGTACGAGTACCTCAACGACCAGCCCAATATGTTTCAGTTTCTAGTGTAACTAACTCCCCCTTGCTACGCGTACCTTCCGACATAAGTACCCAGGAGTTTGAATCGCTGAAGATTCAGGACATGACCTTTGTGGCCTACCGCAACGAGGTGTACCCCTCCCGTTACGAGGTATTTTTTGAAGAGCACGCGGTAATAGTAGTACTTGAGGGAGAGAAGAAATTCATTAATCCTTCCCAGGAAGTACACGTTGAGAAAGGCAACATCCTGTTTGTGCAGCGGGGCTTTTATCTGATGTCGGAGTCTATTAATGAGTCGTACAAGAGTCTGGTATTTTTCTTTGATGAGAAGCTGCTGAAAGAATTTGTAGGGCTGCATTCGGAGCTGTTTGAAGCCGAAGAAGGTACTTCGCCGCTGCGTTCGCCGATCTTGCTGCTCAATTCGACGGATACTTTTTCCCAGTTTGTCAATTCGGTATTCCCCTACTTCCGCACGCAGACTATTCTAAAAAACCACTTTCTGCGTCTCAAATTTCAGGAACTGCTCCTGCATCTGCTGGAGATTGACCAGTCCGGAAAGCTGCAGGCTATTCTGTACAGTCTTTACAAAGGTCAAAAAGCCGACCTGAGCTTCCTGATGAACAGCTACTACCTCAAGCCCTTGACGCTGGACGAGTTAGCCCGCCTGTCGGGCCGCAGCTTATCGGCCTTCAAGCGTGACTTTCAGGAAGAGTTTCGGGTTTCCCCCGCCTTCTGGATTAAAAATCGTCGCCTCGAACACGCCGACTTCCTGCTCCGCAATACTTCCAAAAACGTTTCTGAAATCAGTACCGAAATTGGTTACGAAAGCGTTTCTCACTTCATTAAGTCCTACAAGGAGAAATACGGATTTACGCCCAAGCGAAGTCACTGACCCAAAATCGTTATTTTTTGAGCGTTTTGCGTTATCACTAATTGCATTATTCTGTGGTACTTTGTAGTGGATTAAGTAGGTGTTTATCCTCGAGATAAGCCGCTTTTATGGCATTATTATCAGAATGTTCTATAATGACCATGCGCCTCCTCACTTTCACGCTGAATATGGGGATGAGGAAGCCCTTTTCGATATAATTAATCTTGATTATCAAAACGTGCCACCATGCTGGTTGTAGAGTGGGCGCTCGAACACCGGGAAGAATTAATGGAAAACTGGTACAAAGCAAGGAAGCCGGAGGAGTTGAACCCTATAGAACCACTAAGGTAATTCAGCTATGTTAACCCGTATTTGAGCCATCAAAGTATCCAGCAACCATAACATTCAATTCACTTTTGATGATGATACTACCAAGCTGATTGACTTTAAGCCATATATTAGGAAGGACGCACTAACAAGTCCGTTAGCAAATATTGACTACTTCAAAGAAGTAAAAATATATGAACGGGGCCGGGGCATCTACTGGGAAAATGGCTATGATTTCTGCCCCGACTATTTAAGGCGGCTGGAGCAAAGTAAAGTAGAAGCACATGGCGTATCATCAAATCCTTGAAAATAAGAAAGAGGTACTGGACCTGTACATAGAAGGATTGGTTCCAGCATAAAGTACAGGTATAACAGGATGAGACTCCTTCATTTAGTAAATTAAAGAACTACTATGAGCCAGGCGCAAACATACCAACGAGTTTTGCAGCAGTTGAGTCAGCTACCCGCTTCGCGTATGGACGAGGTACGTGAGTTTCTGGATAAGATGCTGCTGCAGAAGAAGGAAAAGCCAGTCAGGAGCTTCGCGGGGATATGGAGCGACATGCCCGAAGAAGATTTTCAGGATTTGCTTGATGACATGAGAAAAAACCGGGAGGCCCTAAACAAAGAGTTTGATGAGAGAAGCCTTGGTTGATACCGACACTTTGTCTTATTACCTCAGGAATGTGCCGCCGGTGGTGGAGAAGCTTGAAAAATACCGTGAAACATCCGGGTACTTAAATGTATCCATCATCACGCACTTTGAAATTTTGAATGGCCTGTTCCGAAAAGATGCCAGGAAGCAACTGGATAGGTATCGGCTTTTTGCCGAAGAGAATGTAATTGTTAATCTGGATAAGCAGTCGGTTGAGCTATCTGCTGAAATTATATCGAAACTTCATCAGGCAGGCCAACCGATAGGGTATCTGGATACCCTTATAGCTGGTATCGCCATACAAAACGATTTTGTGCTGGTCACTAATAATACAGGCCATTTTTCCCGAATTGAAAATCTGACAATTGACAACTGGACCTTTTAGCCAAATACTAATATGCCTACCCAACAAAATTTAACTGCAAGTACCCTATTTGACAAAGTGTGGGATGCCCACGTAGTCCGACAAATTGAAGACGGTCCGGATATACTTTTCATTGACCGCCACTTTATCCACGAAGTAACCAGCCCGGTTGCCTTCCTGAGCCTTGAGACCCGGGGGATTGGTGTCATGTACCCGGAGCGTACCTTCGCTACCGCCGACCACAACACGCCTACCATTAACCAGCACCTGCCGGTGGCCGACCCCTTGTCGGCCAATCAGCTCAAAGCCCTTGAAACCAACACCGCCAAACACGGTATTTCGCACTGGGGACTGGGCCACGCCAAAAACGGTATTGTGCACGTAATCGGACCCGAAAACGGCATTACACTTCCCGGTATGACCATTGTATGTGGTGATTCCCATACCTCTACCCACGGTGCCTTCGGAGCTATCGCCTTTGGTATTGGTACCTCGGAGGTAGAGATGGTACTTTCATCGCAGTGTATCATGCAGCCCAAGCCTAAGAAAATGCGGGTAACGGTGAATGGTACCCTGGGCAAAGGCGTGACCCCCAAAGACGTAACGCTGTACATTATTGCCCAGCTGACTTCGGCCGGTGCCACGGGTTACTTCGTTGAATACGCCGGTGAGGTATTTGAAAATATGAGCATGGAAGGCCGCATGACGGTCTGTAACATGAGTATCGAAATGGGTGCCCGCGGGGGCATGATTGCACCCGACGAAACAACCTTTGCCTACCTGAAAGGTCGCGAGCAAACTCCCAAAGGCGAAGCCTGGGACAAGGCCATGGCCTACTGGCAAACGCTGAAAACCGAGGAAGGTGCCACATTTGATAAGGAATATGTATTTGAGGCTACCGATATTGAGCCTATGATTACCTACGGTACTAATCCGGGTATGGGTATGGGTATCTCTAAAAATATCCCTACTGCTGACCAGGTGGAAGGCGGCAAAGCTACCTACGAAAAAGCGCTTAACTACATGGGCTTTGACGAAAGTGACTCCATGCTGGGCAAACCCGTCGACTATGTGTTTATCGGTAGCTGTACCAATGGCCGCATCGAAGACTTCCGCGCGTTTGCTTCTATCGTAAAAGGACGTAAAAAGGCCGATAACATCACCGCCTGGATTGTTCCCGGTTCTCACGTGGTAGAGCGGCAGATTAAGGAAGAAGGCATTCTGGATATTCTGACCGATGCTGGCTTCCAGCTGCGTCAGCCGGGTTGCTCGGCTTGTCTGGCCATGAACGACGACAAGATTCCGGCTGGTAAGTACGCGGTAAGTACCTCCAACCGTAACTTCGAAGGACGTCAGGGACCGGGTGCCCGCACGCTGCTCGCCAGTCCGCTGGTAGCCGCCGCCGCCGCCGTAACCGGACGAGTAACTGACCCGAGGGAACTGCTGTAAGCTGCTTTAGGCACATGCTGTAGGCTTGTAGTAATGCAGGCCTACTGCATCCCCCCTTCATGTTGTCTACACTTAAACTCTATCATTTAGAAAAGAAAATAAACAGCAAAAGCTAAGGCATACAGCCTACAGCTTAAAGCCCTACAAAAATGGCCTACGATAAATTTACTGTACTGACAAGCTCCGCCGTTCCGATGCCCATCGAGAACGTCGATACCGACCAGATTATCCCTGCCCGCTTCCTGAAAGCAACCGAGCGCAAAGGCTTTGGCGACAACCTGTTCCGTGACTGGCGTTACAATGCCGACGGTACTCCCAAGCAGGATTTCGTACTCAACAACCCCATCTACTCCGGTAAAATCCTGGTAGGCGGCAAAAACTTCGGCAGCGGCTCCAGCCGCGAACACGCCGCCTGGGCCATTTATGATTACGGATTTCGGTGTGTAGTGTCGAGCTTCTTCGCCGATATTTTCAAGAATAACTCCCTGAACATTGGTATACTGCCGGTACAGGTAAGTCCGGATTTTCTGGATAAGATTTTCCGGGCCATTGAGGCCGACCCAAAAGCCGAGCTGGAGGTAAATCTGCCGGAGCAAACCATCACCATTCTGGCTACCGGCGAGCAGGAGACTTTTGATATTAATGGCTACAAAAAGCATAATATGATCAATGGCTTTGATGATATTGACTACCTGCAGGCCATGAAGGAAGAAATACAGGATTTTCAGGCAGCCCGACCATTCTAAAATGCTTTAAGTAAAGGCCCTATGCTTTAATTTAGTAGTAGAAGTCAACTAACTAATGCTTACTACCGCGTAGTACCTTAAGCTTAAAGCCCCCTCAATCATGCCCAAGCGTTACATAGAAATAATGGATACGACCCTCCGCGACGGTGAACAAACCAGCGGTGTATCGTTTTCGGCCTCCGAGAAGCTGACCATTGCGCAGCTCTTACTGCAGGAAGTAAAGGTAGACCGCATCGAAATCGCTTCGGCGCGGGTTTCGGAGGGCGAGTTTCAGGCGGTGAAGAAAATTACCGAATGGGCTAACGAAAATGGTTTCATTGACCGGATTGAGGTACTTACCTTTATTGATGGGGAGGTATCTGTCAACTGGATGCTTAAAGCAGGGGCCAGGGTCATGAACCTGCTCGCCAAGGGCTCCCTGAACCACCTGAAGTACCAGCTGAAGAAGACGCCCGCGGAGCATTTTGAGGATATAGCCCAGGTGATTGAACTGGCGCGGTCCAATGGTATTGAGAGTAACATCTACCTCGAAGACTGGAGCAACGGCATGCGCAACTCCCGCGAGTACGTGTTTGAGTTTCTGGATTTTCTGGTTACCCAGCCGGTTAAGCGGGTACTTCTGCCCGATACACTGGGGGTACTTACCCCGGCCGAATCCTACGAATTTGTAAAGTCTATTGTAGACCGGTACCCCGGTCAGCACTTTGAATTTCACGCCCATAACGACTACGACCTCAGTACCGCCAACGTACTGGAAGCCGTTCGGGCGGGCGTACAGGGCCTGCACGTGACCGTGAACGGCATGGGCGAGCGCGCCGGCAATACGCCCCTGGCGAGCGCTATCGCGGTACTGAACGACTTTGTGCCCGAAGTAGAAACCTCAGTCGTTGAAAAGTCGCTGTTCTCCGTCAGTCGGCTGGTTGAGACTTTTTCGGGGGTCCGGATTCCGGCCAATAAGCCAATTGTGGGCGAAAACGTCTTTACCCAGACCGCTGGTATCCACGCCGACGGCGACAAAAAGAACAACCTGTACTTCAGCAATCTGATGCCGGAGCGATTCGGCCGCAAGCGTTTGTACGCCCTGGGTAAAACCTCCGGCAAAGCCAACATTGAAAAGAACCTGCAGGAACTGGGGCTTAAACTAACCGATGAAGACCTGAAAAAGGTAACGCAGCGCATCATTGAGCTGGGCGACCGCAAAGAAATGGTTACCCGCGACGATCTTCCTTACATTATTTCGGATGTACTGGACAGCAACGCCATTGAGGAAAAGGTAGTTATACTGAACTATGTACTGACCCACTCCAAAAACCTGAACCCGTCGGCTACCCTGCAGGTAAAGATTGGGGAGCGGGTTTTTGAGGAAAATGCGCAGGGCGACGGCCAGTACGATGCCTTTATGAACGCCCTCAAAAAGATTTACGCCAAAATGCAGATTTGCCTGCCCATGCTGACGGATTACACGGTCCGTATTCCGCCGGGCGGAAAAACCGATGCGCTTTGTGAAACCATCATTACGTGGAACATCAATAACAAGGAAGTCAAAACCCGCGGACTGGACTCGGACCAGACGGTGTCGGCCATTCAGGCGACGCAGAAAATGCTGAACCTGATAAGCTCATCGAACGAGACGGTACTAAGTCCGCAATTGTCCATTCCGGAATCACTCTACGAAGTAGCTGTTAAAAATTAATCACCACCAGAAATCACTCCTATCCTATAAATACCTCTTTTTATTAACCAATGAAGAAACATATTTTAGTAGTACCCGGTGACGGGATCGGGCAGGAAGTAACTGCCGTTGGTAAGAAAGTATTGGAAAAAATCGCGGAGAAATACGGGCACGAATTTACCTACGACGAAGCCCTGATTGGCCACGTAGCTATTGAAGCAACGGGTAATCCGCTCCCCGAAGAAACCCTGACCAAAATGCGGGCCTCCGATGCGGTACTGTTCGGTGCGGTGGGCCACCCCAAGTACGACAACGACCCTACCGCTAAGGTACGTCCCGAGCAGGGGCTACTCCGCATGCGTAAGGAGTTGGGCCTTTTTGCCAACCTGCGCCCCATCAAGTTATTCGACGAACTACTCGAGGCTTCTTCTATTAAACCCGAGATCTTGAAAGGCGCCGATATACTTTTCTTCCGCGAGCTGACGGGCGATATTTATTTTGGCGAAAAAGGCCGGAAAGACGACGGCGATACGGCCTATGATATAGCTGCCTACAGCAAGTTTGAAGTAGAGCGCATTGCCCGCAAAGCCTTTGAAGCCGCCCGTACCCGCCGTAAAAAACTGTGTTCGGTCGATAAAGCCAATGTATTGGAGACCAGCCGCCTGTGGCGCGAGGTAGTTCAGTCCATTGAACCCGAGTACCCTGACGTAGAAGTAGAACACCAGTTCGTGGATTCGGCCGCTATGATGCTGATCAAAGACCCGCGCCGCTTTGACGTAGTGGTGACGGCCAACCTCTTCGGCGATATCCTGACGGATGAAGCCAGTCAGATTGCGGGTTCTATGGGGATGCTGGCTTCCGCCTCCGTGGGCGAAAGTACCGGTGTGTATGAGCCTATCCACGGTTCAGCCCACGATATTACGGGAAAAGGGGTAGCTAATCCCATGGCCTCGGTACTTTCGGCGGCCCTGCTGCTGGATATTTCGTTTGGTCTGAAGGAAGAATCTGACGCTATTATCAGTGCCGTTGACCAGGTACTGAAGGCCGGCTACCGTACCCGTGACATCGCCGACTCCTCTACCGCCGCCGAAATGGTACTTAATACAGAGGCTATTGGACAGAAAATCATTGAATTGATCTGATTTTTAAAGCCCTGCTGTAATTCGTGCCAAATCTATTTTGTGAATTCAGAAGTTCTTCTACCTTTGCAGTAGAAACTACCAAAAGGCGAAATTTCGCCAGACTTTATAAAGATGAACACGTCAAAAAACCTATTCCTTCTCCTTCTAATCACCTCTTAAGGGTGTGAGACAGGTCTGGTTTTGTATACATTACAACCCCTTCTCACACCGGGAAGGGGTTTTTTATTGCCTTTTTAAATACAAATTTGAAGTTTAACCATAAATCAATACCCACGAATGAGCCAGCGAGTTTACATCTTCGATACCACCCTGCGCGACGGTGAGCAAGTACCCGGCTGCCAACTGACCACTGAGGAAAAGATTGTGGTAGCTCAACACCTCGAAAAACTAGGTGTGGACGTAATCGAAGCTGGATTCCCCGTATCAAGCCCGGGTGACTTCCGCTCCGTTGTTGAGATTTCCAAAGCCGTACAGGAACCCACCGTATGTGCCCTTTCACGCGCCGTACAGGCCGATATTGACGCGGCTGCCGATGCCCTCCGGTACGCTAAGCGCGGCCGTATTCATACCGGTATAGGCTCGTCGGACATCCATATTCAGCATAAATTCAATACGACCCGCGAAAAGATAATTGAGCGGGCCATAGATGCAACCAAATACGCCCGGACCAAGGTCGAAGACGTAGAGTTTTACTGCGAAGATGCCGGCCGGGCTGACCTCGTGTTTCTGGCGCAGCTGGTAGAGGCCGTCATCGGGGCCGGGGCCACGGTGGTGAATATTCCGGATACTACCGGCTACTGCCTGCCCGAAGAATACGGCGAGAAGATCCGCTTCATCTTTGAAAACGTCAAAAACGTCCATAAAGCTACCATCTCGATTCACTGCCACAACGACCTGGGTCTGGCTACCGCCAACTCGCTGGCCGGTATTCGGGAAGGAGCCCGTCAGGTAGAGGTAACCATGAATGGGATCGGTGAACGCGCCGGAAATACCTCGCTGGAAGAAGTAGTGATGGCGCTGAAAGTACATAAAGAATTAGGCTTTGAAACCGGTATTCAGACGCCCCTCATTTACCCTACCAGCCAGATGGTGTCCAAAATGATGCGGATGCCCATTCAGGCCAATAAGGCTATTGTAGGCCGCAATGCTTTTGCGCACTCGTCGGGTATACACCAGGACGGCTTTCTGAAGAACACGATTAACTACGAAATCATGAACCCCAATGATGTGGGCGTGGATAAATCGGACATATTACTAACAGCACGCAGCGGCCGCCACGCCCTGAAGCACCGCCTCGAGCTCCTGGGCTTTACGTTTGACAAGCCCGTCCTTGATGACTTGTACAAGCGCTTCCTGGATATAGCTGACGTTAAAAAAGAAGTAAACGACAAAGACCTGGTGGAGCTGGCCCGTACCACTATAGCCGCTTAACTACCTCCACTTTGGCCTTAAAAAAAGCAGCTCTGCCTCCCCGGCGGGGCTGCTTTTTTATGTACCGGAAGTACCCCTTTCTTTCAAACATTATGACTGAATGAAGGGTTGAGTACAAAAAAGCAAGCCCCTACCAGGGCCTTTAAACAGAGAAAAGCTATGGCACGACCAAGCCCTGAACTCATAGCCGCCCTGAGGCGTACCGCCCGGAAGCTGGCCGACGGTGCTCCCTACCAGTGGGGACACATGGGAAGCTGCAACTGCGGTAATCTGGCCCAGGAACTAACCAAGCTCAGCAAAGCGGAGATTCACGCCCACGCCCTGGCCGTAGGCCGCGGCGACTGGAATGAACAATTGAACGACTACTGCCCCACGAGTGGCCTGCCCATAGATACCCTGATAGCCGACATGCTCACCGCCGGACTAGCTACCGATGACCTCAAGCACCTCGAACGCCTATCGGACCGGCGGGTGCTGGAAAGGCTGCCCCGGGACGAGCGCGCGCTGCGCCACAACCTAAGGGACGACGTGGTGCTGTACCTGATGACCTGGGCCGACCTGCTGGAAGAACAACTGCTGGCGAAAATCGAACTACCACGCTGGGACCAGCTACCCGAGGAGGTACCTGTCCATCAGAAGGTGGAGGTAATAGCCTGAGGCTGAATTTGATATTTTTACCAAAAAGTACTATACTTACCAAGAATTTAATTTCCATCAGAATACGGAAAGCCCCCGGCCAGTGTGGACGAGGGCTTTTTTCTTGTACTATTCGGGGTAACTACCGGTGCGTACCTGGGGTCAGGCCCGGCTAAAATCCTTCATTTTTTATTTCTTTCTCCGTCAGGGTACCGTATTTCTTTACCTGGTCCCGGATTTCATCGGCTTTGCCTACTAGAACGAATTGAAGATTTTCTTTCGGAAAGTATTTCCTGATTATCTCATTGGCCTGGGCTACGGAGAGGCCGTCGACTTTGGTCTGGAAGGTATTAATGTAATTTTCATCAAAGCCGTAGATAAACATATCCGTAAGTAAACGGGCCAGCGCCCCCGCCGACTCGTACTCGGGCGGAAAGTCGCCCTTGACGTAGGCCTTCGCCGACGCCAGTATCTCTTCGTTCAGCCCCGTGCGGTGCAGACTGTCAAGTACCCCCAGCGCCATATCAATGGCGGGTACGGTGGTGGAATTCTTGGTAAAGGTACTGATGTAGAAGGTACCTCCGTGCTTCAGGCGGTTGAACCGGCTACCAGCCCCGTAGGTCAGGCCGGAGTTGACGCGCAGGGCATCGTTGAGCCAGGAGGTAAACCTACCGCCCAGTACGGTATTCACGACCAGCAGTGGTACGTAGTCAGGATTATTGTAGTCTACGCCTTTCCCGCCAATCAGGAAGGTAGTTTCGCGGGCGTCGGCTTTGTTGACCAGTAGTACCTGGCTCTTATCAAATGACAATTCGGGCGCGGAGCGTTTAATCATTTTTCCCTCGGCCGTTTTCCACCCGCCCAACAGCGCTGTAATCTTCTTCTTCATGTCGGCGGTGTTGAAGTCGCCCACTACCGCAATGGCCGCGCGATCGGTGGTGTAGTTGCTGCGGTAAAAATCTTTTACCTCGGCTACGCCTATTTTCTCTACCGTGGTGCGGGTACCTCCGCTGGGGGTGGCGTAGGGATGCTTATCAAAGACCATCTGGTTGAAGTAGTTACCAATCACCGCCCGCGGGCTTTCTTTCTGCTGGGTCAGTTCCAGCAGCGTACGCTGCTTGTGTTTGGCAAATTCGGTTTCGTTAAATACGGGGTACATCAGTACCTGCTGTAGTACGTCCAGCATCTTTTCCTGGTCTTTCACGGCGAAGGACATTCCTACGTTGGCGCTTTCCTTACCGGCGCTGCTGTACAGGTTGGCCCCGACGTAGTCCGTCATTTCCTCGATCTGCTCTTTGGTGTACTTCTGCGTACCGAAGGTCAGCGCATCGGCCGTCAGGCTCGCCAATCCGTATTTTTCTCCGTCATGGATAGACCCAGCGTCAAACACCACCGATACGTTGATCAGAGGTACCTCGTGCTGCTCCATCAGGTACACGGTCAGGCCATTTTTAAGCTTGAATTTCTCGTACTTAGGTACTTTAAAGTTATTTTGCGCCTGGGCCGACAACGTGAGCAAAGCCAGGAATGCTAAAAATATATGTTTCATAGTTTATAGTGGCTTTAAGCTAAATGCCTTAGGCGGTAAGCCGGAGGCAATTTGATTTTAATTTACTTTCCTTCCTGCTTTTCTCCCTTCATCCTTTCCTCCTTCTCCTACTCCCCCTTCTCCGGCAACAGGTACCCGACGGTACGGTTGCGTTCGGTGAAGTACTTGCCCGCTACGCGCTGTACATCGGCGGGCGTTACCTTTTCGTAGAGTTTGGGCGCTTCGTACAGCTTGCGGTAGTCGCCGAAGAACACCTCATAGGTACCCAAGCTGTTGGCCTTGCCGTTGATGGTTTCCATGGTGCGGTAAAACTCCATCAGCTTCTGGTTCTTTACCTTCTGCAGCTCATTATCAGTAACGCCTTCCTTGATGACCTTATCCAGTTGCGCCAGAATTGCTTTTTCCAGTTCGGGTGCCGATACGCCGTTACCAGCTATGGCGTAGATGTAGAACAGGTTGGGGTCAAAGCCTTCGCCAAAATTAGTAAATACCCGCGACGCCAGCGTAGTATCCATCACCAGCGACTTTACCAGGCGGGACGAATTGCCCGAGGTCAGGAGGCTGCTCAGCAGGTCCAGCGCATAGTAGTCGGCGTGGCCGGTTTCGGGCGTATGGTAGGCCAGCAGCAGGTTGGGCGTCGAAATATCCTTGTAGGTAGTGGCCCGGCGCTCGCCGTTTTGCTCGGGTTCTACAGTGCGTACTTTGGGCGGCAGACCGCGCGCCGGAATGGGTGCCATGTACTGGTTGGCCAGTCGGCGTACCTGCTCCAGGGTAACGTCGCCCACCACTACCACCGTAGCGTTGTTGGGCGCGTAGTAAGTCTTGAAGTAATTTTCCAAATCCTGCTGCGTCCAGCTTTTTATATCCGACTCAAAGCCAATGACCGGCAGCATATACGGGTGTTCCTGAAAAGCTACTGACTTTACCAGCTCGCTAATAACGCGGTAGTTGCTGTTCTCGAGGCCGGTACTCCGCTCCGATAGTACTACTCCGCGCTCACTCTCCACCATGGCCGAATCAATAGACAGATTGGCGATCCGGTCGGATTCGAGCTTGAAAATGGTTTCGAGCGCGTCTTTCTGAAACCAGTCGGTATACACGGTGACGTTTTCGGTCGTGTAAGCGTTGTTGGAGCCGCCATTGGCTTCCATCACCCTATCGAACTGCTTGGGGCCGTAGTTTTTGGAGCCGTTGAACATCATGTGCTCAAAAAAGTGCGACAGACCCGTAATGCCGTGTACCTCATTGCGCGCGCCTACTTTCCAGAACAGGTACATGTTGGCGGTCGGGATGGAGTGGTCTTCCAGCACCAGGAACTTCATGCCGTTGGGCAGCGTAAAGGTTTTAACGTCGTCGGGACTGCTCTGGGCGTAGGTACTTTGTATACCTGCCACCAACAGCGCAGCCAGTACTAATTTTTGTAACATTGTGTAGGGTTAAAGATTCTCGATCTGCAATAGTAACGAAAAACGGGAGAAGTTGATATTCCAAAGGGATGAGTGGAGCCAGGAACAGAACATTGTTTTAAAATAATAGTATATTTACTAAAACTGTTTTCATTATGAATCATTCAGCCATACTCAGGGAAATAAAGACACTCCCACCCGACCTCCGGAAACAAGTGTCTGATTTTGTGGCCTTTCTGAAGCAGAAAAATCAGAGTGCAAAAGCCACTGTCACACAACGTGAGTTTGGCTATGCCAAAGGGAAAGTACACATTAAGGAGGACTTTGATGCTTCTGTGGATGGGTTTGAGGAGTATTCAACTTCATTGTCCGCAATCAAATAGAAGTACTCCCCATTGAATTTCAGCATTTGGTCCGTCTCAGCCAGCTACCCGATTTTCACAAAGATCCTTTTGACAGGCTTATTATCTCGCAAGCTCTTACCGAAGATTTCACAGTAGCCACTAAAGACCGCTACTTCGAAGACTACAAAGTCCGAATCCTGTGGTAGCTATATACCGGCTATTTTTTTACCAAATCCTGATACCGCTGCACCACATCGGCGGCGGCTTTTTTGAGCAGGTTGGTATCAATGGCTGAGGTAACAAAATGAAAACCTTTCTCCTTCATGGCAGCCGCTATCTCCGGACTACCGCAGTG
This sequence comes from Telluribacter sp., assembly GCF_035998675.1. NCBI lineage: Bacteria > Pseudomonadati > Bacteroidota > Cytophagia > Cytophagales > Spirosomataceae > Telluribacter > Telluribacter sp. The sequence continues at coordinate 197,717 of NZ_DASYHI010000019.1, forward strand.
AACGCCCGCCATCAGGCTACGCCTGGCGGCCACATTAAGTACCTTGTCCAGGGCGTTCAGGAGTTGAGGATCTTCGAAGTCACCCATTTTTTTGATACCCAGCGCCAGACTCAGGTCCCACGGGCCTACGTAAAATCCGTCGAGGCTGGGGGTTTGGGCAATGTCCTCTATATTTTTATACCCATCAGCCGATTCAATCATAGCCAGGGTAAGTACCTCTTCGTTGGCGTGCTGAAAGTAATCGCTGCCCAGGTGAAGCTCCGCCCGCAGGGGCCCGTAGCTCCGGTACCCAACCGGCGGGTACCTACACGCCCCCACAAACTGCTCCGCTTCCTCGCGCGAGTTGATCATGGGACAAATAATCCCCTGCGCCCCGCCGTCAATCATGCGCATATGCGTTGCGGGGTCGTTCCAGGGTACCCGCACCAGCGGCACCGTATCCGTAGTACCAATGGCCTGTAGCATCGGTAAAATAGCCGACAGGTCGCTGGCCAAACCGTGCTGAGCATCAATGGTCAGGGCATCAAAACCGGCATGAGCCAGTACCTCGGCGGTCCAGGAAGAAGGGATGGTAAGCCAGGCGTTGGTGGCGGTTTGGTTCTGACGCCAGAGTTCTTTCAGTCGGTTGGTGCGCATGGTGTATTTAATTTAGTAAGAATAAAAAGCATTCATCAGCCACACAGACTCCTAACTAAACCGTTAATTTATCCAGAACATACTTTTGAAACCAAACAGGTATCTCATCCGACTTTATCTCCAGTTCTATGCCGTTGGTAATTTCAGCTACCCAAATACGGCTTTTGCCAGAGTTATCAAATACATAAGCTCGGTCGGTATGCCTGATTGCATCAAGCAGCATATCTAGCGAGCGGTAGTAGCGACCTATAATTTTATCTTCGGGAACATCATGCCCTCCCATCCTTACACGGTTCTGGACACGAGCTATATTAATGGCAGGATCTTCAGTAGCTACATAATAAAGGTAGGCACGATAGCTATATGTATTCCTTGCTTTTTCCAGCAGACGTACCTTATCAGGTGAAGACATGACTGTCTCAAAAGTGAATGATTGATGGACTTCCAGTAGCTTTCGCCGAAGAAAATCTGTTAGCACCGAGCTAACATAGGAGTCAATGGTAACAGTGGAAAAGTACAATTTTCCATCCGAAACAGAGAGCTGCTCCATCTCCCGCTGCCGTCCAAGTTTTTGAATGAGGCCAGCCTCTTTAAAAAATTCTGTAACTTCTTTTGTAGTAGTACCTATACCGGAAGGACTAAAATCAAAAATCCGGGTATTATGAAGTTGTTTCTCAATTTCATCCGGATTAAGATATAGGCCCAGGAGGTTATCCGGAATCAACTCTTTTACGGTACTCTTTCCCGAGCCATTCGGACCAGCAAACATTCGCAGACGGGGAATGCCACTCATCAAATTATATATTTCTTTCGCGTGGCACGAACAGGTTTAGCCGGTAGTTTTTTTCTGATTTTTTTGGTGCCATCAGGAAACACCTCCACCAAATGTCCGCCTTCGGCAATAACTACACTGTGCCCGTTGGCCAGGGTTGTGTAGTAAGCTATTTGGGTGGCCTGCTCGGTCATCGCCGGAATTTGCTCTTCCAGGAAATTCAGTTCTTTTTCTGTCAGCTTCATGTCTATTCCTTTCGTCCTTATTCAAATATAGCTCTCTGACCTGTCAATTACAACTACCTTGATTCTGCAATTAAAGACGTCAAACAATGGTCAATATTTTCATCCGCCAGAATCATGCTGCGGTATCGATCATCTGCTCATTAGCGAGTAAATCAGCGGCATAGAGCAGCACCGCCATGACGTCTTCCTGCGTAATATGTGGGTACATCTTTGTTATATCCTGTGTTGTAGCTCCTTGGGATAGTTTCCGCAAAACCAGCTCAACTGTAATACGGGTACCCTTTATGACAGGTTTTCCCAACATCACCTGCGGGTCAGCTACAATACGTTCGTGATAAGTTACCATGGTTCAAAAGATATGATTCCTACTAAAGTACCTGATTTATAATGAATCCAATATAAAAAGCAGTTGGTAGCAAAAATGGTTTTAGCCTCCGGCTAAAAGCCTACTCCCGCACTAGCCGATACGCCAGCAGGTCCAGCGATGCATGGAGAAAAGGAGCAGGGATAGGGCCGTCTTTTTCATTTTTATATATTTACCAGAACAAATCTATTGAAGTACTTCTTCTAAAAGTCATTAACAACCAAAACTAACCTCACCCCTCCCATGCGTCACGCTTTCCCGCTGATTTTTCTGTGCCTGCTCAGTATGGTATCCTGCCAGTCGCCCGACCCGGCCCAGTCGGTGGTGGATAGGGCCATTGCCCACCACGGGGCCGAAGCCTACAATGGATTCCGGATGGAGTTTGATTTCCGGGATAAGCACTACGTGGTGGTGCGGGAAAAAGACCACTTCCGGTACGAGCGCCATCAGCAGGACTCCACGGGTGCCGCTATCCAGGATATATATACCAACGACGGAGCCTACCGCACTATCAACGGTGAGCGCCAGAACGTACCCGACACGACCATGAGCAAGTACCAGAATTCCGTTAACTCGGTTGCGTACTTCATTCTGCTCCCCCAACCCCTCAATGACCCGGCCGTTACGAAAAAGTACCTGGGCGAGGCGACTATCAAGGGAAAGCCTTACCACAAAGTACACGTGTCTTTTGCGCAGGAAGGCGGCGGTAAGGACTTCAGCGATGAGTTTGTGTACTGGTTCGACAAGGACGACCACTCGCTCGACTACCTGGCTTACCTGTATTACACGGATGAAACGGGTCTGCGCTTCCGCGAAGCTTACAACCCGCAGCGGGTGGGGGGTATTCTGGTGCAGGACTACATCAACTACGCCCCCGTCGACTCAACGATGGCCGTCACGACAGAGAATTTGGTGAAGCTGGACCAGTACTTTGAAGCCGGGAAACTAAAAGAGTTGTCGCGGATTGAAAACAAAAATGTGAAGGTTCAGAGCCCGGTGAGTATGTAGGTGGGATTTTCGATTGACGAATGCTAATCTTTCGAATTTTTCGAACGTTGAGTTAAAGAAGTAGTTAGCGCAGAGTTTATAGTTTATACTCATGCACTCATAAACTCAAAACTCCTAAAACCCTACCCCAGCGACCGTATCGCAAGTCGGTTGCCTTCGGTGTCTTCGAAAAGAGCCATGTAGCCGAAGCTGGGACTTACCTGTGTCTTTTCGCGAATGATCCTGCCTCCGGCTATCTCCACCCGGCTGAGTAGCTCCGTCATATCCTCGCCACCATCGAGGTACAGCAGCGGACCTTCGTGCGAGGGGTGGTAGGCGGTGGGGTGCTGCACCAGTGCACCGCCGTCGGGCAGCAGTACCATCTTGAGCGCCCCCAGGTCCAGTACGGACAGGTCGGTAGCCAGCAAGGCACCGTAAAACTGCGCGGCGCGGTTAATGTCGGAGGTAGGTATTTCGAACCAGGAGATGAGTGCTGACATAAGGCAGATGCAGGTTTAGTTGGTATAAAAAGGCAACAGGTACCTTTTATACCTAAAAATAGCGAGTACACCTTTACCATGAAAGCTTTCTTTCTTGCTCTGACACTTTGCATCCTTACCAGCTCGTGCCACTCCCAACCCGCCTCATCCGAAGAGCGGGGACAAACGCCTGTTATTACTCCTATTATTGATATTAAAGAAATAGCTAACCAGACGCAGGAAGACCTGGAACACATCATCGGCCTGACCAGTAGCTTTCAACCTCTGAATAGCGAAGAATTAGCCGTTTGCAAGAACTGCCAGAAGTACATCTACAAAAATGGCCTGGTGCGCATCGTGTACATCAACGACATGGCCGACTGGATCACCGTCAATCCCCCGGATTCGACGCCCGTTCAGCACGCGCTGCCGCTGCTGGGCCTGCCCGCTACGCCACCTGATACTAAAAGCGACTCTCTGAGCCGCTGGAAGGGGCTACACGGCCTCCGGGAAATCAATGTATTTACCAGGCCTGACAGAACTATAGACTATATGCTGGTGAAGGTACTTACACCCTGATGCAGTACTATCAAGTACCCCACAAACACCAATCTAGATTCAACCTTCGGCTTTTAGCTTAGATTTTGTACTTTTGGGCCGATGTTGAAACAAATAATATTTGGCTACTAATTTTATTACTACATGAACAAAATTAAAGTTGCTAATCCGGTCGTTGAGCTCGACGGGGATGAGATGACCCGCATCATCTGGAAATTCATCAAAGAAAAACTCATTCTGCCGTATCTGGATGTCGATATTAAGTACTATGACCTCGGCATCGAATACCGCGACGAAACCAATGACCAGGTCACCATTGATGCTGCCAACGCTATCAGAGAGTACGGGGTAGGTATCAAGTGTGCTACCATCACACCCGACGAAGACCGCGTGAAAGAGTTCGGCCTGAAGCAGATGTGGAAGTCGCCCAACGGTACTATCCGTAACATCCTGGATGGTACTGTATTTCGTGAGCCTATCGTGATGAGCAACGTACCACGCCTCGTTACTACCTGGACTTCGCCTATTATCGTAGGTCGTCACGCGTTTGGTGACCAGTACCGCGCTACTGACTTTGTAGTACCCGGCAAAGGTAAACTAACAATGAAGTTTGAAGGTGAGGATGGTCAGGTGATGGAGTTTGACGTATTTAACTTCCCCGGTGGTGGTGTAGCTATGGGTATGTACAACCTCGACGAGTCTATCCGTGGATTCGCTCGCTCTTGTATGAACATTGGTCTGCAGAAGGGCTGGCCGGTGTACCTATCAACCAAAAATACCATCCTGAAAAAATACGACGGTCGTTTCAAGGATATTTTCCAGGAAATTTTCGACGCTGAATTCAAGGCTAAGTTTGAAGAAGCCGGTATCGTGTACGAGCACCGCCTCATCGATGACATGGTTGCTTCGGCGCTGAAATGGAGCGGTAGCTTCGTGTGGGCTTGTAAGAACTACGACGGCGACGTACAGTCTGACTCCGTAGCGCAGGGCTTTGGTTCACTGGGTCTGATGACTTCGGTACTGGTTACTCCCGATGGAAGTACTATGGAGGCCGAAGCCGCCCACGGTACCGTTACCCGTCACTACCGCGAGCACCAGAAAGGTCGTCCTACGTCTACCAACCCTATCGCTTCCATCTTCGCATGGACCCGCGGTCTGGCGTTCCGTGGTAAACTGGACCAAAATCAGGAGCTGATCAACTTCTCCGAGACGCTCGAGCGCGTATGTATCGAGACCGTAGAAGGTGGTAAAATGACGAAGGATCTGGCTATCATCGTACACGGCAACGACGTGAAGCACGGCGACCACTTCCTTTACACCGAGGAGTTCCTGGAAGCCATCAACGAAAACCTGCAGTCGGCCCTGGCCTAAAGTACTAAATAACCTCACCGCAGCGGCGGCCGCCCCTACCCCCTCTCCTTTGAGGAGAGGGAGACTTTCACCCCTTCTCCTAGCAGGAGAAGGGGCCGGGGGATGAGGTACCTACGCCTCTACTTCGTCAAAAGTGGTATCTTTCCGCTTCTTGCCCTTTTTCTTGCGCGACTTGTTCAGACGATTGATCCAGAGTATAACCCCCGTGATAGGAAACGTAAAGCCGGCGATACAGGCAATGAGCGCAATGATTCGGGTAGGCAAACCACCAATAGAACCTACGTGTACCGGATAGAAGGTACCCCGAATCCGCTGTCCCAGATTCTTCTCCGCAAATTTATTAGTACCTATTACGGCTCCGGAGTACTGGTCCAGGAATATCTGATCAGAAGCCCGGTCGTGAATGGCTTCCCTGGGCATCACGGTAAAGGCTACGGCCGCTTCCGGTCCCTCAGGTTTGTTAAGGTTATAGTAGCTCGCGCCGGGGTACATCTGTTCCGCAGTAGCCAGTGCCTGATCCAACGTAATAGCCTGGGTATCGGGCTGTGGGGTGGAAACCGGAGGTTCAAATTTCACATTCTCGGTACCGGTAATCCAGTAGATGCCGTCGTTGAACCACTTGAACGACCACGCCAGGCCGGTAAAGGCAAAGGCGAAGAGGAAGATAGCGGTATAAAAACCCACAACGATGTGCAGGTCGTGGTTGAGGCGTTTCCAGCCGCCGTCCCATTTGAGCTTCAGGCGCTGTTTCAGAATTTTCTTGTTCTGCGGCCACCACAGGACAATCCCCGTCAGCAGGATAAACAGAAACATAGAAGTAGAGATACCCACGATCAGTTTACCGGGATCGTCGGCCAGCAGCCAGCGGTGCAGCGCGAATACGGTGTAAAAAAAGCTGTTGCGGTGGTTGTACTGCTCCAGCAGCTTCCCCGTGTAAGGATTCATGAAAGCCAGCTCCGTCACACTCTTGGGCTCTTCCTGTCCCGGCACCTTTTCCTCTATTTTATAGGTAACCTCCACGCTTCGGGCGGGACTATCATATAGTTTTACAGCCGTCACTTTTGCCTCTGGTACCTGCTTCTCCACTGTACTTACCAGTTGGTCTATGGGTACCCGCTGCGTTCCTGCCTCTACCTGGTACCGATGGGGATAAATAGTCTGCTGCAGTTCTTTTTCAAATACCAGCAGGGCGCCCGTCAGACACACCAGCGCAATAACCAGCCCGGCGGCCAGACTGAGGTACAGGTGAATGTTCCGAAAAAATACTTTCATGGTAGGTAGTAACAGGTAGTGGTTTCTGGTTGGAGTTAAGTAAATAAACAGCCGAAGCGTTTTTCTTTCAGTTAAATTTACACAAAGCAAAGTTAATTTAGAATAAATACAAATAGAATACGCTGCAAATTTTCCTCTGAATTTTCAACTGGCTGATGAAACGGTCGGCCTTATCTTCCCAATATATAGTAGTAAGGGTAAATTAAGCGTAAACTTGTCTTGGTAGTAGTGCGCCTGTAACCTTGTGTATCGCTCAACTCATGAAGTACCCCTGCTTGCTTTTCCTTTTGCTCTTACTATCAGCCCAGCTTTACGGCCAGAACAATTCATTGAACGGTGTCATCAGGGATAAGCAAAGTACCCAGCCACTCGAATACGCTAACGTCACGATTCATAGCCTGCCTGATTCAGCCCTGGTCAACGGAGCGGTGACCGCCGCGGATGGTAGCTTTGAATTGACCAAACTGAAAGCGGGTAGCTACTACCTGCAGGTGTTTTTTGTGGGCTACAAGGTACATAAGGTACCCATTCAGCTCGAAAGGGGGCAAAAGGTTAATGTAGGTACTTTGGACATTGAAGCAGATACCAGGCTGCTGGAGGAATTGAGGGTATCTGGTCAGCGGGCGACGGTGATTACCCAAATTGACAAGCAGGTTTACCGCGCCGACCAGTTTCAGTCGGCCGTGGGAGGTACGGCGGTGGATGTACTGAAAAATATGCCCTCGGTTACTGTCAACGCCGAAGGCGAAGTGAGCATGCGGGGCTCCAATGGTTTTCTGGTACTGCTCAACGGCAAGCCGGTACAGGCCAACATGGGTACCCTGCTGGCCCAGCTCCCCGCCAACTCCATCGAAAACATTGAGATTATCACCACGCCCTCGTCGCGGTATGACCCGGACGGCAAAGCGGGAATTATTAATATTATTACTAAAAAAGGCGCTAACGATGGCCTGTCGCTGCTGGTCAATGTACAGGGGGGACTACCCAGCGTCAACAGTTACAATAACGCCGAAAAACCCGTACGCTACGGAGCCGACGCTACCCTCAACTACCAGAAAGGCAAGTGGGACCTGTCCACCAGCCTGAGCTACCTCCGCAACGACATAGCCGGTCGGCGCGTGGGGGATGTCAATACCACCATCGGCAACCGCTTCACCCGCTTTCCGTCGGTGGGCGAGCGCAGCTTTGACCGGTACAACTTTTCGGGGCGGCTGGCGGTGGGATATACCCCTAACGCCAACAACTCCATCGGGGGTGGCTTTTACTACGGCCATCGGACCGAGTACCGCCTGGCCGACATCCTCTACAACAATACCACTACCGACCTCTCCACCGGCAACATCCTGAACCGCATCACGTACTTTAACTCCAATCTGGTGCAGAAAAGAGGGAAATTCTATACCGCCAACGCCGACTACACGCATACCTTCGTTAACCGCTCTACCCTGTCGGCTTCGGTGCTGTACGAGTACGACTACCTCGATGGCTATACCCGCAATTCAAATTTAAATGCTCTGAACTACGCCGATACCCTGCAGTACACCCTGACCACCACTGACCGCCCCATTCATAACTTCCGTACCAGTGTAGACTACGCTACTACCGTAGGAGGAGGTAAGCTGGAGGCGGGCTACCAGTACCGCAGCCAGCAGGACGAAGGGGACTTTCTCTACCTCGAAAAGGAAGGCAACTTTACCCGGCCCGTGCTCATGCCGGCCTTTACCGGCGGTATTCTGGTAGATAACCAGATCCATTCGCTCTATACCCAGTACGGTGCCAAAAGGAGCCGCCTGGAGTACAATGCTGGTCTGCGGTTTGAGTACGCAACCCGGCACCTGTTCATTAAGCAAACCAACGATACCTACGACCTGCGTCTTACCAACCTGTTCCCTTCCTTCAACATCCTGTATTCTCTGAATGATGATTTAAAAGGAAAACTGGGGTACAGCCGGCGCGTGCAGCGCAACAACAACTTTGCGCTGAATCCACTGCCAGAACGCGAGCACTCCGAAACCCTCGAGCAAGGCGACCCGCAGCTGCTGCCAGAGTTTGTGAACCTTTCCGAAATAGGCGTGGTCAAAACCTTTGAGAAGGGTACCTTCCTGGCGACGGTTTACCACCAGGATATTACCAACATTGTCAACCGGGTCAACAGCGTCTACGCCGATACCATCCTGAACCGTATCTTTACCAATGCCGGCAAGGCCCGCCGCTGGGGCGTGGAGCTGGGGCTGGACGTGCAGCCGGTGAAAGGGTGGAAGCTGTACCTGGGCGGCAACGTCTACGACTACAAGATTCGCGGGCAGCTCTTCGACAATACGGTTACCTTCAATACCAACAGCCTGGTCTACTCTCTCACTGGTACCTCCAGCGTGCAGATCACCCCGACGCTCCTCCTCCAGGCCAACGTCAGCTACCTGTCGCAGCGCATCACCGCCCAGGGCGAAGACTCGCGCTTTATAGTACCTAACTCTTCGCTCAAGAAAACCTTTATGAAGGGGAAGCTATCGGCTATGTGGCAGTCGATGAGTCTGGGTCTGCTCCCCTCCAACGAGCAGCGGATTTCCACCCGCGGCCGGGACTTTTTTACCACTACCAACTATATTCTCGAATCGGACGTATTCATCCTCAACCTGAGCTACTCGCTCAACCAGCTGAGTAAGAAGTCCCGCCTACCGTCGAGTGAGTTTGGGGAAAAGGAGTTTTAAGACAGGCCGCCCATTAGTTGAGCGGCCCGTTCTGTTATTCCATTGTTTTTGAACAAAAGTGTCGCGGCATCGGCCGTCCGACCCGCCGGGGCTCAAATTTCTTTCCTGCTCTTTTCTACTAAAGTACCGCCCCCGCTGGGGCTATTTTCTGGTTAATCCGGTATTGCAACTGAAATTTAGCGGCATCAGACGTCCGCCCCTCTGGGGCCAGCCTATTGTTGTCCAAAGCCCCGGAGGGGCGGCACCTTAGTAGTAACTGCAACACAAATAATAAAATGTCAAAGCCCCAGCGGGGTGGTACCTTCCGGCTGGCTTTTCTTCACCGTGGCCCCTGTCCACTTTCTATAACTGAGTCATTATGTGTTATAGGTTTTCATTCTGTACATAAATTTCTCCGTAGCCGGTGAAAAGGATCTAAAGCTGGTTAGCCAGGTACCATTGGATAACAATTCCGCAAAATAGCTGGTCATACACAGGCTTTCTCTTATTTTGCTATGATTTTTCTCAAACCTATCCTAGATATGACCTATCCCCCTTCTATGCGTACAACATTCCTTCTGTTCTCTTTCCTTCTCTCAACTGTGGCTGTAAGGGCTGAGGCTTTCGTGAATAGTAGTACAATCAAGTTTAAACAAACTGACTCCCTCTCCCGCACTACTTCAATCAACATCTCCAAATCTAAGGAAGCGACAGTAGTTTTCTACAATGAGTTGGGAGACTATCAGTTACTACATAATGAGCATATTCACCTGGCAACCAACTTTGACTTTTTAGAATTAAAGTTACAAGAAAAAGACCTACACACTGTTTTTTTAGTGAGCGCTTCGGATAGTATCCGAATATCCCAGCAGCCAAATAGGTTCATTGCTGAATCGCAGCAAAGCCAGCTACCTGAGGTGAACTTCTACAGTCAGTATCTAGAAGAGCTGCGGGTCAAAAAAGTAATTGCCATGCCCGATTTCACAGTTAAGGTAGCTCAAATGGAGACAGGACTCAAAGCCCGTGAAGAGCAATTTAAAGGAGAGATTCAGGCACAACTCGGATACCTCCGATCTTATCAGCAAAAACACCAGTTGAGCGATGAATTTTATAAGCGGTGGAAAGACTACTTCACCTGTTGTATGCTCGAGAAGAAACTTTTTCTGATACCCAACCAGACCGTGACGGCGAAGCTACCCCTCTGGTACCAGGATGAGCTACATGCTACCTTACCATACTTTCAAAACCATCATTTGCTTTACCTACGTGAGTACCAAAACGCGGCGCGACTTCTGCAGCTCTACCTGGGTCTACGCCAGCACAACTACCAGCCTCTTACAAATAATCAGAAACTGTCCGTCATCAACCAGTTTTTCACCGGCCCCACCCGTGATTTTCTACTCCTGATGCTCTACCAGTCGATGTCGGAAAATAAAATCAAGGATATAAAACTCGAAGCCGACCTGCTGGCCACCTGCCAGACGGAGCCCTACCGCTCCTACCTGACGCGTATGTTACAAAAACCCACTCAAGTACTGTCAGCCGCAGATGCGTTGCTTACGCAACGGAACCAGCCAGTGAGGTTGCAGGCTCTGGCCGCAGGGTCACGCCTCACATACGTAGACTTCTGGGCAAGTTGGTGTGCCCCCTGCCGCGCTGAAATGCCCGCTTCAAAAAACCTAAAAGCCGAGTATGAAGCAAAGGGGGTACAATTCGTGTACCTGTCGGTGGACGAGAACCCGGCGGCTTGGGAGCGGGCCGTGAAGCAGTTGGGGCTGTCGGAGAAAGAGAGCTTTCTGGTACCTAATCCGGCTACCTCTGGTCTAACAAAGCAGTTCAATCTCAAAGAAATCCCACGGTACGTCCTGCTGGACCGGCAGGGAAATGTACTGGATGCTAATGCACCCCGCCCAAGCGACCCAAAAGTGCACCAGGTGCTGGACAGGGCGCTGGAGGAGTAAATGATACAATTCATTTAGATAAAGCAGGAGAGCCAAAAGAAAGCAGAAATTTTTCACTGCGGCCCGCGTCCCTACGCGTCTCCTAGCCAAGTATTTAGGGCCTGTACCGCACTGGACAAAGCAGCATTAAACTAATTTCTTCTAGCTCCTACCCTACCTCAAAACCCAATAGAATTTCCCCCATCGACCGGCAGCGATACCCCGGTGATAAAGGAAGCGGCTTCGGAGGATAAGAAAACCGCCGCCAGCCCGATGTCTTTGGGAGCGCCCAACCGCGCCATGGGCGTACGGCTCATGGCCCTCCGCAGACGGTCCGGGTCGTCACCCATGGCTTTTAAAAACATAGGTGTTTCGATGAAGCCGGGAGCAATGGCATTGATGCGGACGTTGTGCGGTGAAAACTCCGACGCCAGTATCTTGATCATACCTTCGAGGGCCGTTTTGGAAGCCCCGTAGGCGGCTACCCGGTCAATGCCGTAGTAGGCGGCCATGGACGATATCATCAGGATGGAGCCGCTGCGGCGGGCAATCATGCTCCGGGCGCACTCGCGGGTAAGAGAAAATACCGCATTAAGATTGGTCATCAGGATGCGGTCAAATTCTTCGTCGGTGACGTCCAGCGCCGGCTTCTTCATATTGATACCGGCGTTATTGATGAGGATGTCAATGGGGCTGTAGGTACTTTCAATATGCTGCACCAGAGCTGGTAGCTTCGCCCGGTCCGTCACGTCATTGACCACGTAATGGGCCCTTTCTCCCAAGGTACCTATGGCTTCTTTCAGCATTTCTTCGCGGCGGCCCGTTATGACCACCCGCGCGCCGGCCTCAACCAGGCATTGGGTAGTAGCCAGTCCGATGCCGGTACCTCCGCCGGTTACGAGGGCTAATTTTCCTTCTAGTGAAAAAGATTGCGTTGTATTCACAGCTTGTATTTTCTGATAATTAACGTAATTGATAAATGCGCACCAGCTCTTTAATCTCTTCCAGCGTACGGTCAGGCTTGGGCAGGTCAGCCGGAATAGGTTGCTTCGAGTACGTCTGAAAGTACAGCACGCAGGCATCACGCCACCACTCGGCCTCCCGCTTCTGAATCCGCAGACGGCCCGCCACGTCGGTGTGTAGTTCAGGATCTACGTTCCCTTTCACACTATCCCACTGCCGGATCATCTGCTCTACGGACTTAACCCCGCCGTAGTAGCGGTAGCAAAGCTCGTCCCACAAGGTACGTCCGTTGTTCATCTTGTGCGACCAGGGTACATGGTGGAACCAGAGTAGGTACTTGGGCGGTGTGTTTTCCAGTACCCCCCACTGCTGTTGCAACTCCGGAGCGTACTGCGAAAGGGCGTTGGAGCCGGTTTTGGTACGGTCGAAACCGATACCCTGCGCATCGGCGCGGTGGTAGTAGAGGGAGGTCCAGTCGGGGCGCTGACTCTTCTCCAGCCAGGGCTGCGGTCCGTAGTGGATACTTTCGCCCATGATGTGGTGCAGGCCCAGGGGCGTCATGTAGTTGACCGCCGCTTCTCGTGACTCCATCAAAATATTGGTAATGGTAGCAACCGCCTTCGGCTGGCGGGTGAGCGTCATCTTAATCCACTCCCCGGCAATCTGCTCCGACGACAGCGTGTGGTCCCAGGCCAGCCGCCCGTAGGCGTACCAGTTGGCTTGCCCCACGGGGTGACCGGTCCAGTTGCGGTCAGAGCCAATGTTAGATACTCCGGCCATGCCGGTGCGGGTATAGCCGTGCAGACTACCATCCACTACCTCGGCTACCGTAGAGCCAGGACCTTTGACGTACGTATCACTATCGAGTGTTTCTTTGAAGAGCGGCGCTTCGTACACCAGGTGTGTGGCAAAGCCCAGGTACTCCTGCGTAAGCTGAAACTCCATCATCAGGGGTGTTTGGGGCATCTGGCCGAACAGCGGGTGGAACGGCTCGCGGGGCTGGAAGTCAATGGGTCCATTCTTGACCTGTACCAGTACCTTCGGGTCAAACTGCCCGTCGAAGGGCTTGAATTCCTCGTAACCCGCCTTGTAGCGGTCGCCGTTGGGGTCCGCTTTATAAACAAAAGCCCGCCACATCACGATGCCATCGTAGGGCGCCAGCGCCTTGGCCAGCATATTGGCACCATCGACGTGGGTTCGCTTATAGTCCTGTGGCCCAGGCTCGCCTTCGGAATTGGCCTTCACCACGAACCCACCAAAATCCGGGATAATGGAATAAATCTCTTTCACCTTCTCATTCCACCACTGTTGTACGGCCGGGTCCAGCGGGTCGGCGGTGGGGAGGCCACCCACGTTACGGGGAGCCGTAAAACGTACCGACAGGTACACCCGGATGCCGTAGGGGCGAAATACATCAGCCAGGGCCTTTACCTTGTGCAGGTACTCGGCCGTCATGAAGCGGGCGCTGGCGTTCACGTTATTGACCACCGTGGCATTGATACCGATGGAGGCGTTGGCGCGGGCATATTCCTTATAGCGTGGGTCTATGACCTGCGGCAGGTCGTACCACTTCCAGATGGACGAGCCCGCATAGCCCCGCTCCACGGTACCGTTGGGGTTATCCCAGTGATTAAGTACGCGGTACTGTACCTTGGGGCTCGTTGTTATATTCAGCTCCGACAGCGGACGCAGGGTCTGCAGATGACGCAACAGCCCGAAGCTCCCGTACAGGAGGCCTTTTTCGGTTTTAGCGGCTATAATAGTCTGGTTGCCTTTGCGGTAGATATGGTACCCTTCCGGCCCTACTTGTTCCTGCGCATTGAGTTGAAAAACAATATCACCTTTACCCGAAGCCTGTTTCTGCACAGGTACTTTGGTGCCCAACAATCCCTGCAAACCCGTCTGCAACTCCTCAATGGCCACTTGCCGCATGGGTGAGTTTTCGGTATTGACTATCGAAGTAAAAGCAGTAGCGTAGGTCCGCTGCAGGGCCGCGTCCTGAATCCGGTCGTATTTGAGCCAGAGGCGGTAGCCGTCGTCGGCGCGGGTACTTGTTCCTGCCAAAGTACATATCAGCAGGAGTACCAGCGACAGCGAGCGCCGGATGGCTAGTTCCATCCCGCGTAATTCGGCCAGACCCTTGAGGCGACCAATGGCGGAGTAGCCGGGATAGGTCCTTTTGTGGAGGTCGTCCAGCATCTGGTGACCGTGGTCGGGGCGCATGGGTAGCGCGCTGTCAGTCCGTCCGGCCTGCTGCCGGCGTTGCTGCTCGAGGGTAAGTTCTTTCATAACGCTATACATATCTACATCGCCGGTCAGGTGGTCGGCTTCGTGAAAATTACGTGGTTCGTCGGCATCGCGTTGGGTAGAACGCAGGTGCACAAAGTGGATCTTATCGCCCAGGCGCTGTACCATACCCGGCAGGTCGTTGTCGGCCCGGACACCCAGCGAGCCGGTACAAAAGGTAATACCGTTGGCCCGGACAGGGCAGGCATCCATCAGGGCTCGCAGGTCGGCTTCGGTACTTACTACGCGGGGCAGCCCCAGCAGCGGACGCGGCGGATCATCGGGGTGGATGCACAGCCGTACCCCCAGTTCTTCGGCCACGGGCGCCACCTGCTGCACGAAGTAGTGCAGATTAGCCCGTAGTGCGTCGGCGTCTATATTTTTATAAGTACTTAATAAAGATTGAAAGGTAGGCAGTTCAAAGGCTTCCTCCGAACCCGGCAACCCTAGTAGTACTGTCGCGGTCAGCGCCTGGAGTTCCTCCTCACTCATCGACTCAAACCGCCGCCGGGCCCGCTCGATGGTATCGGCATCGTAGTCCTGCTCCGCACCGGGACGCTTCAGGATATGGAGGTCAAAGGCTACAAACTTCTCCCAATCAAAGCGAAGCGTACGGGCACCGTTGGGCAGCTGGTACATTATATCCGTCCGCGACCAGTCTAGCACCGGCATGAAGTTGTAGCACACGACCTCGATACCGCAGGCCGCCAGATTCCTCAGCGACTGCTTGTAGTTCTCAATATACTGCTCGCGGGAGGGGAGACCCTTCTTGATGTCCTCGTGGACGGGCAGACTTTCCACCACCAGCCACCGCAGCGGCATTACTCCCTCCGGGGCCTGTTCGATCAGTTGTTGGCGCTCCCGGATCGCCTCCACCGACCATACCGCCCCGACGGGTAGCTGGTGCAGAGCGGACACTACTCCTTCGCAGCCCGCCTGGCGAATATCGTTGAGTGAAACCGGGTCGTGCGGGCCAAACCAGCGCATTGTGTGTATAAAAGGCATCTTAAAAATTGCTGAATTATAATTTATTTTGGACGCATAGTACCAGCTGAGTGCCACTGCCACGGTACAACCCTATCCTTTTTATAATACAGGAAGGGTTAATATTTACTTACTCCGCTCGCTGATGTCGCTGGTTACGGGCGGACTCGTTATATAGCTATTCCCATTTACTCCAAAAACTTAAATTAGTTAATACCTACTACTCCATTGAAAAAACCCGTAGCTTTGCGGGCAATTTGTTGAAACCGTTTCAATTACTTTAATTTTTTAATGCAATGTCCGCAGTAGCAGAGCAAACGCGGTTGCTGGCCGACCGCATCAACGCCCTCGAAGAATCTTCGACGCTGGCGATGACCAAAATGGCCCGTGAGTTGGCCGCCCAAGGCCACAAAGTAATTAGTCTGAGTGTGGGAGAGCCCGATTTCAAGACGCCCGCCCACATTTGCGAAGCCGCCAAGAAAGCCATTGACGATGGTTTCCACGGCTATTCGCCCGTTGCAGGGTACCCTGATCTCCGCAAGGCGATTGCTGATAAATTGAAACGCGACAACAACATTGACTGGAAACCTGAGAATATCGTGGTGTCAACGGGTGCCAAGCACTCTCTGGCCAACGCTATTCAGGTACTTGTAAACCCGGGCGAGGAAGTGATTATTTTCGCGCCTTACTGGGTAAGCTATTCCGAAATGGTGAAACTGGCCGAAGGAAAATCAGTGGTACTGGAAGGGGCGTTCGAGAATGATTTCAAAGTAACGGCTGAGCAGCTCGAAGCCGCCATTACGCCCCGTACCAAGGTAGTAATGTACGCTTCGCCTAATAACCCAACGGGTTCAGTATACTCGGAGGCTGAGCTGCGTGCTATCGGAGAGGTACTGGAAAAGCATGACAATATTTTCGTCGTAGCCGACGAAATTTACGAATATATCAATTTCACCGATGAAGGTCATTTTAGTATGGGTTCTATCCCGGCTCTGAAAGACCGTGTGATTACCGTGAACGGGGTAGCCAAAGGCTTCGCCATGACCGGCTGGCGTATCGGATTTATCGGTGCTGCCAAGTGGATCGCCGACGGTATCGAGAAACTGCAGGGACAGGTAACCTCAGGTACCAACTCCATTGCCCAGAAAGCCGCCGTAGCTGCTTTCAACGGACCACTGGATGCTACCAAAGAAATGACCAAGGCGTACGCCCGTCGTCGTGACCTGGTGGTAGGCCTGCTGAAAGAGATTCCCGGCTTTAAAGTGAATGTACCGCAGGGTGCTTTCTACGCTTTCCCTGATGTGAGCCACTACTTCGGCAAGTCCGACGGGAACACTGAAATAAAAGATTCGGACGATTTCTCGAACTGGCTCCTCAATACCGCCTACGTTTCGACGGTAGCCGGTTCGGGCTTCGGGGCTCCCAACTGCATCCGGATTTCGACCGCTGCGGCCGACGAAGCACTGACCGAAGCGGTACAACGCATCAAAGATGCCGTTTCTACTCTGAAATAAATGACGTCATAAATTATCAAAAACCCCATAGGGCCTTTTACCTATGGGGTTTTTTGATAGTTTGTATTCCTTACTTTAATAGCAACTCCCCTCATTATTATGTCTTTATATACTACCATTAGCTTTTAATTATTTACACCAGTGATGAAGTTTGCTTTACCGTCTCTTTTTATAGTACTACTTAGTACAAGCCTATCTGCTATTCTGGTCCCGGCCTGTGCTCAAGCCCCTAATGAAAGGTCACTACATATTAAAAAGGCAACTGGCAAGATAGTACTTGACGGAATACTGGATGAAGAGGACTGGCAGGTAGCTCAGGTGGCAGGCAACTTCTGGCAGCAGTTTCCTTACGATACATCTGCCGCCGTTCAGCAATCAGAGGCTCGTATGACCTTTGACGACGAATTCCTGTACGTAAGTTTCGTTGTGTACCAGCCCCGAAAGTATGCGGTTCAGTCCCTGCGCAGGGACTTTCCTCAGGGTGGCGGTACTGATTTGATCTTCATAAACCTGGATACTTTCCGTGACAAACAGAATGCATTTCATTTTGCTGTGAATCCTTATGGCGTACAGCGGGAGGGACTCATAGCAAACGGAGATAATATTACCAATGACTGGGATAACAAGTGGTATACGCAGGTAACTAATTATGACGACCGGTGGATAGTAGAAAGCTCTATTCCCTTCAAGACATTACGCTATAAAGTTACCGAAGGTACCAATATCTGGAATGTTAATTTTTTCCGGAACAACCTGTCTATCAATGAGCGCTCTTCCTGGTCACACATGCCCCGTGGGTTCAGAGGGAATAATATTGCCTTTACGAGTCCGTTGATATGGGATACCCCCCCGCCCCAGCCCGCTGGGAATATATCCCTGATCCCGTACGCTTCACTGAACTCTAACCGCGACTACCTTAATGAAAGACCCGGATCTACACGTCCGGGTATAGGGCTGGATGCCAAAATAGCTATTACTACCGGTCTTAACCTCGATCTGACAATTAACCCTGACTTTGCTCAGGCAGAAGTGGACCGACAGGTAACGAACCTGAGCCGGTTTGAACTCTTCTTTCCGGAAAGACGTCAGTTCTTTCTGGAGAACAGCGACCTTTTTGCTGGTTTTGGAGTAGGTGGTGTAGTTAGTAGCAGCACCGGTGGCAGTGGCGGTGGTGGCGGCGGTGGTGGGAACTCGGTAGTAACTCCGTTTTTTTCCCGCCGCATAGGTATTGCCCGGGATACTGTCAGTGGCAATAATGTGATTATACCTATTCTCGGCGGAGCTCGTCTCAGCGGAAAAGTAACTAATCGCCTTCGCGTTGGGCTTCTGTCTATGCAGACAGCTCATAAAGAAGGGGTACAGGCCTCTGCTAACTACTCGGTTCTGTCCGTCCAGCAGCGGGTGTTTTCACGCTCGACCATCGGTATAATAATGGCCAGCAAGCAGGATTTTGATAGTAAAAGAGATCAGCCCTTATTCAGTAGCGGTTTTAATCGAGTAATTGGGCTTGACTACAATCTGGCGTCGCGTGATGGTCGTCTGAACGGAAAAATATTCGCCCATAAATCATTTACACCTCAAAATCCTGATGATGCACTGGCAATGGCTGCATTGTTTGAGTACTCAAGCCCCCGTCTTTCATTTACGGCAGGGGCCAGTCGCATAGGTTCCGGTTATAATGTAAACCAGATAGGATTTGTCCCCCGAAACGATATATGGCGATCAAACCCTCAGCTAGAATATAGCTTCTTTCCTAAAAATCCAAGGTTTAACAGCATTGTAAACAGCTGGGGTTTCGGATTTGACAGCGATATTCGTGTTCAGGCCAGTACAGGCAGACTTACCGACTGGGATTTTTCTCCAGTTCAGTTTTTTGTACGGTTCGTGGATAACAGCCTTTTCCGCTTTACACCTTTACGCACTGATTATACCTATCTGTTTGACCGTAGCTTTGATCCGAGTAACCGGGGCAATAAGCCTTTACCCCGGGGTTCCGAATACCGGTACCGAAGTACTCGTTTTTCATACCAATCCAATCCTGCCAAGTTATTTAGTGTAATATTAATGGGTCGTATTGGTGAATATTTCAATGGAAACATTACCTCTCTTAGCTCTTCATGGATGTATAGGTACCAGCCCTATGCCAATTTATCAGTTGATTTCAATTACAATAATATAAACCTGCCTGAAAAGCAGGGATATGCTGACACCCAACTGATACTGGTAGGTCCCCGCCTGGATTTGACGTTCAGCAAGAGCGTTTTTCTGACTACGGTCGTACAGTACAATAATCAGATCAATAATATTAATCTTAATACGCGTTTTCAGTGGCGGTTCAAACCTGTTTCTGATTTTTTTGTTGTGTACACAGACAATTACTTTGCCAGCTATCCGGATCATCCCTATAACCTGGGCTGGATGAACTCCAAGAACCGGGCGCTGGTTGTAAAACTGACCTATTGGCTGAACGTGTAGGCAGTCAGCTGTAGGGGTACCACTTAAAATACAGAACTATAAATCCTCCATTTTATCCGTGTAAGTAAGAATGAGTAAGTACTATTATCTGAAAGTCAAAGAAATAGAACATGAAACTTCCGATGCGGTGACGATCCACTTCTGGCACCCGCTGAACGAAGTAGTAAAGTACAAGCCCGGGCAGTTCCTGACGCTGCTACTGCCCCGCGAAGGTACTAAGGTACGTCGCTCCTACTCCATGTCCAGCTCGCCCTATACCGATGTGTCGCTGGCGATTACGGTGAAGCGTATCCCATCCGGCTTTGCCTCCAATTATTTGATTGATGAACTTAAAGAAGGTGATATAGTAGAGGCCATGGAGCCCATGGGTACCTTTACCCCCGAGCTCGACGCTGACAAAGGCCGTACGGTAGTACTGATTGGTGCCGGTAGTGGTATAACCCCCCTTATTTCCATTGCCAAGTCAGTCCTGATCGTTGAGCCCGAAAGCCATGTACGGCTGCTGTACGGCAACCGCACCGAAAACAGCATTATATTTAAGGAGAAAATTGACGCGCTCATTACTAAGTACCGCGAACGGTTTCAGGTAATGCATACCCTGACCCAGCCGCACGAAGGCTGGACCGGCGAAACGGGCCGGCTGAACAAGTCACATATTCTTAAATTGCTGGAAAAGCTACCTTCCACTGACCCCGCCGCCACCGACTACTACCTCTGTGGACCCGACGATATGATGGAAGAGGCGAAGCGGGCACTTGATATTTTGGGAGTACCTGTAGAAAAGGTACATAAGGAAAGTTTCCTCACGGCTACAACTGCTAAAAACCACGGAGAGGTAACGATGGAAGAAAACGACGGAAGTATGAAAACGCGCGAAATAACGGTACTGTACGAAGGTAGCGAGTACAAATTTAAGGTAGAGCCCCACCAGACGGTACTGGAAGCCGCCCTGGACCTGGACATTGACCTGCCCTACTCCTGCCAGGCGGGTATGTGTACCGCCTGCATGGGCCGCTGCGTATCGGGCAAGGTACATCTGGACGAAGAAGACGCCCTGTCGGAAGCCGAGCTGAAGGCGGGCTTTGTTCTCACCTGCGTCACCCACCCCATGAGCGACGATGTGGTGATTGAAGTGGAGTAGGCTGCCTGTATGATAAAAGTAAACGCCCTGACAGGTACTTCTCTGTCAGGGCGTTTTATATTAGTTTACCTTCTTCTTTGCCGGCGGCGGCGGCGGAACCGGGGCCACAGCGGGCCGGGCTGGGCGGGGCGGAGTACCTTTTACCGTGGCTCCCGCCTTTTTGGGTGCCCGGGGAGCATTAGGGGCAGGAGTAGCCCGGGGAGCAGGCGGTGGCGGTGGTGGAGTAGGCAGGTACTTCTCCATACCTCTGGCTTCCAACTCCATTTTTCTTCCCAGTACTTCCATCTGCTGGCTGAGTTCCTCCATCGCCATTTCGGTTTTACGGGCCGGCTCATCGGCTACCTCGGCCTGCTTGCGGGCTTCGGCGAGTTGCGCATTCAGCTGCGTCACTTCCTGTTCCTGGGCCTTGATCTGCTGCTCTATGCTGGCTAGTTGCTTCTCTACTTCGGCTTCGGCCAGCTTAGCCGCTTTCGGGTTTGGATGCATCAGCTCCGCCCGCTTTTGGATCAGCTTTTCACGCGCTTCCATCACCTTATCTTTCTTCCACTCAATTTTCTCCTGCTCCCGTCCGAAGCGTTCCTGTTCAAAGCGGAACTTCTCCATGTTCAGGTGCAGCTCGTCCATGCGGCGGTGCAGGGGTTCCATTTGCTGCTGAAGCGCTTCTATCTTCCGATGAAAGGCTTCGAGCTTCTCCTGCAGCGTATCGTTCATTTTAAACTGCCAGTCGTGGTTGAAGTTATAGTTAAAATTGTACGACATAGCCGGCATCTCTTCCATGTCTATATCAATGTTTAAGTCTAAATCTTCCATCTCCACCTCCTCCATATCAACCTCTGCTTCTTCTTCCACTTCTATAGTAGTATCCGCGTAGGCTACCGGCAGGTAAGGAATATCTTTGGCTTTTGAAGTAGTGGCTTTAGTTGTTTTACCCGGCTTTTTCTCCGGCTTCCGCTCCACGGCATACACCGACACGCCAATCAGCATTCCGGCGAGTACCAGCAGCACCGGCAGGCCCGTCCAGGTCTGTACCGGCTTGGGCGCAATGCCTACTACCCGGCGTATCCGCTGTAGTAGTACCGGTTTTTTGGAAGCAAAAGCTACCGCCAGCTTCGGATTAGACTGCCACTCGGCCACCCGCACCAGCGCGTGGGCCAGTGACACGCGGTCACCGGAAATACTGATAGCAATATCATCACAGCAATGCTCCCGCTCGGTTCGTACCCGGTTGGAGATCCACCATAGGGCCGGATGAAAGAAGAAAACTACCTCCACGAAAGACTGAAGCAGATTAACGAGGTAGTCGTGCCGGCGAATGTGCGCCAGCTCGTGCACCAGAATAGCCTCTACCTCTGCCGGTGAAAAACCGGTCAGCAGCCCTACCGGTACCAGTACCACCGGGCTTAAAGCGCCGATCACCATCGGGGTCAGGATGCGGGTACTTTCGTATAGCTCAATAGACCCGGTAATATTCAGCTTCGCCGTCAGGATACTGAAACGGTTTCGCCACGCCCGGTCGGCGACCAGTACCGCACCACTGCGCAGGTACTCCACATAAAGCCAGCTACCCACAAAGCGCAGCAGCAGTAGCCCCGCCCCAACCAGCCAGCATACTACCAGCTCGGTAAGGTGGCTATTGACCCACAGGCGAACCTGTGCGGCCAGCGATAACTCTACCGGCTGCCACAACAGTACCGACGCGGCTCCGGAAGCAGTAACAGACGTTGAGCTAACTGCTGCCGCAACCGGTGTTACGGCCAGATTAAGGTAGTAGTAAGCAAAGGTGGCCAACGAAGCCAGTACCTGCGAAGCCAGCAAGCCAATGCCCAGTCCGTAGCGAACCTGCGCCGGGCGGTTTCGAAATACATAAAAACCAAAGGCTGCCACCACGGCCAGCAGGGTACCCTGCCAGAGCGCGTGCAGGAGCGTCCAGCCCAGAGCACCCACCAGTGTTTCGGAAAACAGATTAAAGATTATTTTCATGGCTAACGATTGTTTTCGAGGTTGTTGAGTAGTTTCCTGATTTCATCCAGCTCCTCTTGTGAAGTAGTATGATTGCCCAGCGCCTGCATCACCAGCCGGGCCGCTGAGCCGCGGAAGGTAGTTTCGACAAAGCGGTCCAGGAGCGTCTGCTGGGTTTCTTCTTCACTGACTCCCGCCGTGTAGATATGTGAACGAGCCTCCTCGGTGCGGCTGAGCAGCCCCTTCTCGTGCATAATCTGCATGAGCTTAAGGGTAGTGGTGTAGCCGGCGTCTTTGGTAGCGGCCAGGTACTCGTGTACCTGTCGCACGGTGCTGGGTCCCTCCTTCCAGAGGTAGTGCAGTATTTCCAGTTCAGAATCAGTTGGTTTCAGGGTCATGGCTGTTTGAATTAGTACATCTACGAAATATTTCGTAACAAACATATACGATTCTTTTCGTAGATACAAACTTTATCTACGAATTTTTTCGTAGAAGGAACTTAAAAAATGTTAAAAAGGGAGCTCCAGGTGTGTACTAAGGCAAAGATGAAGTAAGCGGCCTTCAGGTTGCATGAGGAATAAATAGAAGTCAAAAGGAGGTCGGCCCGGCAGCGGCCGTCCGCCGCCGGGGCTTAGGTACTTTCTTTAACCGCTGCTACTAAGGTACTGCCCCTCCGGGGCTCTGTATTTACCTATCAGAAATTCAAAAGCTATTTCCCAATCTCAAAAAACCGCACATCGGCCTGTACCTGATCCAGGATACGGTGGGAGCGCTCGGGGCGGGCATCGGTAATGAAGACCTGCCCCAGAAAACCGTCGTCAATGAGTTCAATGAGCTTATGAATGCGGCGGTCGTCAAGCTTGTCGAAAATATCGTCGAGCAGCAGCAGGGGCTTGGTTTCCTTTTCGTCGGCCAATAGTTCATACTGCGCCAGTTTAAGCGCTATTACGTACGACTTCTGCTGCCCCTGCGAGCCGAACTTCTTGAGGGCTACCCCGTCAATTTCAAATCTATAATCATCTTTATGTACCCCTTTGCTGGTACGCTGCGCGTGCAGGTCGCGCGCGCGGTGCCGCCGGAACACCGCCCCAAAGTCTTCAACGGCCACTTCGCTTTCGTAGGCAATGCCTACCTCCTCCCGCTCGCTGCTCAGGTAAGCATAGTACTTACGAAACAGCGGCAGGTACTTGTCCATGAAGCGCTGCCGGTGGGCATAAATCCGTTGCGCCAGCCCAATGAGCGGCTCGTTGTAGGTTTCGAGCATGTCCTCGTCGAGGTAGTTGCGCTCGGCAAAGAGTTTGAGCAGGCTGTTACGCTGGGTGAGCAGCTTGTTGTACTGCAGGTAGTCGTCAAGGTAGGAAGGATCCAGTTGCGCGAGTACTCCATCGAAGAAGCGCCGACGCTCCTCGCTGATCCCCCGGACCAGGTCGGTGTCGTCCGGCGCAATCAGTACCACCGGAAACTGTCCGATATGGTCGCTCAGTCGTTCGTACGATTTTTTATCCGACATCAGTACCTTTCGCTGGCCCCGCTGCAGGCTGCAGGTAATCTGAGTACCCTTGCCGGATTTTCTGAAAATACCGTCCAGGACAAAGAAATCAGCCGTATGGTGAATGGTCAGAGCATCCTGCGTTTGAAAAGCGCTCTTGGTAAGAGCCAGGAAATAAATAGCGTCCAGCAGGTTGGTTTTGCCGCTTCCGTTCTCTCCCACGAGGCAATTGACCCGCTCCCCAAACGTAAAACTCCCCTCCTCGTAGCTTTTAAAATAAGTAAGGTGGAGTTTTTCGAGCCACATGAACTTCTTTGTTAGGGACTTTATGCTTAATTTCGCGGGTCTTTGACCAATACCCGGAAATGTTTCGCGGAAAATAAGACTTAATTCAAACCAACAACGGACAGACAAAGTTCTGTCTTTATAAACGAGAACCAAATACATGGCTACCGTTAAGGAGAAAAAGAAAGAATCAGCCAAGAAGTTGCAGCATTCCAAAGAACGATACATGTTCTGGTACGAGAATATGCTCCTGCAGCGTCGTTTTGAAGAAAAAGCCGGTCAGCTATACGGCCAGCAGAAGATCCGTGGTTTCTGTCACCTGTACATCGGGCAGGAAGCCTGCTCGTCGGGTACCGCTACGGCGCTCACCCCGGACGACAAGTACATAACCGCCTACCGCGACCACGGTATGCCCCTGGCGCTGGGCACCGACCCCAAAGCCATCATGGCTGAGCTATACGGAAAAGAAACCGGTACCACCAAAGGCAAAGGAGGCTCCATGCACATTTTTGACAAAGAGCGTAACTTTATGGGTGGCCACGGTATCGTAGGGGCTCAGATTCCGCTGGGTGCCGGTATTGCCTTTGCCGAAAAGTACAACAAAACCGGAAATGTGTGCATCTGTTTCTTCGGAGACGGGGCCGTTCGTCAGGGTGCTTTTCACGAAGCCTTCAATATGGCTATGACCTGGAAGCTACCGGTTATTTTTGTGGTAGAGAACAACGGCTACGCCATGGGTACTTCCGTTAAGCGTTCCTCTAACGTAACTGAGCTGTATACCCTGGGAGAAGCCTACGATATTCCGTCGGAGCCCGTGGATGGCATGAACGTGGAAGCCATTCACGATGCGGTATCCCGCGCCGCCGACCGCGCCCGCAAGGGAGAGGGCCCTACCTACCTGGAGTTCCGGACCTACCGCTACCGCGGCCACTCCATGTCGGACCCGCAGAAGTACCGTACCAAAGAAGAGGTGGAAGAGTACAAGATGCGTGACCCTATTGAGCAGGTAAAAGCCACTATTCTGGAAAACGGAATTGCGACGCAGGAGGATCTGGACGCCATTGATGCCCGGATTAAAGAGTCGGTTGCCGAGTCGGTACAGTTTGCCGAGGAGTCGAACTACCCCGATCCAAAAGAAGCCTACACCGATGTGTACGTACAGGAGGATTATCCTTTTATAATGGAGTAAGGTACCTATTTATATAATTGACTAAAAGCCCGCCGTTGCTCCCAAAGCTCCGGCGGGCTTTTTTAGGTTAAATGAGCTAAATCTAAAAAAGAGGAACGCTAACAAGATAATTATGGTTTTGTTTCGTTAGAGACGAAAGAATTATAGTGCAACTTGTTTGTGATTAAGAAGTTTTCATAACTTTGCACTCCAAATTTCAACCATTTGTATGAGCAAGAAAAATACGGCGGGTCCCGGGTTGGAGATCATTGAAAGCCCAGAAGCGCTGGCCGGTCAGATTAGCAAGGCCGAAGGCTTCTTCCGCCAGAATCAAAAAGTACTGTTGGGCGTTGGTGGCGCTATTTTAGTAGCGATTGTGGCATTTGCCGGGTATCGGTTTTATATCGATAATCAGGAAGAGGAAGCACAACGGGCTCTTTCGGGCGTAGTGTATAATTTTGAAAGTGACTCGCTCCAGCAGGCTCTGAATGGTAGCGGCGGAAACGAAGGTTTGCTCAGTATTGCGGATAATTACGGTGGTACCGATGCCGGTAAGTTAGCCAGCTTTTACGCGGGTGTAGCTTTATTGAAACAAGGCAAGTACGACGAAGCGATCGATCACCTACAGGACTTTAGTTCATCGGATCTGCTGGTGCAGGCCCGTGCCAAGGCCCTGATTGGAGATGCCTATATGGAAAAAGGACAGCCTGCCGAAGCGATCAGTAACTACAAAAATGCTGCTGATTACGAAGCAAATCAGTTCTTTACGCCTGTTTATCTGATGAAACTGGCTATTGCTCAGGAAAAAGCGCAGCAGCCTCAGGATGCCGTTGCTTCCTATAAACGTATTATTGAGGATTTCCCACTCTCGGCGGAGGTTGTCAATGCCAAGAAATACAAGGGGCTCCTCGAGGGACAGGTCGGCGAGTAATGGGTATATGCCCCCTTCCCATGAAAGGATAAAGCCGACCCGGTTTTATCCTTTTTTGTTATTCAAAGCTCTACTTTCGTCAGTTAACCACTTTATAGTAAAAATATGTCCAGTGCCAATAAAAACCTCAGCGTATTTACCACCCAGGGACTCCCCGACATCAGCCAACGTACCTTTGCTATTGTGGTAGCCGAGTGGAACACCGAAGTGACCGAGAAGCTCTTTGAAGGAGCTTACCAAACCCTGCTGAACCACGGTGCTACGCCCGAAAACATCCTGCGGGGAAACGTACCGGGCAGCTTTGAGCTGACGCTGGGGTCGCAGTGGTTTGCCGAGCGGACCGACGTAGAGGCAGTGATAGCACTGGGAGCCGTGATTCAGGGTGAGACCAAGCATAATGACTACATTAACCACGCCGTAGCGCAGGGACTGACCCAGCTGTCGCTGAAGTACAACAAGCCCGTCATTTTTGGGGTACTTACCCCCAATACCATGGAGCAGGCGCTGGACCGCGCGGGTGGCAAGCACGGAAACAAAGGCGATGAAGCGGCTATTACGGCCATAAAAATGCTGGGACTTAAAGTGCAGGCAGCGCAATGAGCGAGAAGGTTTGGATTGATATTGTAGGCTGGATCGGCTCGGTACTGGTGGTGGGTGCCTATGCGCTTAACATCAGCGGACGCCTGCGGGCCGACGCCCCCTCTTACCTTTGGGCTAACGTGGTAGGGAGTATCGGCCTGATCCTGAACACGGCTTACGTAGGGGCTTACCCTTCGGCCTGCGTCAACGTAATCTGGGTTTTTATTGGAATATGGGGCCTCTGGAAGCGGAAGAAATTAGTAAAGATCTCTAAAATATAGTACTGTTTAATCATCTGTTTATTCATTTCAATCATTTAGTACGATGCAAGTCTGGAAATTTGGCGGTACCTCGGTCGGAAAGCCCGAGCGCATGCATTCAATCCGAACCCTTATTACGTCTACCGAAGGCCGTAAGATCGTGGTCCTGTCGGCCCTGTCGGGTACTACCAACGCCCTTATTTCTATGGGCGAATCGGCCAAAGCTAACAATGAAGCCGAGGCTACGCAGAAACTTGACGAGCTCAAAGCGCATTACGATAGCTTTATCCAGGAGTTGTATCAGACCAACGAGGGGCTGGCTACGGGTCGCAAGATAGTAGAGAATGAGTTTTCTTTTATCCGCTCCCTGATTGGTATCCGGCCTTTTACGCTAAAGCAGGAAAAAGAACTGGTAGCCCAGGGCGAATTGCTGAGTACCCAGATGTTCCAGGCGTACCTGGCGGAGCAGGGCGAAAACTCGGTACTATTTCCGGCGCTGGAGTTTATGCGGATTGATGCCGACGGCGAACCCGAGCTGGAAGTAATTGAAAAGAAACTGACCGCTATGCTGGACCAGCACCCCGACAAACAGCTGATTATAACGCAGGGCTTTATTTGCCGCAACCCCCGCAGACAGGTAGATAACCTGAAGCGCGGCGGCTCCGACTATACGGCCTCCCTTATTGGTGGTGCCATCCGGGCCGAAGAAATTCAAATCTGGACCGACATTGACGGGATGCACAACAACGACCCGCGCATTGTGAAGCGTACCTTCCCCATCCGGGAACTTACGTTTGAGGAAGCGGCCGAACTGGCTTACTTCGGTGCCAAAATCCTGCACCCAAGTACCATTACTCCCGCCAAAATGCGGGAAGTACCCGTGCGGCTGAAAAACACTATGCAGCCCGAGGCCCCCGGTACGCTCATTGCCAACCAAAGTACCGACCGGGAGATAAAAGCCATTGCCGCCAAGGATAATATCACGGCCATCTATATTCACTCTACCCGTATGCTGAACGCCTATGGTTTCCTGCGCCGGGTTTTTGAGGTGTTCGAGAAGTACAAGACTCCGGTTGATATGATCACGACCTCGGAGGTATCCGTATCGGTAACGATTGATAATCCGGAGAACCTGGCAGCCATCACGGCCGAACTGCGCGAATTTGCCGACCTGGAAGAACACGACCTGGAGCAGTCCATTATCTGTATCGTGGGTAATTTCAGTGCCGACAAGGAAGGCATAGCCCTGAAGGTATTGGATGCCATGAAGCACATTCCTATCCGCATGATTTCGTACGGCGCTTCCGAGCATAACCTTTCGCTGCTGATTCATTCCAAGTACAAAGCCGACGCCCTCAATGTCCTGAACGAGCGCCTCTTCTACTATGAAGATGCCATGAAGGGAATTTTTACGGCTCCCTAAGAAATATACTTATTTTTGTAGCCCCGCACCAGTGTGCGGGGCTTTTAGCTGACACTCATTAACTATGTTACAGACAACCTTTATCCGCGATAATAAAGAACTGACCATTGCCGGATTGACCAAAAAGCGCTTTCCCAACGCCGAAAGTGCGGTAGATCTTATTTTGAACCTGGACCGCCAGCGCCGGGAAACCCAGCAGGAGCTGGATAGTCTGCTGGCTCAGTCCAACGCGAAGGCTAAGGAAATAGGCGGCCTGATGAAGCAGGGCAAAAAAGAGGAAGCTGAAGCGGCCAAAGCCGAAACAGCCTCTTTGAAAGAACGATCAAAGGCACTGGATGAGCAACTAAAAAAGTTTGAGACTGAGCTACAGGACGAGCTGGTAAAACTCCCTAACCTTCCCCACGAAAGCGTACCCGAGGGCCGCACCGCCGAGGACAATGTTACGGTACATGAGCAGGGCGAAAAGCCGGTACTTCCCGCAGGACACCAGCCGCACTGGGAGCTGATCAAAAAGCTGGATATAATTGATTTCGAATTAGGAAATAAAATTTCCGGCGCGGGTTTTCCGGTGTATAAAGGCAAAGGAGCACGTTTGCAGCGGGCTATGATCTCTTTTTTCCTGGATGAGGCCGCCAAAGCCGGTTATACCGAAATACAGCCTCCGATCCTGGTCAATGCCGACTCCGGCTTCGGAACCGGGCAGCTCCCTGACAAGGAAGGACAAATGTACCACGCTACCGCTGACGATCTGTATCTAATCCCAACCGCCGAGGTACCTATCACCAATATCTACCGCGATGTAATCCTACAGGAAAGCGACCTACCCGTAAAGAACGCCGGCCATACCCCCTGTTTCCGCCGCGAAGCCGGTAGCTGGGGCGCCCACGTGCGCGGACTTAACCGCCTGCACCAGTTCGACAAGGTAGAAATTGTACAGATCCGGAAGCCCGAAGAATCCTATGCCGCTCTGGACGAGATGGTAGATCATGTTAAAAGCTTATTAGAAAAGCTGGAACTACCTTACCGTATCCTGCGGCTTTGTGGGGGCGATATGGGCTTTACCTCCGCGCTTACCTTTGATTTTGAAGTATGGTCGGCAGCGCAGGAGCGCTGGCTGGAGTGCAGCTCGGTATCTAACTTTGAAAGCTACCAGGCCAATCGTCTGAAGCTACGTTATAAAGTAGAAGGAAAGACGCAGCTCCTGCATACGCTCAATGGATCTGCGCTGGCTCTGCCCCGCATTGTAGCCGCTCTGCTCGAAAACAACCAGCAGGCCGACGGCAGTATCCGTATTCCGCAGGCACTGGTACCTTACTGTGGATTTGATCGGATTGGGTAAAGTCTTTTAGCTTTATCATAAGCCCTAAAAAAGCCGCTAACCTTCATCAGTTAGCGGCTTTTTTAGGGTCTGGTAGGATAGATAAACCCAATTTTTCCCTAAATAGCAGCTCTTTTGGGAAAAGCCAGCCCGATGAAATAGATAGTCAGCCCCACAATGCCTACCTGCATCAGATAGTCAATAATCAATGCAGAAGATGCGAAGACATCCGCCGGAGACAGGTACTTGGGCATTCCCAGTCGCCACCAGTAGGAAGGATGCACTACGCACAACAGATTGTACAGGAGTAAGAGGAGTACCTGCTGGCGGTTCTGCCAGTCAATGATGTAAAATACCAGCGGGAGCAGGAACAGAAACAAGTAGTTGCTGTAAGCACTTTGCTGCACGATCATCATGGTAGCGTACAGCACCACCCACACCTGCGACAGCATCTGGTAGAAAGGAGCCTCCCGCAGCCGCCAGGCGGCCAGGGTACCTAACCCTACCGATACCAGCAGTCCAATCCAGTTCCAGAACTTCTCACCGGTGCCCATGGCATTAAACGCCCACGGATTCAGTACCGACAGCACATTGGGAGCCCGCAAAACGCTGGCCTCTCCCAGGGGCTGCATAAACTCCCAGCCCACGAGGCTGTAAAGTACTATAACCGTAACAATGCCTACCAGCCCCAGCGAAATCAGCATTGTGAGCCGCTGGGGCTCCAGCAGAAACAAAGGCGCAAGAATAAGCACAAAAACAGCCTTCGTCATAAGTAAACCAACCGCTAGTACCAGACTATAGGCTACTACACTTTGCGTGCGCTGCCGTACCAGCCAGGCCAGTACCACAAACAGCCACATCCAGACATCTTCCTGCGCTCCTACTACGCACAAAATAAGTGCTCCGGGCAATATCAGGTAAAGCAAGGCCTTGTACCGTAATTCTTCCGGGAGCTCCCGCGACTGGCGGTGCCGGTAAAAAACGTAGGTCAAGGCCAGCGCTACCCCATCCATCAGCGCCATTATGAGTACGATCATCCGGGGGCTGTACCAAAGTACCGCGCCTGCGCCAAGGAAGTAGGAATAAAAAGGAGAATAGGGTGACCAGAAGTCGCGGTAGACTATTTTCCCGGCCGCCGCCTCACTGGCCATCATCCAGAAGCCGTTGACATCTGAAGTCGGCTCAAAGCCAGCTACCAGGTAAACCGCCATAAAAGGGACCAAACGGAACAGAAGCCATCCGGTGCCCAGTACCACGGAAGTACTTTTTCCCCTGAGCCATTGGGTAATAGCTGCTTTTTGATAAAGTACTACCCCAACCAGTAACAGCGCTGCCAGGCTCAGGCCTGCTTTGGCAAGGATAATACTCATACCAGCACCGGAATTTGCCGCTCTACCACCTTACGGTACGCCTGTTTCAGAATCCAGAAGTAGCAAAGTATACTGAGCAACTGGAGTAGGTACTCAAAAAGAAAGACCGGATTAGCAAACATACCAAAGCTGGTATAGGAAGGTTGGTCATAATATACATACACAAAGGGCTGCACTACGGTCAGCCAACTTACGGCCAACAGTACCCCAATGTGCCAGGCCTTACGAACTTCAATCAGTTCAAACACGACCGCCACCAGGTACGCAATAATATAGGCTCCCGGCGCACTGGCCTGAAATATCATCATACACACAAAGGTAGCCACAAATAACCCCGGCAGCGTTTCTGTTATGTGTCGGTTGCGGCTCCGGTAAGCCATATAGCTCGGGATAAGGATTGTAAATACCAGTCCGATCCAGTTAAGCAGGGTCGACTCTTTTTCATTGATACTGAAAAAGAGCTCAATAAAAGGTCGCGAGATTGAAAAAAGATTTGGGGTCATGAGTTGCTCCGTATGCCGGATTGGCATCAGAAACAGGTCGCCAATGTGGTAGTATAGAAAAGCCACCGCCGGTAACCCCACCGCCGCCATAACGGCCAGCATCCTGACGGGCCTGCGCACTACCAGCAGCAAAGGCGGCAGGAAGAAAATAAAGGTTACTTTAATGGTAAGCAAAGCCAAGGCGAACAGAAGCCCCAGTCCCACTTCATAGTCGGTAGATTTCTTAAGGGTGTGGCGAAGCATCAGTAAAGCTATCCCCCAGAACCAGACCTCCTCCTGCCCGTCAACAAGTACATACATAAACGAGGCCGGTAGCAGCCAATACAGAACCGTAAGCTGCAGGGCGTTGGGGAGCCGGTGCTTATAGGTACGGTACGTAAGCCACAGAATTGCCGCCTCCATCAGTACCATCAACAGCACAATAGCGCGGGCATTGTGCCACACCCAAACCGGCAGGCTGATAATATAGGCATAAAGAGGAGCATGGTACGACCAGAAATCGCGGTAGACAAAGCCCCCGGCCTTGGCTCCTTCGGCTTTGTAGAAAAAAAACGGAACATCGCCGCGCGGGTCCTCATTAAGCAGGATAAAGATTCCGATCCAGGGGAGTAAACGGAACAGCAGAAATCCCAGCCCGAATACCAGCCCCTCCTTTTCATGCTGCCATTTAGCAAAAAGCGGCTGCCGACGAACAACCCAGATAATTCCTGCTGTAAGTACTACGTTAAGAAGCAGTTTTATATAAAAAACCGTAAGGATGGGCATACGATGGGTAAATACTTTTACTTCAAACCGGCAGCTTTCCTTCCGGCTGGCAGATTTAATTTATGGTACAAAACTATATAGTTTACCACAAAAACTGTAACCTCATCGTTATGTTTTCAAAATCCCGAATCAGTATGCTTGCATACTATATCAAAATGGCCTAAATTTGGTTATATAACTTCATCAACAGATCTAAAGGAATATGGCAATAACTGCAGAATGGCCCGGCATGGACTTCAACCTGAGCGAAGAACACGAAGCTGTACAGCAAGCAGCCCGTGATTTTGCTCAGAATGATTTGCTGCCGGGGGTAATAGAGCGTGATAATGCGCAGAAGTTTGACCCAACCCTGCTCCAGCGCCTGGGTGACCTGGGTTTTTTGGGAATGATGGTATCTCCCGAGTACGGAGGAGGGGGTATGGATACAGTTTCTTACGCCATAGCCATTGAAGAAATTTCAAAGATAGACGCATCGGCCTCGGTCATTATGTCCGTTAATAACTCCCTGGTGTGCTGGGGACTGGAGAAATACGGGAATGAAGACCAAAAGCAAAGGTACCTGACGCGCCTGGCGGCGGGTGAAATCATAGGTGCTTTTTGCCTTTCTGAACCGGAGGCTGGCTCGGATGCTACCTCCCAGCATACTATTGCCGAGGATAAAGGTGACTACTACCTGCTCAACGGGACCAAAAACTGGATTACCAATGGCAATACCGCTTCGGTATACCTGGTGATGGCCCAAACCTACCCGGAGAAAGGCCACCGGGGCATCAACTGCCTCATTGTTGAAAAAGGCTGGGAGGGATTTTCGGTTGGTAAGAAAGAAGACAAAATGGGTATTCGGGCTTCGGATACGCACTCCCTGATGTTCTCGGATGTGAAGGTACCCAAGGAAAACCGGATTGGCGAAGACGGACTGGGCTTCAAATTTGCCATGGGTACCCTCAACGGCGGCCGTATTGGCATTGCCGCCCAGGCGCTGGGCATTGCCGCCGGTGCCTACGAGCTGGCCCTGGCTTATGCCCAGGAACGCAAATCCTTCGGAAAGCCTATATTTGAGCATCAGGCCGTGCAATTCAAATTAGCCGATATGGCCACCCGGATTGAGGCCGCCCGGCTGCTGGTGTACAAGGCTGCCCGGCTAAAAGACGAAGGAAAGGAGTATGTCAAGGCGGCAGCCATGGCCAAACTCTATGCTTCCGACGTGGCTATGTGGGCTACCACCGAGGCCGTTCAGGTCCATGGCGGCTATGGGTACGTGAAAGAGTATCACGTAGAGAGGCTCATGCGGGACGCCAAAATCACCCAGATTTACGAAGGTACATCAGAAATACAAAAACTTGTGATAGCCAGAGAGCTCCTGAAATAGGGTTGTAGCCCCATTTTTCGAAATTTTATAAAAAAAGTACACGATTTGTAGGTATAATCGTGTACTTTTTTTTTATTTTCGCTATATGGATACTTGTATTAGTTTTGTACAATTTATTAGATTTGTACAAAAATAAGAATTACAAGGCAATTGCATGCCTCTAAAATACATGTCATGGAAGACTACAACAAGATTATCGAATCACTTGGGGTTAAGTTTGTAAGGGCTCGTCACATCCGCATTTTACAGCCAATTACAATCAAAAACTTTTATGATGTACAAAATTCACTCACGATTTTGTACGATGGTGAGGTGTCGTTTGGCACCGAAGAACCGCAGAGAGTAGAGATGGGCGACATGTTGTTCATCCCGGGGGGTAAGCATGCCACGGTCACCTACGGAAACGCCGCTCTGGCCAAAACCGTATCCAACGAAGAGTTCATGACCAATCGTGACAACTACTTTGAAGCCAGCTACAATCCATCCATGATCGGAAAAGTTCCTAATTCCTTCGGATTGATCTCGTTTGAGGCCAAAGTATTTGACACAGTTAATTTCTTTACCTCGCTGGATATTCCGCCTTTCCTGATTAAGCGCGACGATAATATGGCCGCTACCATTAATCAGGTACTGGGCGAAGACATGACCGATACGCCGGGAAAAGGCCGGGTGATCAAGATTAAGACCGAAGAGGTAGTGATTGAGATTATCCGCTATATCTTAAAGAATAAACTTTTCGTAGAGCAGCTCGTCACCAATAGTACCTATTTCAAAGACCCTCGCCTGATCGATATCTTTGCTTATATCAAGGACAACCTCGGGGGTGACCTTTCCAATAAGGTACTTGCCAACGTAGCCAACGTATCCGAAGACTACGTAGGACAGTACTTCAAAATGCTGACCGGTATTAACCCACAGGATTACATTGAATACCAGCGTATGGAGAAAGCCGTTGACCTGCTCCGTACCTCCAAAAAAAGCATCCGGGCTATTGGTGCTGATGTAGGATACAAAGATACTGCCTACTTCTGCCGCCGCTTCAAGATGATGTTCGGTATTCCGGCCGGAAAAATGCGTCGTCGCGAGTCTTTGATGAACGTATAGACCCAAAGCTCTTTTTTCCAAATCAAAAAGAGAAGCATTAAAAATGCTTCTCTTTTTGATTTTTAGCTAGCTTCGTTTACTTTTGATTTTATAATACGCCCTCCTTGCTCGTTACGCCCCGACACTATTGTCTAACAAGTAAGCCGTATTATGTTACTATCTTTGCTCAATGCCTATTCAAGGCAATCAAAAGTCCTGCTGCTTATCAGCGACTTTGTCAAAAGAAGAGCTACATTACTTTTTGTCGTAGCATCAACCGTACCGTTCCTATTCTTCCTAATTTATTATGACCTCTTTAAGCTGAATTACCCGCAGCACGAAGACTTACTTTCTATGACCTTTGTCCGCCATTGGTCAACCCATTCCTGGAGCAGTCTGCTTGACGAATGGGTTTCGCACGGGTTTGGGCACCGGTATCCTTTTTCCCGTTCTGTTTCGTTAATCGCAGCTCTTCTTAACGGGGGAGAATTAGATATTACCCATACGGGTAGAGTAGGTCTCCTTTTCCTGATGCTGTTTTATGCTCTTTTTACTTTTATACTGTACCGCTCCCGCCTTCCGCTGTTTTACAGCTTACCTTTAGCCTTTTTACTATTCCAGCCTCAGCTAAGGACCTACCTGTTCTGGTCTTTGATTAACCAGCTTTACATGCCTTCCCTATTTTTTGCCCTGGTAGCGGTATGGCTGTTAACCAAAGACGGCTGGAAGCGGGTTATAGCCGCGCTGGCCTGTGTAGTGATAGCGGTAAGTGCCTTTTCCAGCGGTTTATTAGGCTACGGAGCCGGGGCTCTGGTACTGTTTTTACGGAAACGCTGGGGGTATTTGGCAATCTGGTGTTTAGCCGCCATCCTGACGGCGGCCTTGTACTTCCGTAACTATACGCAGCCCGGTTGGGGCCTGCCCGAATTCAGCCCTTACGACAACCCCTTATCTGTCTGGCTGCTTATCAGGTACATTATTCTTTATATTGGGGGCATACTGCACTTTCACCCCACTTCTGTGAGTGAATCAACCATTTACAATCCTGCTCATTGGGGTAGTTATTTACTCGGCCTGGCCAGCAGTAGTATCATAATGTACACCTTACTGGTGGCATGGGCTGGCAACTGGCCTTTTCTGGCTAAAAGAATACCGGAATGGATGCAGAAAAAATCTGACTGGTGGCAGCGTTATCCGCGCATTCGCTTATTCATTACCGGAGCAGTGGCCCTGCTGTTCGTTACCATTTATATGGTTGTTAACGGCCGGACTACCCCTGAGTATGGCGATCAGCTGTTTAAACCCCGGCTCATTTTATATCCTACTATTACGGTCGCCATGGCCTATATGATGGCACTGTGGCTCGCGGGCCGATTCCGCCAGCGGGTGTTTGTTACATCGCTTTTCTTGGCGCTTATCTATTGTTTCCTGAGCTATTTCTACCGGATTGACTCCCGCATCAGGGAGAAGCGCTTCCACACGACCTCCCTGTACAACTACCTGCACAACAAGCCTGGCTTTATGAATGATTTTGGAACCTGGGGGGGAGGCAATCAGAAATACAATAAACCCAATGTAGACTCAGCCATACTTGCCGGTGTTTACAAACCAACGGACCCTGCCTTTCTGCGCCATGCCCGGCTGGTTAGCCCCGAAAGGACCGATTTACCGAAACTCACAATAAAATATGACAGTCGGAATAACACCTACACTTTTAGAAGCAGGGACCTCCGCATCGCGTACCGCCACTACCAGAACTACTACCTCGTGCTTCGTAGCTCTGCGTCCCAGTTTGTGCTTTCTCTGACCCCCGGCCAAACCTCCCTGACGTACTTCCTCAGAACGGGCCAATACTACGCGGGCGACATAGCGACTGACGTTACCGCTTTCTCTTTACCGGAAGGTAAGTACCGGGTAGGGGTACTCGCTCATCTAAATAATCCTTACTATTCTTTTCAACCCGACTCCATTACTATTCAGCGTAAACGGCCGTCGGAGTGGTGGTAGTAGTACTACCAAAAGAGAGAGGCGACTGATGGATTCAGCCGCCTCTCTCGATTCAGCCGCCTCTCTCTTTGATTTATAGTATACCAGTAAATTACAGGATTTGCTCAAAAAAGCCGGGAACCAACCCAAACAGGATAGTAATAACCGTAGCGGCCACCAGTACTATCTGGTAAAAGGGAGCAATGCGGATTTTGGCGGTAGTACCTTCTTTCATGTACGACGCAATTACCACCCGGAAGTAGTAATAAATACCTACCGCCGACATCAGCACGGCTACCACCAGCAGCCACACCAGCCCGCGCTCGGCCGCGCTGCTGAATACATAGAACTTACCCCAGAAACCCGCCGTAAGCGGTATACCCGCCAGCGACAGCATGGAAACGGTCAGTACAAAGGCCAGGAGCGGGTTGTGCTGCGCCAGACCGTTAAAGGCATCGTAGCTTTCGTTGGGGCGACCATTCAGCGACTTTTCCCGGGCCACCAGCATCAGTACTCCAAAGGCACTGATCGTAGCAACGGAGTAAGCCATGGAATAAAACAGGATCGACATCTCCGTCTGCCTCGACAGCGCCGTCAGGGCTATCAGCAGGTACCCGGCGTGGGATATACTCGAGTACGCCATCATGCGCTTGAAGCTGTCCTGGTACACGGCAACTACGTTACCTACGAACAGCGTCAGGACGGTAACACCAGCCAGGGTAATCCACCAGAAACTATAAATGTCCGAAAACGAGTGGGACAGCAACCGGAAGATAGCGGCAAAACCGGCGGTCTTGACGATGGTGGACATAAAGGTGGTAAAAATGGTAGGGGCACCATCGTACACATCGGGAGTCCAGAAGTGAAAAGGAGCCGCCGACACTTTAAACAGCATCCCGATCAGTAACAGCAGCAGGCCCGCGTACAAAATATAAGGCTCGGGTCCCTGGCCTGCACTCACAAATCCCTGAATACCCGTCAGGGTAAAGGTACCGGTGGCGCCGTACAGCAGCGCTATGCCAAAAAGCATGATTCCGGTCGCAAAGGCCCCCATCAGGAAGTACTTAAGAGCGGCTTCGTTGGAACGAAGATTCCGTTTGTCGCTCCCGGTAAGGATGTACATAGCTACCGACAGAATCTCTACCCCGATAAAAAACATTATCAGGTGCTCATAGCCAATCATCATGAAGGCACCTACCAGCGAAAAGGTCATGATACCAAAGTACTCGGCGGGCTGGGCTTCGTCATCGTCCTGGAAACCCCGTGTCATAGCCACAATCATAAAGGCCGATATAAGTACTATGGCGTTGAAAGTCAGGGAAACTTTATTTACCGCAAACATGCCATAGAAATAAAGAAACGGACCCTGGTTCCAGTCAATGAAGTTGCTTGCCAGCGCCAAAGCCAGGAACAACAGCGTAGCGGGCAGTAAGATGTTCTTTGATTTCAGAAATCCCAGAAACAGGAGAACGATACCAAGAACGGACAGCAATACAATAGGATACATAAGTTTTATAGTCGTTAGTCGTCAGGCCGGTACAGTACCGTCAGCCCGTATTAACCATTTATGAAACGTAGTAATTGACTTACAGTAGGTTCGGTCAGCTGCAGGAACGTAGCCGGATAAAGCCCAATCCAGAACACCATAATGACCAGTGGTACCAGCACTGCCCGCTCGCTTATACTCAGGTCCGCAAACTGCTCCGTTACTACCGAGCGGGTACCAAACATTGACTTCTGAAAAAGGCGCAGCATGTAAACGGCCCCCAGAATAATGGTAAGACCGGCCACGGCACCCAGCCAGCCGTTGTACTCAAATACACCCGCCAGTAGCAGGAACTCCCCCACAAAGGCGTTGGTCAGGGGTAGCGCCACACTCCCCAGCAGGAGAATCATGAAATAGACCGACAAACGTGGAGTAGTTTGGGTAATCCCTCCCAGCTGGTCAAGATTACGGGTACGGGTGCGGGAGAAGATAATCTCTACGATGAAGAACATGCCTACCACGTTAATACCGTGCGCCAGCATCTGAATCAGGGCGCCCTGTAGGCCATTTAGCGTAGTAGAAAACACACCGGCGGCCATGAGCCCTACGTGCGCGAAGGACGAGTACGCAATCAGACGCTTCATATCGCGCTGCTTGATGGCAATGATGGAGCCGTACACAATACCAATCACCGACAGTACAATGGCTACGGCGCCCCACTCTTCCAGCGCCAGCGGTACTATGGGTAGCAGCAGACGGATAAGGCCATAAACTCCCATTTTCAGCATAATTCCCGCCAGCAGCATGGTAGCCGGGGTAGGCGATTCGGTATAGGTGTCGGGCTGCCAGGTATGGAACGGGAACACCGGCATTTTGATAGCAAAGGCTATAAACAGCGCCCAGAATACCCAGCCCTGGCTGGAAGCATCAAGCTGCAGGTTATAAAAAGCGGTGATTTCGGAGGAATGGGTACCGGGGGTCTGGAGGTACAGGTACACAAACGCCACCAGCATGAACAAGCTACCAAATATGGTATAGATAAAAAATTTGAAGGTTACCTTCAGACGGTTTTCACCTCCCCACAACGCCGACAGGAAGTACACCGGAATCAGCGCGGCTTCGAAGAAAAAATAAAACAGGAAAGCATCTGTGGCTGTAAATACCCCCACCAGAGCCGCCTCCATAAAAAGAATCAGCGAGTAAAAAGCGGGCGCGTTGCGGTAGTCGTGACCGAAGGTCGACAGTACGATCAGCGGCGACAAGAAGGTAGTCAGCAGTACCAGCAACATACTGATACCGTCCAGACCAGCCCCGAGCGTAACGCCGGCGGACTGGATCCAGTTGTACTTAAAGCCAAACTGAAGTCCGGCTACCGGGTCAAACTGGCTCCACACCACCACGGCCACAATCAGTTCGGCCAGGGCTCCCATCAGGGCCAGCTGCCTGGCGTGACGCCCTCCGATGCTTAGCGTAAGTACCCCCGTAAGGGCAGGTATAAGTAGTAAGAGGAAAGTAAACATGAGTTTAATTCTTTTTCTTTATCGAAAAATAGCTTAACGAATCAGCAGGTTCCAGAACAGGATTACCACAATACCCACTACCATCGCAAATATATAGTAGCCGGTAGAGCCCGTCTGGGTTTGCCGTACCTGTCCGGACAGCCCTTTTACCAGGCGTCCGGTTCCGTTCACGACCAGGTCAATGAAAAATTCGCCAAAGCTGTACAGCAGGTTAGACAAGGTACCTATGGGCCGTACAAAAACAGCGTTGTAGATTTCGTCAATGTAGTACTTGTTGTACACCACCCGCTGCAGGGCCGGACGCTCCACCGACTCGGGGGCAGGTACTGCCTGACGGCTCACGTACATTACGTAGGCGGCACCAGCAGCTACCAGAGCCACCACTACCGAAACGCCCATCAGCAGGTACTCTTCCGAATGTCCGAGTGTAGTAGCAGCAAAGGCTTCGGGATTGACCAGACGCGCGCCTTCGTACAATGGACTCATAAACTCGGCCAGGTAGTGGGTACCTCCCAGCGCTTCGGGTACGCCCATAAATCCACCCACGGCCGAGAACACCGCCAGAATAATCAGGGGAATGGTCATGGACGAAGGTGATTCGTGCAGGTGATGTGCCTGCTCGTGGGTACCTCTGAAATCACCAAAGAAGGTAAGAAACAAGAGGCGGAACATGTAGAAGGACGTCATGAACGAACCAACCAGACCCAGTACCCACAAGACTTTGTTATGCTCAAAAGCGTGCGCCAGAATCTCATCCTTGGAGAAGAAACCCGCAAACGGAGGTATACCCGCGATAGCTACGGTACCAATCAGGAAGGTAAGGAAGGTAATAGGTAACTTTTTACGTAAACCTCCCATAAACCGAATATCCTGCTCGTCGGACATGGCATGAATTACACTACCCGCACCTAAGAAAAGCAAGGCTTTGAAAAAAGCATGCGTAATAACGTGAAACATAGAAGCCGAGTAGGCCATCACACCCAGTGCCACAAACATATAACCCAGCTGACTCACCGTCGAGTAGGCAAGTACTTTCTTGATATCGTTCTGCAGCAGACCAATGGAAGCAGCCAGTAATACCGTGGCTATTCCCACAATGGAGACGACTTCCAGTGTGAACGGCGCCAGAGAATAAAGTACGTTGGAACGGATAACCATATAGATGCCCGCCGTCACCATAGTAGCGGCGTGAATCAGGGCCGACACCGGCGTAGGACCCGCCATAGCGTCGGGCAGCCAGGTAAAGAGGGGAATCTGGGCTGATTTACCCATGGCTCCCACAAACAGCAGCAGGGTAATAGTTACCACCATTGGGTCACCTACCGACAGCCGCGTGGCCTGACTGAATACCTCCGTGTACTCTACCGACCCGAAGGTGGCGATAATGGTAAAAATCCCCAGCAGAAAGCCCAAATCCCCGATGCGGTTCATGATGAAGGCTTTGCGGGCGGCGTTGTTGTAATCCGTATTTTTATTCCAGAAGCCAATGAGCAGGTACGAGCAAAGACCTACGCCCTCCCAGCCAATGAACATGATAACGTAGTTGGACCCCATCACCAGCAGCAGCATGAAGAAAAGGAAGAGGTTCAGGAAGGCAAAGAATTTGCCGAAGCCCTCGTCGTGCTTCATGTAGCCGATGGAGTAAATGTGAATCAGGGAGCCTACCCCGGTCACAATCATCAGCATCAGCAGGGAAAGCTGGTCAATCTGGAACGAAAAGGGAATAGTCAGGTTCCCAACGGTAATCCAGTCAAAAAGCGAAACGACCTGCGTTTCATTGCCGGCCGCTTTGAAGGCACTCAGTACGGCTACCGACACCGCAAAACTACCCAGGGCAGCCAGCGAGCCAATCACTCCCACGGCCCCTTTCGGGACGCGACGAAATCCGATACCATTAATAAGAAAACCTATTAAGGGGAGGAGAGGTATCAGAACAAGTAAGGAAGCAGACATAATTTTAATAAAGAATAGTAAGGTGATTCTTCGCTCATTGATAGTATATAGTCAGCTATCAACTGTGGCATCCGGGCCTTACAGAATCACCATTTTAGTTTGTTAAGAAAACCAACGTCAGTCGTTCGGGTATTCCGGTAAATCATTACGATAATAGCCAGCCCCACCGCTACTTCCGCCGCGGCCACCGCCATAATAAAAAATACGAATACCTGCCCGGCCGGGTCAGATTTGTAGGAAGAAAAAGCAATCAGGAGCAGATTGGCCGCGTTCAGCATCAGCTCCACGGACATAAATATAACTATAGCATTACGCCGGGTAAGTACCCCTATAATGCCTATGACAAACAAAGCAGTACTCAGGATTAAGTAGTTCTTTAGGGGAATAAGCTGTATGATTTCCGGCACGGCCGGTAGTTGCATCATCGAGGGTTCCATTTTTGTATTTTTCTTAGCTCAGGATTCTCAATAAAAATTTCCGCAAAACTACTCATAAATACTACTTACTCAACATAAAGCCCCGGATAATTCTATCGCTCCGTGAGAGCCCGTAGTTTAATTTCGGTGAGTTTGCGTTTAGTATCGAGCGGAAATTCTCCTTTTAACATCCAATCGTAGAAGTATGGCTCCTGTTTGAGCACATCATTTACGCGTTTTCCGTTATGCTTGCCAAAGTTAAAAACCTCTTCTCCTTTGTCATTATAGACCATCCGGCCGGCAAAATCAACCGTGCGGGTAGCCGTCAGATTGTGTAATATTTCAATATCGTTTTGTATGGGCTCCACCTCCCTGCCCTTTTCATCTTTAATCTTTACCCCGGCGTAGCGGACCACCTGCGCATTAAGTACTTCGTAGGTAGCCAGGGCATCGGCTTCGGCCGTGTGGGCATCGGTTAATTCTTTGCCGCAGTAAAACTTGTAAGCCGCCGACAAACTACGCGGTTCCATCATATGAAAGATCCGCTGGGCATCCACCAGCCGACGGCCCTTCACATCGAAGTCTACCCCGACGCGCAGAAACTCCTCCATCAAAAGGGGCACGTCGAAGCGATTGCTGTTGAAACCCGCCAGGTCGCAGCCTTCCAGGAAAGCGGCAATACTTTTGGCAATGCCCTTAAAGGTGGGGCAATCCTTTACATCCTCATCGTAGATACCATGAATCATGCTCGTTTCCAGCGGAATGGGCATCTCCGGATTTACCCGGTGCGTACGTATGTCCAGTTCCCCGTTGGGCAGCGCCTTCACCACGGATATTTCGACGATACGGTCGCGTATGATATTGATGCCGGTGGTTTCGAGGTCAAAAAAAGCCAGCGGCTTTTTCAGAATGAGGGTATGCATACGGAGCTATTTTGGTAAATGTGCCGCGAAGTTACGGGTTACCCAGCAGATAGCCCAACGTAAGGTACTTTAATCCATCCACCCGAACGATTTGGTAACCGCTTTACTCCAGCCCCGGTGTAGCTCAGTACGTTTTTCTTCGCTCATGGCGGGCTCCCAGGTATGCGCCACCGACCAGTTACGGCGCAGGTCGTCGAGGCCTTCCCAGTAGCCAACAGCCAGACCGGCCGCATAGGCAGCACCCAGGGCGGTGGTTTCGGCCACGGCGGGTGCTACTACGGGCGCTCCCAGCATATCGGCCTGAAACTGCATCAGCAGCTGATTGGCCACCATGCCACCATCCACCCGCAGCGACGACAGTTCTATGCCCGAGTCCTGCTCCATGGCTTTTACCACATCCAGGGTCTGGTAGGCGGTGGCCTCAAGTACCGCCCGGGCTATGTGGCCTTTGTTGACGTAGCGCGTCAGTCCGGCAATAATACCCCGGGCGTCGTTGCGCCAATAGGGCGCGTACAAGCCGGAGAACGCGGGCACGCAGTAGGCGCCACCGTTATCTTCCACGGTTTTGGCCAGTACTTCGATATCGCTACTCTTATTGATAAGTCCCAGGTTATCGCGCACCCACTGCACCAGCGCGCCGGCAATGGCGATACTACCTTCCAGGGCGTATTGCACCGGCTGGTCGCCAAACTTATAGGCAATGGTCGTCAGGAGGCCATTTTCGGAGAGTTTCAGCTCATCTCCGGTATTCATGACCATAAAACAACCAGTGCCGTAGGTATTTTTCGCCATACCGGGTTCAAAACAAGTCTGCCCTACCAGCGCCGCGTGCTGGTCGCCCAGGATACCGGCAATGG
This sequence comes from Telluribacter sp., assembly GCF_035998675.1. Classification (NCBI taxonomy): domain Bacteria; kingdom Pseudomonadati; phylum Bacteroidota; class Cytophagia; order Cytophagales; family Spirosomataceae; genus Telluribacter; species Telluribacter sp. The sequence continues at coordinate 242,034 of NZ_DASYHI010000019.1, forward strand.
GTACCCCCGGCAGTACCTCCGACGATACTTCGCCGTACACTTCACTGCTGCTCCGGATAGTCGGCAGCATGGCTTTGGGTATGTCGTAGGTACTGAGCATATCGTCGTCCCACTGCAGGCTACGCAGGTTCATGAGCTGCGTGCGGCTGGCGTTGGTGACGTCTGTCACGTGGATGCCCGCGCGCGCGCCTCCCGTCAGGTGCCAGATGACGAACGTATCTATGTTCCCAAACAAAGCCTCGCCCTTTTCGGCGTCCGTCCGTACGCCTTCCACATTGTCAAGTACCCATTTCAGTTTCAATCCGCTGAAATAGGTAGATACGGGCAGGCCCGTCTTCTCCCGAAACTGGTTCAGTCCGCCTTCTTTTTCGTACTTCGCTACCAAATCACCGGTACGGGTGTCCTGCCACACCAGCGCGTTGTAGTAAGGTTTGCCGGTGCGGCGGTTCCAGACAACCGTCGTTTCCCTCTGATTGGTAATACCAATGGCCGCGATGTCCGCCGAGGTAGCCGACGCCTTAATACGCGCCAGCGCTATGACTTCGAGCGTATTTTTCCATATCTCGTCAGGATTATGCTCTACCCAGCCCGGCTTGGGATAAATCTGCTCGTGTTCTTTCTGCCCTACGGAAATAATAGTTCCCTGACGGTCAAAGAGGATACAGCGGGTACTGGTAGTTCCCTGGTCAATTGCGGCCACGTATTTGGACATGATAGTAGTAAGGTTTGGCTGGTAGTAGGAATAAAGCGGGAAATAGGTGAATTTTCCGAACAGAGACAAATAGATTTCCAGATTTGTGGCGTTACCTTCACCAGCTACTGATTCTATCGGCCCATTGAAACCAACGTACTTGCTTCGGATTAAAAAAGTACTTCGCACCCGTCTGCTCTGGGCGGGGCTGGTGGTGCTGTTTCTGGGTGCGGGAGCCGACGCACTGTTTCCCTTCCGGCCGGTAGTCCCTTACTCTACCCAGATTACCGCCGCCGATGGTACCATCCTGCACACGTTCCTCAGTCCGGACGACAAGTGGCGGCTCTATACCGAACTACCCGAAATAACACCGCTATTGCGCAAAACCCTCATTTACAAGGAAGACAAGTACTTCTATTCCCATCCGGGGGTGAATCCGGTGGCCATCGGCCGGGCGGCTCTGCGCAACCTCCTTACCGGACGGCGTACTTCCGGGGCCTCCACCATTACCATGCAGGTCGTGCGGCTCCTGCAGCCCCGCCAGCGGACCTATACGAGTAAGCTGATTGAAGTACTACGGGCCCTGCAGCTGGAATGGTACTACTCCAAAGATGAAATCCTGCAGCTGTACCTCAACCTGGTACCCTACGGCGGCAACATCGAGGGAATCAAAGCGGCTTCGCTGCTCTACTTCGGCAAGCCCCCGCAGCTCCTGAGCCTGGCCGAAATCACTGCCCTGACTATTGTACCCAACCGTCCGTCGAGCCTGCAGCCCGGCCGGCAGAACAATCGGCTGCGGGAGGAGCGCAACCGCTGGCTACGGCAGTTTGAAAAAGAGGAGTTATTCGAAAAAAGTACCATTGAGGACGCCCTGAACGAGCCGCTGAATGTGCGCCGGCTCCGACCGCCCCGCCGGGCACCGCACCTGGCTTGGCGGCTAAAAAAGGAGCTTCCCGGCCAACCCATCGTGCAGACTACACTCCACCCGCAGCGACAGGCCCAGACCGAAACGCTGGTGCAGAACTACGTGAATCGCCTCCGGTCGCTCAACATCCATAACGCGGCGGTGGTGGTAGTCAATAACCAGACCGGGGCGGTGGAAGCCTACGTGGGTTCGGCGGATTTCAATAATCCCTTCGACGGCGGACAGGTGGATGGCGTGCGGGCGGTGCGCTCGCCGGGAAGTACCCTCAAGCCGCTGCTGTACGCTACGGCTTTTGACAAAGGGCTGCTGACGCCCAAATCCGTCCTGAACGATGTACCCACCAACTTCAGCGGCTACGAACCCGAAAACTTTGACCAGCGCTTCAACGGCCCCGTCACGATAGAATTCGCTCTGGCTAACTCCCTGAATATACCCGCCGTTAAGGTTTTAAAACATGTAAGTACCCCCATCCTGGTAGACCAGCTGCGAAAGGCGCAGTTCCAGACGGTACACAAGCAGGCCAAAGACCTGGGGCTTTCCATGATTCTGGGTGGCTGCGGCGTCACGCTGGAAGAGCTCACCCGTCTTTTTGCCGCCTTTGCTCACCAGGGCCAGTTCCGCCCCCTGCGCTACCTGACCGAATCGGATACTCTCTCCGGGGGCGAAGCGCTCATTTCGCCAGAAGCCGCCTTCATGATTACCAACGTACTGACGCAGGTCACCCGCCCCGACCTTCCCACCAACTTTGACCATACCTACCGCCTGCCGCGCATAGCCTGGAAAACCGGTACCTCCTACGGCAAGCGCGATGCCTGGAGCCTGGGCTACAACCGCCACTATACGGTGGGCGTGTGGGTGGGGAATTTTTCGGGAGAAGGGGTACCTGAACTCAGCGGGGCCAATACGGCAACGCCCCTGCTGTTCGACATTTTTAATACGATCGACTACAATGCTCCCCGGGACTGGTACCAGCCAGCCGCCAACCTGACCCTGCGAACTGTATGTGCCGCCAGTGGCGATATTCCGGACGAATTTTGTGAGCATAGAATCACCGACTACTACATCGTGGGTATTTCACCGTACCGGCGCTGCCAGCACCGGCGGTGGGTATTTACAGACGAAGCGGCCCGTGTTACCTACTGTACGCACTGCCTGCCGGAACAGGGCTACCTGAAAAAGTCTTACCCCAACCTGCTGCCCGAACTGATTGCCTACTACGAAACCAGGAAGGTACCTTACGAGAAGCTGCCCCCGCACAATCCGGCCTGCGAGCGGGTATTTGGCAAAGGAGCGCCGCTGATCGTCAGTCCCAACGCCAACAGTGAGTACTATGTATATACTAATGAGCCGCAGCAACTCCAGCTCAGTTGCCAGGCCGCCAACGATGTACAGGAAGTATTCTGGTACGTCAACGACCGTCTGCAAAAACGAACTTCGCCCAACGAAGCAGTCTTTATCAGTCCCCCGCCGGGGCGCGTCAAAATCTCGTGCAGCGACGACAAGGGCCGCAATTCCGATATCTGGATTATGGTGAAGAAACTGTGAAAGAAAGTGGTAAAGAAATTATGGAAGAAAATAGATTAGGCAGTTTGCCGGAAGTCGTACTGGTTCTCCATAAGCTTGGATGCGAACCTCAGACAGGCGTCAATATCTTCGGCTTCTAAGGAAGGATACTGTTCTAAAATATCTTCTTTGCTGTCTCCGGCGCTCAAAAACCCTAAAATAGTTTGCACGGTAATTCTCTTGCCCCGTATGGTAGGCTTCCCATTACAGAGGTCCGGATCAATGGTTATTCTATCCGCGATGTATTCCATTATATTTAAAAGGAAAGATTTTCCTGAAAAACCCTATCTGGTATTTCAACGGTTATCTCCATCCTTTCAGGGACAAGGCTAAGTTTGAAAAGAAAATATACCCTTGCCTACCGCCATGAATAATGCAGCCCCACCTGCGGTACCGATACCACCCCCGTTTCGGCCGTTGGATAAGTTGGCCGCAGCATGTACACGCCTACATCAGCTTTCAGGTGGCGGCTCAGGCGTACACTGAAGCCGGGCATAAGGGCAATGAACTGCCAGGCATGGCGGTAGCTATCGCCGGTCTCCCGGCCCATCAGGTACGACGCTTCCACGAAGGGTGAGAAGGCCGTAGTACTGATGTGGTACCGGACCATCGGGCCTACCGCCCAGCCCCGTAGCGGCGCATCAATGGGTACTATCGTAGAATAAGCCCCGAAGCCTACGGCTCCAACCATAATGCGGTCGGCCACAAAGTACCCGCCTTTCAAGGCAACGTTGGCAAAACTACCCCCGGTCGAATACGGAATAACCACGCCTGAAATACCAACCATAGAAGACCGTGCCGTGAAGTCGGCCCAGTTGGCGTTGCGACGGGTAGGTATGGCTACGTTGTAGGGGGTAAGGTAGTTGCCCTTTTGTTTCCAGTTCAGTCCCTGCTTGTAGCCTATCTGCAGCGAGGTAAAGCTACCCCGGCTCACAACCTTGGCCCTGTAGTTCACGCCGTTCAGGTCCAGCTCACGGGTAGAGATGCGGAACAGGTCACGGAGGCCGTTGTTGTACAGGAACTGCAGCGTCAGGGCCCGGTACTGACCTATCTTGTAGTCTAGGCCGCCCCGCAGGGTAAAGGCAAAGCCGTTGTTGTGGGTATGGGCGCTCACCAGTTCGTAGCGGTACACGTCGCCCGGCCAGTGGCCGTCGGTCTTGCGGCTGCTGCGCTCCCGCACAAAGCCATCGTAGCGGTTCACAATATAGCTGGCATCTACGCCACCGTTCAGGATAAAACGCCGCCAGAACAAGCGCGAGTTATACGTCAGACCCATGTTGAGGTTGGCCGGTGAAAACTGCGTATAGCCGTTGTTGCGTCCCCAGCCACTGATGGTACCCGTCGAATCGCGGAATATAAAGCTGGTACGGGTACCTACCTTCAGGTTAGCGGTACGAACGCCCAGCCGGAACGACAGGTGGGGGGTCAGGCTCCGCTCCGCCGATAAATCAAACGAAACGCCCACCCGATTGGGTGCCTCAAACTGTCCCGAAGGAATGGGTTTATCAGAATAGAGCCGGTTGAGCGATACGGACGGCCCCAGAGAGGTACTCATGCGCCAGGGGCTTTGCGCCACGCTGAGCGTTACAGTACCTACCACTAAAAAACAGAATAGTATATATAGTATATATTGTTTCATAGGCACGCAGTCGTTTCATCCTTACCCTGGCACTAAAATACTGATTAGAAGTCTCTATTACCACACTCTTTACCAAAACTTCTCCTAAAATGTTTTGATAGAATGCGCCTTTTCTTCACTTTACCTTTAATAATCCTAAAAGTTGTTCTCCTGCGAGAAATCACGCGCCTTTCCCATGAAAAATATAGTATTTACCTGTTTCCTGCTACTAAGTACCCTTTCGACCTACGCCCAGTCCGGTAACTTCTCCACCAATGACCCCACGGCCAGCGCCAGCGCTTTTTTCGAGGCCCTGCTCAACGAGGATGGTACTACCCTGAGCCGGCTACTTACGCCCGACTTTGGCATTGTGAGCTTTGACGGCAGTATCATTGACGGAGGTACCCTTACCCAGTCGGTAGCCGGAGGCTATATTGTCATTGACACGGGTACCCTGTACAGCCTACGGACCCGTACCTACGGCGACGCTGCCGTTACGAACGGTACCTGGCGGGTTAGTGGTAAATTTCAGGGAAATGGATTTAATACCGAGGTCGTATTTACCGTAGTTTCCGTGAGGCAGGGCGGTAGCTGGAAGGTGGCTTCAGTGCAAATGACGCCTATTCGGTAGGGGTTTCAGTACTTTCTGTATCTGTAAGTACTTTCACGCCGGGCTACGCTGCCGATGCTATGTACCTGGGGAGGTACCGGAGCTATTCATGTGGCAGGAAGGTGGTAGTGGAGTAGATTATATTCGCGTTGCAAACGCTAATAGGACACCACCCCGATTGCAAATCGGGGTGAGCGGGGGGTACCTGAAGCGCTACCCCGACCGCGCCACGATGGTGACCTGGGCCAATTCGGCGGCAGGCACGGGGTTTCTTTTCTTTTGGGAGATTAAGGTAGGTACCTTTCTTTCGGGGGTGGTAGGGTTGCTGTAACTAAGAGCGGAGAAGACACGCGCGACCGAATAGAAAGCTATCGGTTTAGAAAAGCGAAAAGGGCCTTTCTGGTTGGGAAGGCCCTTTTCGCTTGTGCGCCAGCTTGGCCTAAACCCGCTTGAAAGAAAAGGTAACGGTATAGACCGTAGTAGCGGGTGGAATTGCTCCGGTGTCGGTAAGCGTCATGGTTGATTGATTGACGCTCAGATTGATTTGGGTTACGTCGGTGCCCGTAGTAAGCACCAGCTTATCGCCCTCAACCTTCCAGGTTGTGGAACTGTTGATGCCAAGACTTTGCATAAATAAATCCTTGGTATCCGTACACGTGTTGGGGGAGTTTATGGTAATTGATCCGTTGTTATTGAAAACGAAGTTTATCTGACTGGCACAGGTGTTGCCAGTAGCCTGGAGCGCGGATACATAGTCAGTAATACCGTTAAAAGCCGGGTTAAAAGTCAATGCAGTGAGTTGCCAAGTCCCTTCGACTCCATTTTGCGGAGCGGGGTCGTCAGAGTCTTTTTTGCAGGCCACCATACTCAGTAGTGCACAGAGCACCACGAGTGAGGACATACTACGAAATTTCATGCGGGGAATTTTCATAAGCGAACGGATGGTTGAGAAATGAAAAAACTGAAAAGTGAAGGTAATACATGAATTTGCGTTTACAGGAAAAATAGAGGCTAAAACTCTAGAATAAACGCCTAAGAATTAATGAACGGATATTTGATCTTTACAAAAGTCAATATAATATAAAAAATAATTAAACTATTTGAAAAATAGCTTCAAGAGACGCTCAGTCGTGGGCAGTGGTAGCTCCTTCCCCGCTTGTATGTCCTGGGCGGTGGCAAACCATTGCGCTTTGATTTCGGGATGATTCAGAAACCGGACTTCCAGTTCTTGGCGAATAAAATTTCTGAGCCAATCCAGATTTTGATTTTGTCGGTTCTTGTCAAAAAAACCATTCTTTTTCGTCCGCTCTTCGTACTGCTCAATGATTTCCCAAATAACCTCAATTCCCTCGTTTTCCTAGGCTGAACAGGTCAAAACAGGGGGCAACCAGCCTGTTTCCCCCGCTCACCCCGATTTCAAATCTTCCATAAAAAGAGAGCGGCTTTTTTATTTTCTGCCGGAGAAATAGCTAACTTCCACCACTACTTCGGTAGTACTTAAATTTCACGTAGTTCCTCATCCTCCTTACTCAAGATTGTCGTTATGAAAAGGTATACGGCCGTTGCCTCCTTCCTGCTCACCGTGCTGGTGGGCCTGTTGTTACATAGTTGTGCGTCGTGGAATGAGGTAAGGGTGGTGGGAACGAATTTTACGGACGAAGTCAGGCTTTCGCAGAATCTGGTATTTACCTTCAACAAGGATCTGGTGCGGGAGAGTCAGCTCAATGGGTGGGACTCCACGCAATACGTACAGTTTGAACCGGCGGTGCGGGGTAAATTCCGGTGGACGGCCCGCAACGAACTGGTATTTTCGCCCACCAGTACCTTCAGCGCCGCCACGACCTACAAGGCCAGTTTGTCTGACCAGCTACTCAAGCACGCCGCCCAGGAAGAAAAATATAAAGTAGCCGACGAGGCCATTGCGTTCCACACGCCTTTCCTGCAGCTCACCGAAACCGAAAGCTGGTGGACGCGTTCCCGCGAAAGCGGTCGGCCCGAAGGCCGGCTCCGCCTTACCTTCAACTACCCCGTAGAGACCCAGGCCGTAGCCGGGCGGCTCCGCCTCAGCCTGCGCGATGCAGCGATGGACTTTAAGGTACTTCCCTCCTCCGACGGCCGCACCGTTACGGTAGCCCTGACCAACACCGGCACCGCCGACCCGAACCCAATACCGCTGACGGTGCGGGTAGAAAAAGGGCTTAAAACCACTACCGCCAACTACACTACACCTGAACCCCTCGAACAGACTACCAGCCTGCCCTCGCCACTGCGGCTCGAAGTAGCCGACGTTCAGACGGGTTTTGAAAATAATCAGGGGTACATCCGGGTCATCACTACCCAGGAACTGGCCCCCGAAAGCCTGGAAAGCGGATTCAGCCTCACGCCCACCCTCGCTACCCGCACCGAACCTACCGAAAACGGTTTCCTCATCCAGGGGGAATTCAACGAAACGGATACCTACGTACTGGCGCTCACTACGGGGCTGCAGGGGGTACTGGGGCCGAAGCTGGAAGAGGAGGTATCGCGCGACCTGTTCTTTGGAAAAATGCCCGCGGGTATTTCGTTTGCCAATAAAAAGGCCATTTACCTTACTCCCAAAGGTTCTAAGAACATCGGCGTACAAATTGTGAATGTGCCGAAAGTGCAGGTGCGCATCGCGAAGGTGTACGAGAATAACATCCTGAATTTCGTCCGGACCAACCGCTTTGAGGAGTACGACTACCGGGGCGAGGAATGGCAGCCCACGGGTGCCTACAACTACAGCGCCGACGAGCAGAGCTTGTACTCGGATATAGTAGTGAACAAGACCGTCGAAACCGAAAATTTGCCCCGCAGCAAAGGCATCCAGGCCCTGAACATCGCCCTGCCCGACCACAACGAGCGCCGGGGCGTGTACCTGGTATCGGTGCATTCCAAAGAGGAGGCGTACCTGGGCTCTACCAAGCTGGTGTCGGTGTCGGATATCGGGCTCATAGCCAAGCAGGGCAAGGATGAGTTGTGGATTTTTGCCAATTCTATCAAAACCACCGAGCCGCTGGCGGGCGTGGAGGTGACGCTGGTGAGTAGTAATAATCAGTCGGTATATACCGCCGAAACCAACGGCGATGGCGTAGCGCACGTAGAGAAACTGAGCGAAAAAGCACCCGGCTTTACCATTGCCATGATTACCGTCCGCACCAAAGACGACTTTAACTACCTCCTGTTACAGGATACCCGCGTCGAGACCTCGCGCTTTGAGGTGGAGGGCGCACGGGATAATCCGTCGGGCCTGCAGGCCTTTATCTACGGCGAGCGGGATATGTACCGTCCGGGCGAAACGCTGCATTTCAACACGGTAGTACGTACCCAGAGCTGGCAGAGCGCCGACAATATTCCGCTGAAAATACGCCTGGTGACGCCCAACGGCCGCGAATACCGGAGCTGGCGCAAGAGTACCAATGCGCAGGGCGCGGTAGAAACTACTATACCGACGGATGTCGCCGCCCTCACCGGTACCTACACGCTGGAAGTGTACAACGCCAACGAGGTACTGCTGGCCTCGCAGTCGGTGAGCGTGGAGGAGTTCATGCCCGACCGCATCAAGGTAGAGCTGAGTGGTGCCCGGAAAGAGTACACTTCGGGCGAAAAGGTCAGCCTCACGGCCACCGCCCTGAACCTCTTCGGCCCGCCCGCCGCCAACCGCACCTACGAAATGGAGTCACAGCTGAAGCGTAAAAGCTTTACGGCTCCCGCCTTCCCCGAATTCAGCTTCGACATTCCGGCCGAAACCAGCTTTGAGCGCGAGCAGCGCCAGGGCGTCACCAACGCGCAGGGACAGGCCACGGAAGCCTTTGTACTACCGCCCGGCTACAAGGACATAGGAGTACTGGAAGGAAAAATCTACGTTACGGTTTTTGATGAAAATGGCCGCGCCGTGAACCGGCTGCACCGCTACGAGGTAGTGACGCAACCTACTTTTTACGGCATTCGTCTGGCCAATAGCTACGTCAGCGTGAACGCCCCGGCTCCGGTAGAAGTCATAGCCGTAGACAAGGCCGGACAGCTCAGAAAAGGAGCCAACGCCACCGTAGAGGTAGTGCGGCTCGAGTACCAGACTGTGGTCGAGAAGCAGAACGAGGAGCTGCGCTATACCTCGCGTGAGCGGGAGAAGGTGGTATTTTCGAAGCCGCTTGCCCTTAGCTCCGGCCGCGAAACCTTCCGCTATGTACCTACCGTATCCGGCGAGTACGAAGTGCGGGTGCGTCGGCCGGGGGCTGCCCACTATGCCGTGGCTAAATTTTTCGCCTACGGCTACGGCTTTACCGAGTACTCTTCCTTTGAGGTGAGCAACGAGGGACGGGTCTTGATGGAGGTGGATAAGGAAAAGTACCGGGTAGGCGAAACGGCCAAGGTACTTTTCAAGACGCCCTTTGACGGACGGCTGCTGGTGACCGTGGAGCGCGACAAGGTACTGGAGCAGCACATCATTCAGACTCAGAAAAAAGCCGCTGAGCTTTCTATTAAATTAACCGATAAGTACCTGCCCAACGTGTACGTGACGGCTACGCTCATTCGTCCGCTCGATGCCTCGCAGCTTCCCCTGACGGTAGCGCACGGCTTTGCGCCCATTCAGGTAGAGGCACCCGACCGGCACTTGGACGTACAGCTCACGGCGGTGGAGAAATCCCGCTCCAAAATGACCCAGCGCATCCGCGTCCGGACCGAGCCGAATACGCAGGTGACACTGGCTGTGGTGGACGAGGGTATCCTGCAAATCAAGAATTTCCGGACGCCTGACATCCACGGGTACTTCTACCAAAAACGGGCGCTGGAAGTCAACAGCCATGACCTGTACGCGTTCCTGTTTCCCGAGCTGAACTTCTCCGGCGCGTCCAGCACCGGGGGCGACGGCTACGACCTCGAGCGGCGCATCAATCCGCTGAGTAACGGCCGCACCCAGCTCGTTACGTTCTGGAGCGGCATCCTTACTACCAACGGCAGCGGCGAAGCCCAGTTTGACATCAACATTCCGCAGTTTAGCGGCGACCTGCGCGTGATGGCGGTGGCCTACAAAGGCAACGCCTTTGGCTCGGCCTCGACCAACATGAAAGTAGCCGACCCGGTGGTCATCAGTGCGGGAGTCCCCCGTTTCCTGAGCCCCGGCGACGAACTGGTACTACCCGTTAACATCAGCAATACAACCACCAGCAACACCTCCGTCACCACCAGCCTGGCACTGAGTGGTCCGCTGAGCGCGGTAGAGCAGACCAAAAGTACACTGCCCGTGCCCGCGGGTCAGGAGGTACGTACTACCTTCCGTATCAAAGCCGGTACGGCTATGGGTACGGGTAAGATTATCGTGAAGGTCAATGCCTTTGGCGAAACTTTCGTGCAGGAGACCCAGCTCAGCATTCGTCCGGCTTCGCCGCTGCTCAAGACCAGCCAATCGGGTGTCATAGCGGGCGGACAAACCGGTACCATTGGACTCACCAACCCTTTTATACCCGGCACCGCCCGCAGCCAGGTGGTACTGAGCCGCTCGCCGATGGTACAGACCAGCGGCAAAGCGCTGGCTACGCTACTGGGGTACCCCTACGGCTGCCTGGAACAATCTATATCCAGGGCCTTCCCCCAAATCTACTTCGCGGATCTGACCAAAGCCATGGCCAAAACGCCGGTGTACCTGGTCAGCCGGGGTGAGAGCGACTTTAACCCGGTTACGAACGTACAGCAGGCCATCCGGCTGGCGGAGTCGCAGCAACTGTACAACGGGGGCTACGCCCTCTGGCCGGGCGCTACCGAAGAAGACTGGTGGGTAACGGCCTACACTGTTCACTTCCTGGAAGAAGCCCGCCGCGCCGGATTTGAAATCAACGAAGCCAGCTTTAGCCGCGCCCTCGACTACCTCACCACCAAAACCGGTACCCCCGCCACGAAGGAAATGCCGATCGCCACTGAGGATGCGGGGGCAACCGTTGCAGGGCAGGTACGTAAAGTGGTAGCCAGCCGCGAGAGCATCTACTCCCTGTACGTGCTGGCGCTCACGGGCCGTCCCAACCGCTCGGCCCTGAACTACTACAAGCAGAACCCCGCCCTGCTGACCACCGACGCCCGCTACGTACTGGCCGGGGCCTTCCAGCTCACCGGCGACACCCGCAGCCACGCCGCTTTGGTACCTACCAAATATACGGCGGAGGCCAACGGTATAGACGCCACGAATAGTAGCTACTCCTCGCCCCTGCGCAACCTAGCGCTGGTGCTGAATACCCTGCTCGAAACCGACCGTGACAACCTGCAGGTACTCGTACTAGCGCGGCAGCTCTCGCAGGCGGTGCAGTCAGCATCCTCCCTCAATACCCAGGAGGCGGCTTTTGCGGTACTGGCCCTGGGCAAAATCGCCAAACGTACGGCCAACTCCATCGTCACGGCCACGGTACTGGCTAACGGAAAGCTACAGGTTGGATTTGATGGAAAAGAGCTATCGCTGGAGAAGGGAATAGCCGGACAGAAGCTGACGGTCCGGACGCAGGGACAGGGCGACCTGTACTGGTTTGCGCAGACGGAAGGCATCAGCGCCACGGGTACCTACACCGAGGAAGACCAGGGCCTGCGGGTACGCCGCCAGTACCTGACGCGCGACGGCCGACCGGCGGGTACCCTCCGGCAGAACGACCTCCTCGTGGTGAAGCTGAGCGTGGTAAGTACGACCGGACTACCCATCGAAAACGTAGTGGTGACGGACCTGCTGCCTGCTGGCTTTGAGGTAGAAAACCCACGCCTGACCGAGCCCCGCGATATGCCGTGGATTAAGAATGCTGCCCTACCCGACTACTTCGACATTCGCGACGACCGTATCCACTACTTCACCACCGCCACCGAGCGCGAGCAGCACTTCTACTATCAGGTACGGGCGGTGTCGAAAGGTACCTTCACGGTAGGCCCCGCCGCCGCCGATGCCATGTACCTCGGCCAGTACCGCAGCTATTCGGGTGGTAGGAAGGTGGTGGTGGAGTAGTTTATATTCGCGTTACAAACGCTAGGTGATACCACCCCGATTGCAAATCGGGGTGAGCTAGGTAGATTTGGGCGGTTGTCGCGTTATAAACGCTAGTGGATGCTCATCCCTATTGCAAATCGGGGTGAGCGGGAGGTAAACTGCTTGCTGTTTAGAATAAAGTTGCTTACTATAAGTCAGTTAAGCTATTGGGCCCGATACGAGGTATATACTCATTCGCAAATCGCGTTACAAACGTGAAGTGATGCAACTCAAATTTGCAATCAGGCTTAGCGGGTAATATAATAGCTCTAGTACATAGTTAAACAATTATGCAACATACTTGTTGATAAGGCTTTAAAGGCCTACTTTTGCCATTCGAACTCGTCAGGAGTTGGGTCTGTAACTCAATCAGTTTAGGGAATTTATTATTAATTAATAAATTATGCGTTTATATATATGTAAGTCTTACGACCTTCTATTAATAAGTTCCATTTAAAAGACGCAGTTAACTACCGAAATGACTACTGAACCAGTTCAATATACCATTGCATTAGTTACTATAGGATCGTTTAACCCTGTAATCATAAGTCCGGCGTGGCTACAAGGAAAGGGTGCACTCGGTAAACAAGAGACAGAAAGTGCAAACATTGATATAATACATAGAGAATTAACCCAATTTTCATTAAGCTGGTCAACTTGTCGTGTAACACCCGAAAGATTTGAGCTTATATGCGACTCAATTTCCTATTTTGAGCCCATGAGGGATTTATTCCAAAGTATTTTTAAAGTATTACGGGAGACTCCTGTAAACGCTATTGGAATCAACCACGTTATTGTATTCGATTTAGGTAACGCAACTAAATTTGATCAATTTGGGAAATTTTTAGCTACAATGGATATTTGGGACGAAACAATAAGCCATTCTAAGTTAAAAACTATTGAAATTCTCGAGCAACCAAGAAAAGACAATCTTCCCGGGTATAGGAATATTAAGTTAGAAGGAATATCAAATGCGAAAGCTAAATATGGGATATCGATTAGCATTAATGACCATTTTGAAGTAAAATCAGTAAGTGACATGTTGGATGTAATTTCAAAAAATTGGCAGTCATCATTTGACCAAACAAAATTAATAACAACATCATTATGGAACCAGTTCTTGAAGAGACAGTAAATACAAAACTTACTTCTCGGCAAACCAAGCCCCTATCATCAGTTCCCTTCGATTTCTTGGACAAAAAGGACGTGGTAGAAAATGCAATTGAAAGAATCGATTTAGAAAAAGAATCGTTAGTACATTCTAAAGATCAATATGGCATTTCTTCTTACGTTGAAAAAACGTTAGATCTACCGGAAGGAATTATTTTAAATACATTTCGCTATAAACCGACTATCTCTGATAATGATGTCGTTCGATGGAAAGGATTCGTCACAGAAATAAAGAAGAAAACATTTATTTCAAAACTATTTGATATTGATGCCAAAGGAACTTACGAGATAGGACAGCTTCCAATTGAAAAAATTGATAGGGATGATTTGAGCCTTTTGAAAATAGGGGCTACATTTTACCTTAGTGTTGGATACTTCTATAATACGAATGGTCAAGTCCAAAAAAAGATGATTTTGAAATTTCAACGATTAGTTTCTTGGTCTGTCGAGGAAACTGATGAGGCAGCAGATAGAGCCACTTATTTGGCTAAAAATATTAGTGGTGAGACACTTGAATGGAAATAGATAATACTTCCCCTAACAGAGGAGAAATTGAAATAACAGTTATTGGAACTGGTGGAGGATATGGAGAAAGCTTGATCATTCATGATGGAACTGGACAGTGGATCATTGTTGATAGTTGCATATCTCCAGATGATGATAAAAACTTGCCTTTGGAATATTTAAATCATCTGGGTGTAGATTTAGCAAACTCCGTAAAATTAATTGTTTGTACTCATTGGCATGATGACCACATAAAAGGTTTAGCAGATATATATCGAGAATGCTCATCAGCAGAAATCACATTTAGCCAAGCCCATGACCAAGGAAAATTTCTTTACTTTGTTTCATTAGATGCCCTTAAACTGAAAGACCAACCTTCCATGTCTTCGACGCATGAGTTTAATACAATTCTTGAAATATTAATAAACCGAAATAAATCCTACCTAAGGGCACAGTCTGACCATTTACTACATAGTGTAAAATTAGGCGGAAAATTAATTACCATATTCGCCCTATCTCCCTCATCATCCACATTGGATAGGTTTGATGAGGAAATATCACAATTAATACAAGATTTTGGGTCGAGAGAAAGCAAGATTGTCATTGAAAAGCCAAACGAAAAATCTGTAGCGCTATTATTCACCTTTGGAGCTTATACCGCAATTTTTGGTGCTGATCTAGAAATTGGTAATCAAGAAAACTCAGGCTGGTTTAATATTTTAGATAATCTAAAATGTATTGATAGAGAAACTAAATCTATATATTTTAAAATTCCGCATCATGGTTCGGAAAATGGTTATCATAGTCGAATATGGGAAGAACTTTTGTCAGAAAATCCAGTAGCCACTCTAACTCCATGGAATCGCAATAACGGTCTTCCAACAGATGATATGCTCAAAATTTATAGAGGGCTCTCAAATAATTTATACATTACATCAACAAAAGCTAATTTTGGAAAAGCAAAAAAACGTGCTCGCCGTTTAGAGAAGCTTATCAAAGATTTTGATCTTGTCGTTTCTGAGGTAAAAAATAATTATGGAATAATAAGATATCGACTTGATATTGTTATGGGGGAGGCTCCCTTTAAAATAGAGTTGGCAGGCGCTGCAATTCATCTAAGAGATTCCATATAGAATAGCTTTTCAAGGTCTTCCTCTATTTCGTTGTAGTTTAACGCGCTCTGCGAACATCTTCCTTAGGGTGACCGGGTATTAAAAATAACTATCGATCCGGCAGGCGTACCTGTGCAACGGTCCCGCCACCGGATTCACATCTACACCCAAAAACAATTCTCCTTCAAACAGCCCTCGTCAGCCTTATAACTCGCCGCTCCCGCCAGTCTGCGACTGGTGATATTAAATAAATATCAGTCTTAGACTGTAACGATACCCCTCTACACCAAATTCACAGTACTAAAAACCTTTTTTAGGCTTAATTATACACAAACCCCTGACTATCATTTTTTAATATAGAATTCACATTAATTTTATAGCGTCAATTAACCATAAATTCACCCCCCCTCCCAACCTATTATGAACCGTTACTTATACGCAGCTTCGCTGATGCTATGCCTGGCCTGCACAGCAAACGAAAACAAATCGGCAACAACCACCGCTTCTGCCGATTCGGTCCAAACTCAAATTGTTTCAACCGCTGCTACTACGTCTTCCGACGAGGAGATACAGGAATTGGGTTTGCTTAAGGAAGTTGACGATATGGTTTACCCGATGGTCTCGCTGATCATTGAATTCCCGGAGCGGAAAATGACGGAGTATTTTACCGTAAATGTGGAGAACGTCAAAGGCGTCGACATTGGAAAGCTAAGAAGCTGGGTAGGCCGTTACGTATCGTTTCGCTACACCAGTAATCTAGTCAACGCGCTGCTTGATGTGCAGCACAACGGGAGGTCCTTACTGGGGGCCGATGCCCCTGACATTAGTCCAGAGATGAAAAAAATGGAAGGTATCCTGAACGGAGCCGACGAGGAAACACCCGGCGATTTACCCGGCACAGTTACTATCACAACCAACGAAAAGAATACGTTGGAGTTTCCGTTTTTTGTCACGAAAGAAATGGTTGAAGCAAATGGCAAACAAGTTGTTGGGTATTACGAAGGGCGACCCGAAAACGTAGTAATAACCATTCGGGTAGCTGATAAAAAGTAGTTCCTGTTCGGGCTAAATGCCAGCACCTACCTTTGCGGCACTATCCCTGCTAACCCTGATTTATAATCGGGGTTAGAAGATTTACCCGGCCAGGGTGAGCGGGAGCAGCCTTACTTCTTCATAGGCTCTCCGCTAACCCCGATTTGCAATCGGGACGGTCCCCCGCTGGGGTTGCATCACATAGCGTTTGCAACGCGAAAGTTAATAAACATCCTATAACAACTCCACATCCAGCGACCCTTTAAGACCTGCATAGTTCCGCGCTGAGCTAAACAGGTAATGCTCTGGTTCCTCTACGAGCAGATTTCGCACCGGATTCTGGTGAATGTATTGCAGCTTTTCCAGCAGGAAGGCCTGTGAGCTACATTCTTTGGCTTGGTTACCATCTTGCCAGAACTTATACTCCTTTACATTCGATTGCTATTTTCCGGCGTAAGCAAAGCGTTGTAGCATCCAGTCGCGGCGGCTTTCCGGCTCTTCCTGAATCGCTTTTACCAGCTGCTTAGACGTATGCTTTTTCATATCCCGCAGGATATCTGAGAGATTATGATCATCAGCCGCGGCGGCTAACAGGTGCAGATGGTTGGACATAAGGCACCAGCCAAACAGCCGTAGCCCTTTCTGCTGCTGGCAGTAGCGTAGCGAATCAACTACGATGTGCCGGTACGTGGGACGGCTGAATACATCGACCCAGTCCACTACCGTCATGGTGAGGAAGTAAGTACCTTCCGGATTGCGAATAAAGTATTGACTGCTGGACATACAGCGTTTATGTGATATGTTATAACTCTTATACAGCAGCTTGGGTTATTGTAGAGCGTTACAAACGCTATAAGACGCAACACCCGATTACAAATCGGGGTTAGCAGGGTGAGCCAAGGGCCACCTGCCCGCGCTTGTCGTGTACGAACAGGTAGGTATACTCCGGCGTGCATGCTACATGCAGCCAGTGAAGCTTGCCCCCCAGACGGATGCCTGTCTCGTCAAAGTGGCAGACCGGAGCCTGAGTCAGTTGCGCCTTGATCTGCTGCTCAATGGATGCCAGCCGCTCGAAGGCAACCGCCTGGGCGCTGGCCAGCGTGGCGGGGTTGTAGGCGTAGCCCGTCAGGTCGCCCCACAGCCGGCTCACTTTGGCGAAGGGGATTCGGTAGTCCACGTTCAGAAGTAGGCTCTGGGCCTGGATCCGCGGGCCGTACTGAACCGGGGCCCTCACATGGACCGGGAACTCGCCGGTCTGCACACAGCCACAGCGGCACTGGTGGGCCACCAGTTGGTGCTCCTCGACCCACAGCCGGGGCTGGGGCAAGTCAAAGACCTGCCGACGGGCCACCAGCCGGCCCTCTCCGCCAGCGCAAGCCCACACTGGCCGCAGTGCGTGGCCTGGTGGCGGTGAATCAGATCGGGCTGCTGGACCATTTCCAGCGTCTGGCCGGGGTGGCCCGCTTGCCCGCCGGGCTTCTTTCCGGTCTGGTTGGGTAGGGCGGGCTTGATCAAAGGCTTTTTTCTATAACCATCCGAAGAGGGCGGCTTATGAGAGTTGGAAGAGCTCTGGGCCAGGCGGGCTGTCAAATCGGCGTTTTGGGATTCCAGCTCATGGACACGCTTCCTCAGGCGCTCGACCTCAGCCAGCAGGCTATGAACTAACCCTTGTAAAGCCCCGATGTCATTGGTCTCTCCCATTAAAGTTATCCCAAAAAATGTGTACCTAAATAATTACAAATAAAGATTTAGATATCTGTATTTCACAGTATTATATAGATAATATTTAATCAGATTGTCTTTTAACGGCCGAATGGTTCGATTTTTTTAGTCCGCTTTACCTGGTTAATCACTTTCCCCTTTCCAAATCATGGCAAACGCCAACTCAAAAACGGCTATCTATGCGGCTATTGGTGCCAATACGGCTATTGCCATTTCTAAATTTATTGCCGCCGGATTCACTGGTAGCTCTGCCATGCTTTCCGAAGGGATACATTCGGTAGTGGATACTGGCAATGGTCTTCTGCTATTGCACGGTATTCGGCAAAGCAAAAAATCAGCCGATGAAAAACACCCCTTTGGGCACGGCAAAGAGTTATACTTCTGGTCATTGATAGTAGCTATTCTTATTTTCTCTATTGGGGGAGGCATGTCGTTCTACGAAGGGATTATTCATATCAAGAATCCCAAACCCCTGACCGACCCCACCTGGAATTACGTGGTCCTGGCAATGGCGGCGGTTTTTGAGAGCATCGCCCTATACCTTGCCCTGAAACAATTCAATGCTACCCGTAGTAATCAAGACTTTTGGAAAGCGATCCGGGCGAGCAAAGACCCTTCAAATTTTGCCGTTATTTTTGAGGATACGGCTGCCTTATTGGGCTTGATTGTAGCTGCTTTGGGTGTTTTCCTGGGGCATCAGTTCAACAACCCGTACATTGATGGCGCAGCGTCTCTGATTATTGGCCTGATTCTCTCGGCTATTGCTATTTTTCTGGCATACGAAAGTAAGGGCCTTCTGATTGGGGAGGGGGCTGACCCGGCTGTTTTGGAAAGCCTGGTGGTACTTATTAACGAGGAGCCCACCATATTGAATGCAAAGCATCCGCTCACCATGCACTTTGGGCCCAATGAGGTTTTTCTGGCCCTGGATGTCAATTTCTTGCCAGAACTAACCGCCGTGGAGGTTGAACAGGCCGTAGAAAAACTGGAAAGAAAAATCAAACAGGCTCATCCTGACATCAAACGAATATTTATCGAAGCCAGGGCTATCTCCACCGACCGAAGTACTTCCCAAAATAATCAGGTATAACAGGTATTTCTTAGGAACATCCAGCCCCATAATTCACTCATGATTAGCTCATGCTAATTACCAGGCACCTACCCTGACCCTACCGCACATAATCCTGGATTACCGTCTGACAAAAACCAGGTAGTATAATGTACCTGCTTCCATTTCTTTCACTAGTGTCTGCCATTTCACAGTCCTCCGGCCAGAAGTAAGAAGTGGATCATATACAGAGTATTAGTATACCTAAATTCCTTAATTAGCAAAAAAGCGCCATGAAAAAAACACTCATCCTATTCCTCCTTCTCTCTATAACGAGATCTGGCTGGTCCCAAGGCCAAAGAGAGACCTTTGTACTCCCTAAACCATCGGGCAAATTTCAGGTAGGCCGCTACGGATTAAGTCTGAAGGACCCTTCGCGTCAGAACCGGGAAATCCCCCTGTTTATCTATTATCCTACTACCTCTGTCAAGACCACCAGCTATATCATTCTAACGGACGAATGGCGGCGGCAGTACCTGCCCGTGTTACAAAGAAGTTAGGTGATGAAGCGGGCAAAGCGGTTGCTTTTGGGAAAGCCTATTTTACCGAGGGCCTTCGTCTGACCGGCAAAGAGAAATTCCCTCTGATTCTGTTTGCACCCGATATGGGTTGGTCCACGCTTGAGTATAGCTATATCATACAGGAACTGGTGAGTGCCGGGTATATGGTAGCTGCTCTCAACTCTGCTCCCCTGTCTCCTGTTTTACAGGCCTCCAATGGTACGTTTATGCAGCCGATAAGCCCAAAGACAGCTATCAACTGGTAGCCGATGATATGTCATTCGTGTTGCACCAGATCAAAACCGGAAGCGCTAACCCCAATAGGTATCGGACATTTACAATGCCGACAACGTGGTACTACCCGTTAGCATGATTTCATTTTCGCGCGGGTATGGATATATACTTTTTGCCCTGGGAGCGGCCTTCTAGGCGGTCAGACATGCACTTCCCTCCGAAGGTAGCAGAGCCTTGCTTCTACTTGGTACTATAAGTTCTCTGCTTACAAGTCTTCATCATCTACACGGCGTTCTGACCGGGGGTGAAAAATTAGCTGCCCTGGGAACGGTGGTAATGATGGCCGCACTTGCGGTGTGGGGAGGGATGTTATTTATGAAATCAGAAAAAGCAGCGGTGTAGTTTTAATGCTCGGGAAGGTACCTGCCTTTATTTTTCCCTGCTCATCCGATTTGCAAACCGGATGAGCAGGGAGTACACTACATGATTCGATAAGATACGCCCAATCGTAGGTATCGGGAGTAAGCCTGAGCTTTTGGCAGGTAGTCCAGGTTTCTCATGTAGTTGACAATCCCATGGCAGTAAGATACCTGTATTCCAACTCTTCTGTATTCTGTTGCCAATCCAATAGTTGGGCCGAAATCCATTTTAGTAGTCAGAAGGTAGTTATCCACTTTTTCGTCAAAAGCAGCGGGTTGACCGTCGAAACTAACACTATACGTACTTTTCCTTATGGAACCGGCATTAATGCCAGCCACTACATCCAGATGAATAGTATTGATTCCCAAACGATAGCCCAGATAGGGGTTAGCGTATATCAAATTGTTCTGGAGTTGAATCGTTCCATTTTCAACGCTTGACCTGCCTCCCATGGCTCCGTAGCTATCAAAATGAGAGATTGTCGAGAAGGTATCGTATCCCAATCTAAGGCCAAAGAGCAGGTTCTTACTCGATACGCGTTGTACTTGTACGGCAAAACCGTAGGGTAAATCACTTTTGTTGCTGTAAGGAGAACTAACCTGGTAAAATGGTGGGCCGACATCATTGATAAAAACGGTCGGGGTCGAGGTAGCCGATTGTCCTCCGTAGAAAGAAAGCCCCGAACTGGCCTGAATAGAGATCTCGGTCTTTTGTCCATAACAAACAGCAAGCGGCAAGTGCAGTAGCAAAACGAGTAGAAGATTTTTCATCGTCTGAAGGAAACTGGACAGGTATCATGAGCCTGTATTCTAAAGACGACTTCAGAGGGGAATAGGTTGGAACCCGGACCCAAAACTCTGATAAACTCTTCCCGCTGAGGCCCTACCCCAAATTTCATATCTTTTTTATATATTTGAAAAAACAAAAGAGATATGTCGGCGCGAGAGTTGAAAGACCTACTGCATAAACAAATTGAGTTGCTGAATGACCCGGAAGATATTCAGGACCTGTTCCTTACGGTCAACGACTTTCTGGGCCACCGACAGCTTTGGGATAAAGAATCTCCGGAATTTCTGGAGCAACTCCGGCGAGCCTTGAAATCGGTTCATGCTGACACTGCAACCATCCCCAATTCGCAGATCATGCGTGAAGCCAAGGAATGGATTACCAGATAGAGTGGACAAAAGAGGCCCGGGAAGACTACCGATGGGCTTACAAAATGAGTAAGGACAAAGTCATTACAATCAGGTGGGCTTACAAAATGAGTAAGGACAAAGTCATTACAATCAGGAAGAAAGCCCCAAAGAAAAAATCAAATCTGGCACTGGGCGGCACCTTGTCTATGTGTCAGAAAAGCTGTCCGAAGAGGATTTAGAATGGTAAAATCAGTCAGCAACTATTAAAACTATGAATCAAACCATAAAAATAAAGCTCAAACCATCGATTCTCCGAAGCTTAGAGCAAAAGACAAAAGAACTCAAAACCAATGCAGATGACGTTGTCAACAAAGCATTGGAAGATTATTTCTACCTGGAAAGGCTTAATGCCATGCGTCAACAGTTTCGAGGAAAAGCTAGGGAGCAGGGCTTTGATAGTGAGGAAGATTTATTCGAGTCTATTTCCTAGGAATGAAAGTCATCTTCGACACCAACGTACTATTATCCTCCCTGTTATTCCCCGGTTTTTCCACCAAAGTATATGACTTCTGTGCAGTAAGCTATAACATTTTCTCGTCGGATTGGCTTCTGGATGAGCTATCAGAAAAACTATCGGGAAAATTCAAGCTAACCGACGAGCAAGCAGAAGACTACCTGGATTTGCTTAAAGAACGGATGGCCGTAGTGCATCCCTTCAACGATCTGCCTGATGTTTGCCGCGACGCTGACGATAATCACGTGCTTCAATTGGCGAGCTATATTCAAGCAGATTGTATCATCACGGGGGACAAAGACCTGTTGATTTTGGAAAAGTACCAGGAAACGCAAATCCTGTCGCCCCGGCAGTTCTACATTTCCTACATCGAAATATCATGATTAGGGTTTATTTAAAGCCGTCAGAAATTTGTATCTCCTGCGGTACCTTGTAAGTCGTTTTGAATCTCGATCAGTTCGGCCAGGCTTTGCATTTCCTTTTTGATTCCTTTTCGGATTTGAACGAAGAGAAATACCGCCATGACCAGGAATGACGCATGCATCAGGAGCATCCAGTTAAAAGAGATGTACTGGCTGAACTCGGGCGTCAACAAATAAAAGCCGAGTATATAAATGCCAAGGATGGTCAGGGTAACCGGTCCGTGAATCTGCTTGCGGAAGCTGTAGTACTGTACGGCCTCGTGGGTGGTCTGAAGCGTAGTGGTACCGAGCTGTATCTTTCGGGATTTGAAGATACTCCACACCTCTATCCCGATTCGTAGCAACAGCCCACCCAGCATACAGACTACCCCTATCCGGCTAAGTACCTCCCGCACCGGCGCGACCCAATAAAAGAATGCGCCGACGCCAATCAGGCTGATGGTTAAGACCAGAATATTCCCGAGCTGGAAGTACTGCGAACTTCGTTGTCGCTGTCGGGCCCGCCCTACCAGTTGGCTGCTGTCGGCAGGAGGTGTTTTTAGCTGCGTCCTGGCTTTTTTCCACTGGTTTGAAAGCTCGTCCATAGTAGTATTTATTAGAGTAATTGTCTGAGTTTGTTTTTGATCCGGTGAATCCTTACCCGCAGGCTCACCGCGTTGATACCCACTACCCTGGATATTTCCTCGTATTCCAGTTCGTCCAGTACCATCATGATAATCAGCCGGTCCAGCTCGGGTAGCTTACCGATGGCCTGGTACAAAGCCTGGTATGCCGGGTCGTCCACCTCTACCCAATCGGCCTGGCCTAATAAGGCTACTGCTTCCTGAGCTACTTTCTCCTTCCGGCGGGTAGTCCGGATGTACATCAGGCAGGTATTGACGGTGATGCGGTAAATCCAGGTTTTGTGGGAAGCGTCACCCCGAAACTGCGGCAGGGCTCTCCAGACATTAATGAATATCTCCTGCGAGAGGTCCTTGGCCTGGTCCCTGTCCCCCTGTACGTAGCCCATGCACACCTGGAGTACCATAGGACGGTACTGCTGGTACAGCGACTCAAACAGCGGTAACCGGGCGGGCGTACTACTCATTTTTCAGAAAGTCGGCTACTTTTTCGTATAACCAGTCCGGCTGGTCAAACATGATAAAATGCCTGCTGGCGGGAGCGATTTGAATGGTTTTAGCTGGTAGTAGGGCGTACTGCTTCTGAAAGTTTTCCAGGACTATCTTTTCATCCGGAAACGGAGCGCCCAGTATCAGGGTTTCAGCCTTTATGCTGGGTAGTACTTCCCGCAGGTCCAGTTTGAGCAGGTCAGTATACCCATACACATAGGTGGGTCGGTGGGCTTCTACGGTCCAGCGGGCGAGGGTGTCTGCCATGGCCTTGTTATTGGTCATGTTGCCGGCCATGCCTGCGGCCATCTGGGCAAACTGCTCATTCGGCATTTCTAATATTTGCTTGTTGTACGGACTTTCGTAGGATATCTGCGAGGCCGGTACGCCGGGCATCATAAGCGCCCGCATGCACGGAATCGCATCCACAAGTACCAGTTTGGTAACGCGGTCGGGAAGAGCCGCGGCTATATCAACCGCCAGATTTCCTCCCATACTGTGCCCGATCAGGGTCAGGTTGCCCAATTTTTCCTGCTCAATGTAAGCCAGCAGCTCCTGCCGGAGGCGGGGGTACCAGGGCGTCTCAACGGGTGGTATGCCGTTGAAGCCGGCGTAGGAGACCACGTGGCTCTCCACCTTGGAGAGGTGGCTAATGGTTTCGTTCCAGACCGAACCCGGAGACGTAAAACCGGGCAGAAAAAGAACAGCAGTACCTTGGCCACTCTTCAATACCCGAATAGCTTTGGGTTGTGCGAAGGTCAGGGCGGCCATTAGTAGTAAAGCGATAGTAAATTTGATGGTCTTCATCATTTGTTTTTTATCGCTTTGATGCAGGTGCCGGACAAATGTTACATAGGCTCTACTTTTTTCCTAACATCTATCCAAAACTATACAAAAAGGGAGCCTTGTTGGCGGCGTGTAGAACACTACTATGTGGAGCAGGACATGGTGGCTGCCCCCAAAGAAGCTCTGGGCAAAAGCGCCGCTTATCTGAGGGGTAAATTTAGTTTTTATAATTTCATTACTCCAGGCCACCCGACGCATCATCGGGTGGCCTCTTGTTTGTACTACTTTATATTCCTTTTCAGCGGTTAATACCAATAGACTGGCACAACATAAAGTACCTGAAGGAAGTTTTACTACTTTATACTACCTATCAGAGTACCTGCGGGGGACTGGGTGCGCTACAATCTGAAACAATATTCCCTAACAAGTCTTTCCTATTAAAATACCCCTCTTTTAGGCTTTTAAATTCCAGAAACCGAAATCCTGAATACCTGCATGGAAGAAAACGAAAAACTGCAACTGACTGAGGACGAGAAGAAACTGTTTGAAGACCTCATGCCGGAAGACCTGGACGAAATCCTTGATACCGGCGTTAACCGTCGGCACTTCCTGAAACTACTGACCCTAACCGGTGGGGGAATCCTGGCCTACCAGGCGGCCGCGGCCGAGCAGGTACTGACCCGGCCACTCAACGTACCACCGGACCAGCTGTCCCCGGCCAGTATTGAAAACGGGGTTGAGGTAGCATTCAAGGTCAATGGAGCCGCCAAAAAGCTGACGGTAGACTCCCGCATGACGCTGCTGGATACCCTGCGCGAACGACTGGAACTCACCGGCTCCAAAAAAGGCTGTGACCACGGGCAGTGCGGCGCGTGTACGGTACTGGTGGATGGTCGGCGGGTGCTGTCATGCCTTACCCTGGCCGCCAGTTGTGAAGGCCGGTCGGTCAAAACCATTGAGGGTCTGGCCCAGGGCAATGAGCTGCATCCGGTGCAGGCGGCATTCATCAAAAACGACGGTTTTCAATGCGGATTCTGTACGCCCGGGCAAATCTGTTCGGCAGTAGCCGTGCTGGAAGAGGCCAAAAGGGGTGAAGCCAGTTACGTGACCGAAAACGTTCGTAAAACTTCCGGAGCCATTCCTCTCTCAGACGAGGAGATACGGGAGCGGATGTCGGGCAACCTGTGCCGCTGCGGCGCTTATCCCAATATTGTGGCGGCCATCCGGGAAGTATACAGCGGAAAACCCGTGGAACAGACCTGGCGGTTTGTAGGGTAAGCATCAATGGTTATGCTTTGAGTGAACTGGAATTGATATAAGTACTTCACTTGCTGATAGAGAGGTTATGAGACCATTTAAATACACGAATGCCAAAGACGTTTCCACCGCCACCCAACTCCTGACGGCCAATCCGGGAGGGCGGTTTCTGGCGGGCGGTACCAATCTGCTGGACCTGATGAAGGAAGATGTAGAGCGGCCCAATGAGTTGATTGACATTTCCCGCCTGGGCCTTGACCAGATAAAACCCATAGTTACCGGTACCCTCAAAGGCGGGCTGTCCATCGGGGGACTGGGCAAGAATACCGACGCGGCCAATCATGCGCTGGTGCGCCAGCACTACCCGCTGCTCACACAGGCTATACTGGCGGGTGCCTCCGGACAAATACGGAATATGGCGACCAACGGAGGCAATCTGTTGCAACGTACCCGCTGTCCGTATTTCTACGAAGTATCCATGCCCTGCAACAAACGCGAGCCGGGTACCGGCTGCGGCGCCATGGAAGGCATCAACCGGCTGCATGCCATCTTTGGCTGGTCGGACAAATGCATCGCCGTGTACCCTTCGGATATGTCGGTAGCACTGGCCGCGCTGGACGCGGTGGTACGGGTCCGGGATGCAGCCGGACAGGAACGAACCATTCCTTTTCGAGACTTTCACCGCCTGCCGGGCGATACGCCCGAAAAAGACACCAATCTCGCGCACGGTGAACTGATTACGGCCATTGAGCTACCTAAGAACAACTTCGCCGAAAAATCATACTACCTAAAAGTACGCGACCGGGCTTCGTATGCGTTTGCTCTGGTTTCGGTCGCGGCGGCCCTGGAGGTGGCCAATAACCGAATTGTGCAGGCCCGGATTGCGATGGGAGGTGTGGCGCACAAGCCCTGGCGGACTTTGCAAGCCGAACAGATGCTCGTAGGAAAAGAACCTACCGAAGCTAATTTCAAGCTGGCGGCCGAAGCCGCCATGGCGGAGGCGAAGCCTCTGGAGCATAACAAATACAAAGTGGAGCTGGGCCGACGAAGCATTGTGCGGGCTCTGCAAATAGCCATGGATGGAAAAAGGTCCTGATTTTTATAAGCCCCAAATTTTATGGAAGAGAAAAATAAAATGATCGGCACGCCCGTCAGTCGTATCGATGGGATATTAAAGGTAACCGGCAAGGCTGATTATTCCGTGGACCATCCGGTGGCTAATGTCGCCCACGCCATGATTTTTAAAAGTACCATTGCCGCCGGAAAGATTGTGGACATTGATACCGCCGCGGCCGAGAAAGCACCGGGTGTACTGGCCGTAATCACCCACAAAAATGTGCCTAAGCTGAACGAAAAAGGAGGCATTCGGGGCGGAGCCATGCTACAAAGTCCGGTTATTGAATTTTACGGGCAACACATTGGCCTGGTGGTGGCCGAAACTTTTGAACAGGCCCGGCACGCCGCCCGCTTAATAAAGGCAAAGTACGAAGAGGCGTCGCCCAAAACCAACTTTGAAAAATTATCTAAAGAAGCCAAAACACCAAAAGATAAGGACCGGGCGGATGTAAAACGCGGAGATGTGAAAGCGGCACTCGCCAACGCCGAATTTAAAGTGGAGGAGGTGTACGAAACGCCCATGGAGCACCACCACCCCATGGAACCCCACGCCACCATCGCCGAGTGGAAGGGCGACCACGTAACCTTGTACAACAGTGCCCAAATCGTAACCGGAGCGCAGAGTGCCGCCGCCGCCACGCTCAACCTCAAGCCAGAGCAGGTACGTATCGTATCGCCCTACCTCGGCGGTGGATTTGGTTCCAAGGGCGGGCAGTGGGCCAACCTGGTGCTGACGGCGATAGCGGCCAAAATGGTGAACCGGCCGGTACAACTGGCCCTGACCCGCCACCAGATGTTCAATTCGGTCGGGTTGCGGCAGCGGAACCACCAGAAAGTAAGTCTGGCCGCTACCAAAGACGGCAAACTGACGGCCCTGGCGCACGAAACAACCACCCACTGCGCCATTGACAATGAGTTTGTGGAGCCCTGCGGCGACTGCTCCAAAGTCATGTATGCGACGCCCAATTCGCTCATTTCCTACCGGGTAGTACCCATGCATATTATCCTGCCTACCTACACGCGCGGGCCGGGAAAAGCCACGGGAAGCTTTGCGCTGGAATCGGCGATGGACGAGCTGGCTTACAAGCTGAAAATGGACCCCATCGAATTCCGAATCAAAAATGAGCCCGAGCGTGACCCCTCCAATGGCAAACCCTGGTCGTCACGAACTACGGTACAATGCCTGCGGGAAGGCTCCAAAGCCTTTGGCTGGGAGAAGCGCAGGCCCGAACCCCGCCAGAACCAGCAGGGCAACTACCTCATTGGTTACGGGGTGGCCTGCGGTACTTACCCGGCGCACCAAAGGCCCAGCTCCGCGCTGGTAAAACTGGACCGAAAGGGCAATGAAGTGACTGCCACCGTTGAGCTGGCCGCGGCCGACCTGGGCACTGGTACCTATACCATTCTGGCCCAGACCGCCGCCGACGCACTGGGCTTGCCGATGGAAAGGATAACTGTCAAAATTGGTGATTCTGATTTGCCTCCCGCCGCTGGCTCGGTGGGGTCAGTGGGGGCCACCAGCTACGCCAACGTAGTAAATGATGCCTGTATAAAAATCACGGATGAACTGATGGCCAAATCGGGCAAACAGTTTTTTGCCCGGCCGACAGCCGCTCAGTTGATGCTATCTGAAAAAGTTACTGAGTTCCAGACCCGGGCAGATTCGAAAGAACTGGAAAGCGCCGACGAGTACTCGTCGCACAGCTTCAACGCCAACTTTGCAGAGGTGCGGGTAGATATGTATACTGGCATGGTACGCGTAGACCGCTTCCTGGCCGTAACCGGAGCGGGCAAAATCCTCAACCCTAAGACGGCCAATTCGCAGGTACTTGGAGGTATTGCCTGGGGTATTGGCATGGCTTTGTCCGAAGAATCGGTGGTGGACCCGCGCTGGGGTAACTTCGTAACCCGCTCCCTGGCCGACTATCACGTTCCTTCTAATCTGGATATAGGTACCATGGAAGCCATTTTTATCCGGGAAGAAGACAAACACTCAAACAAATTAGGCATAAAAGGACTGGGGGAAGTTGGTATAGTGGGGGTAGCCGCGGCCGTTGCCAACGCCGTTTTTAATGCCACCGGCAAACGAATCCGGCAACTCCCCATCACACCGGACAAACTGGTGTAAAACCAGGCTCCCTGCTAGTAGTACTTCTCCATTTCAAATTCCAGGTACTGTGGTATCTGGAATTTGTTTTTACCTTCGTTTGTAAAGGCAGACCGATACTTTTTGCGTCTGTGTTATTGCAAAGGTGTTCACTACATACTGGTTGTTTAGTTCGGTAGGTAAGAATGTTATCTTTGCTTTTAGATAAAGAAAGGCTTTGCTTTCAATAAAATAGATCAATGTTCAGAATTTCACGTAAAGTTTCCCTCATTGCTTCGGTCGGCGTGCTGTCCGTGGCTTCGCTATTTCTTGCTGGTAACTCTGATTTTAAAAAAGTAGTTACCACCCAACCCGATACTCTCGAAATCGCCCCCTTTGTGGAGCCTGACTTCCCTTTTATCTCTACGTCCATTGATGGTCGCAAGCTGGGGCCGGGCTTCCCTAAGGAGAATGAGGCTGCCCGGACGCTGGCGATCCGGCTCAGCGACAGCGCCTACGTAAGCTTTGATACGGACCTGCTCCGGTGGTCGGTCGCCTGGACCCGCAGCTTCATGTCCATGAACCTGATGGCGCAGGTTTCATACAGTGATTTTTTCAACAAGAGTAATAAACTGGCTACCGTGGGGGGAGTACCCCAGCTGGCTACCGGAAGCTACGCGGGTTGGGTAGCACTGAAAGACAATCCGGCAAACTTCGAGGTAGGTACTCCCCGACGGGACTGGATGCCGCTACCGGCCGAAGAGGCCCGTTGGAATGGGGTTTATACGCACGGTGATAAGGTAGTACTGAACTATACTGTGGGTCAAGTACCTATACTGGAAATGCCGGGCAGTATTTCGTTCAACGGACAAACCGCCTTTACCCGAACCTTCAAAATAGGCTCCTCCAGCGATGCGCTGGGACTGGTGCTGGCAGAAGTACCCAATGCTAAAAAAGTAGAGCAGAATGCACGCTTCGCGTACATCTATCAGGGAACCAATCAGGATACAGTGACGGCGGTGGGGCTGGCTGGTAAGGGTACCAAGCTGATGACACCCAGCGTATCGGATAAGGGTCACCTGAAAATCATAGTAGCGCCTTCCAGCCAGGGCATGGAAGCTACGGTACTGGTCTGGAAAGGTCCCGCCCGACTGATCAAACAATTTGAGAAAGCTACTAAATCAACCAAAATTACGCTTCCCGACGTAACAAAAGGCGGTCCCGCCTACTGGAAGGAGGAGGTAGTGACACGGGGCGTACTCGCGCCGGACACGGCGGCCTTCATGACCGACAAACTGACCCTGCCCCTACCCAACCCCTGGAAACGGAACGTGCGGGTGGCTGATGTGTCTTTCTTTAAAGACGGACGGGCTGCGGCCATTACTTTCGAGGGGGATGTCTGGCTGATTGACGGCATTGACCGGGGACTCCAGAACTTAACGTGGACTAGGTTTGCGTCTGGTATGCACGAGACCATGACCATTGAGGTAGTGAAGGATACGGTTTATGTGTTTGGGCGGGAGGGCATCGTGCGGCTGCACGACCTGAACCGGGACGGCGTAGCCGACTACTACGAAAATTTTTCGAACATCATGTCCCAGTCGCCCGAAGGGCGGGAGTGGGCGGCCGATCTGGTAGCCGCGCCGGACGGTAGTTTTTATGTAGCCAAGGGCGGCAGCCTGAGTAACGGTCCGGGTATGACGCCGCAGGTGGGTAAAGGCTTCCGGGCGGGCTCAAAGCACAACGGTACTATTCTCCGGATTTCAGCGGATGGTCGCCAATCCGAGGTGATCGCTACGGGACTGCGGGGGCCGTACCTGGGTATCCATCCCCAAACCGGTGTTCTTACTTCCTCCGACCAGCAGGGTAACTTTGTGCCTTCTACGCCGATTTACCTGGTAAAGAAAGGCGACTACTACGGCGTAAGCCCCACCGCTCATGGGCAGGAGAATCCCGAGATAACCCCGCCGCTTACCTGGATTCCTCACCACATTGACCAGTCGAGTATCTCACAGGCCTGGGTAACCAGTAACAAAATGGGCCCCCTGAGCGGGAACATGGTACACTTCTCCTTTGGTCGCCCCGGTTTGTTCAGGGTACTTATAGATAGTACTTCGCAGGGTGTACAGGGGGGTGTTTCAATCATTCATGCCGACTACCCCGCTCCTACTTCCAAAGGCGCAACGCATCCCGTGGACGGGCAACTCTACGTGGCGGGCTTTAACCTGTGGGGTTCCAATTCGAAAGGGCTGAGCGCCCTGCTGCGGCTGCGCTACACGGGCAAGCCCAGCTATATGGTCAATGGATTTGAGAGTGGAAAGCAGGGAATTGTACTAAGTTTTGATTCGGAACTGGACCCGGCCGTAGCCTCCAACCCGGACAATTTTAAGGTAAAAAGGTACAACTACAAGCGGACCGAAGAGTACGGCTCCGGGCACTACAAACTGGATGGCTCTACGGGCGAAGAAACCATGTACGTTTCGGCCGCTTACGTATCGCCTGACCGCAAAAAGGTACTGCTGCTGGTCCCGGAGATGAAAGAAGTAATGCAGATGGAGGTGGACTATCAGTTAAAGGCTAAGGATGGCCGTAAAGTTGACGACCAGTTCTGGTTTACGATTAATCACCTGGACGACCTGGCGCCCGCCAAATATGGTTTTGAAAAAGTAGATTATGCTCTCCTGACGGCCCGCAGAGAAGCTTCGGCGGAGAAACCCAAAGAAGTAGCCTCCGCGGAAAAAGGGCGGGCTGTTTTCACCAAAACCGCCTGCGCCGGTTGCCACTCGGAAGGTACCCGCACCAAGGGTATGTACGGTCCTCCGTTCCAGGGGCTGTACGGTGCTAAACGTCCGTTGGAGGATGGTACCACCGTGGTGGCCGACGAGCAGTACCTCCGGGAATCCATCCTGAATCCAACGGCTAAAATTGTGAAGGGCTATAATCCGGAGATGCCCTCCTTCCAGGGTATCCTGTCCGATACCGATATTGAATCAGTTATCCTGTTTGTGAAGTCGCTGGAAAAGAAATAAGGAAAGTATCCTACTTCAGGCATGAATAAAGTACTTGCTCTTCTACTCAGCATTACCGGCTTTGGAGTCATAGCGCAACCTAAGCAGCTATGCGTTACGGTGGATGACTTGCCTACGGTGGAGTATGGCGAAGGAAATCAGGAAGAGATTACCCAGAAGCTGGTCGCTCACTTCCAGAAATACAACATACCTGCCATTGGATTTGTCAATGAAAGGAAGCTGTACAAATCAGGGAAAGTACATAAGGAAAGCGTAAACCTGCTGCGTCAGTGGCTGGATAGGGGGTACGAGTTAGGAAACCATACTTTCAGCCATCTGAGCTACCACAAAACGCCGTTTACTGAATTTACGAATGATATACTAAAAGGAGAAAAGGTAACTCCGCCGCTGAGCAAAAAAGCCGGTTTACCGTGGCAGTACTTCCGGCACCCGTTCCTGCACATTGGCCAGAATCAGGCACGGTACGATTCATTAAGTACCTTCCTTGAAAGCCATAACTACATTGAGGCTCCCGTCACCATTGATAACGAAGATTATCTGTTTGCCAAAGCCTACTCCAATGCGCACAAAAAGAATAACAAGGCGCAGATGCAGCGCATTGGTTCGGACTACGTAAAGTACATGGAGGCCAAGGTCTATTTTTACGAGCAGGCGAGCAGCAGGCTATTCAACCGGCAAATTCCGCAGGTCTTGCTGATACACGCCAACCTGCTCAACGCGGATTATCTGGATGAGCTAGCTGAGATGTACAAGCGAAACGGGTACACGTTCGTAGATTTATACACAGCCCTTCAGGATAAAGCTTATCTGGAAAAAATAACCAAATTTGGCAACTACGGCATTTCCTGGATTGATCGCTGGGCCCTCAGCCGCTCCGTTCCAAAAGAATTCTTTGCCAACGATCCCGCGACGCCGGACTATATTGTCAAGGCTGCACAGTAGAGACGCAAAATCTTGCGTCTCTACATGTACAAATTTTCGGGGTTGTCCCGATCCTGATCCCATTTCAGAGGGTTATCAGCCACGTACTGGCGAATCCGGTTCCATTCATCTTCATTTCTGACTACCCGATCGTAATAACGTGGCTGCCACGAGAACTCTATGTGGTGTTGCGTCGCGTATTTTTTTACCCCTGCCTTATATCCACGTATAATAGAGGCCAGGTTCTGCGATTGAGGGCCAAAGCGGTTAGGTTTCCAGCTATGATGTTGTGGCCGATCCAGAAATAGAAGACCATGCAGATGGTTAGGCATCACCACAAAGTGATCTATAACAACAAAAGGAAAGTGCGCAGGTATATTCAACCAA
This sequence comes from Telluribacter sp., assembly GCF_035998675.1. NCBI lineage: Bacteria > Pseudomonadati > Bacteroidota > Cytophagia > Cytophagales > Spirosomataceae > Telluribacter > Telluribacter sp. The sequence goes on from NZ_DASYHI010000019.1 coordinate 275,021, forward strand.
TACTGAAAGGCTATTTCTCCAATCTCTGAGTAAACCGGAAGATTTTCTTTTATTTCACCAAAGTAATTTTCCCGACCTGCAGTACAAATAGTAACAAAATAAACACCGTGTGACCCATAATCCCAGTTAGCCAATCGCGCCGAAGAGACACGATACTTTTTATACGCATCCATATTAAATATTCGATACATGTACCAGACGCAAGATGTTGCGTCTCTACAAAAAGCCCTAATTCAGACTCGGGTCGGTCGGGTAGTGGGCAATGGCGCGGTACTTGCCCCCCATGTTTTTAAGTACCTCGCGCCAGAACTGGTTGGACGGAGTAGTGAACAGAAACTCCGAGGTAGTCTGGGTTACAATCCAGGTCTTTTGCAGGAGCTCGTCCAGTAGCTGCCCGCTGCCCCAGCCCGAATATCCTACAAAGAAACGGACGTCTTCATTGGTGATCTGATTGACATTAATCAGCGTCTTGCACTGTTCAAAATCCCCACCCCAGTAGATATTCTCTCCAATTTCGGAGCCTCCCTCAATCAGGTCGGGGCGGCGGTGAATAAAATGCAGGGTATTTTTCTCGACCGGTCCGCCCAGGTACAGCGGTATGTCCTGGTAGATGGTTTCTTCCAGGACATCGCCCAGCATCAGCTCGGTAGCCTGATTCAACACAAAACCAAACGAACCCAGCTCATTGTGTTCGCACATTAAGATAACGCCCCGCTCAAAATTAGGGTCTTCCAAAAAGGGTTCCGCAATCAGCAAACTACCCTTTGATATATTTACAACTGATGCCATAGGTCACGTTTTTAGTGGTTGATACTTCTGAATATACGCCTAAACCTTCTTTTCCTATTGACGAAAAAGATATTTTTCGCCTGCTAAAATTCTTCATTAAAACCATTCCACGATTTTTATTCCACAAAGAAGTACCTGTGAGTAAGGCCAGGATCTGCCGATAAGGGCTGGCCTGTTTATTAAATCAAACGAGGGTGCTACTTTTAGCTTTTGATTTTAATCCTTTACTAACTTACCGGCCGAAGGTACCACCTAGCGGCCAGACTATCCTATGGCTTTAATCAGATCTGTACGGGGAATAAAACCTGCCTTCGGCGACAACTGCTGGCTGGCCGATAACGCCACGGTGGTGGGCGATGTGGTGATGGGTGAAAACTGCACGGTATGGTTCAATGCGGTGGTGCGGGGTGATGTCAACAGCATCCGGATTGGCCATAACTCCAACATCCAGGACGGGGCCGTGATTCACTGTACGTACCAGCGGTTCAGTACCACCATCGGTAACTACGTGTCCATTGCGCACAATGCCATTGTGCACGGCTGTACCATCGAAGACCGGGTACTTATAGGGATGGGGGCCATTGTGATGGACGGGGCCGTCATAGGCGAGGGGGCCATTGTAGCGGCGGGAGCCATAGTTACGCAGGGTACCCGCGTGGAACCGGGGAGTATCTACGCGGGCAATCCGGCCCGGTTCCTGAAAAAAGTTTCACCCGAGCTGGACGAAGTTATTACCCGCACCGCCAACAACTACATTACCTACGCGGGCTGGTTCCGGACGGAAGAGGAGTAGGTACTAGTCGACCCGCTCCTGCTCGGCCTTCATTTCCTTGCGGGCACTAAAGTATGCCTTTACAACGGTAAAAGTTGTAATGGCCAGGAAGAAGATAATGATGTAGTGTACGTAGTCCATAATCCAGGGAAAACGCTCTCCAAAGAAGTAACCACCGCCCGTCAGGGCACCTATCCATATAGCGCCTCCCAGCACATTATAGATAATAAAATCCACAAACCGCATCTTGACCACCCCCGCCAGAATGGGGGAAAAGGTTCGTACTATGGGCAGGAAACGGCTGATAACCAGCGTCCGGCTGCCGTACTTCTCAAAGTACTTGCGGGTGGTTTCAATGTGCTTGCGCTTAAAGAATAAAGAGTCTTTCCGGTTTTCGAGCTGGTCACCAAAGTACTTACCAAAAAGGTACCCCACCAGCGACCCCAGTACCGCCGCCGAGAACAGACACAGCAACAGCAGGGAGATGGGTACATCCAGCAATTGAGTACCGCAAAATACCCCCGCCAGAAAAACCAGGTAGTCGCCGGGCAGAAAAAACGCGAAGAAAAGGCCATTCTCCGCAAAAACGATGAGGGTAATAACTACCAGCCCCCCGGTGCGGATGAGTTCTTCGGAATCGAGCAGGTACTGAAAAAATTCAAGTATAGAATTCATAAAACGGCCGTATGTATCAAAAGTACTCTCCCTTTACTGCACGTAGCAACCATAACTCGCCAGGGCAACTAAGGGGTTGAACTTTCCAAAGTTAAGCAAATTCTGACAGTTCGAGCCAGCGCATTTCCTTCTCCGAAAGCTCCTCCGTAAGCTGCTCAATTTCCCGGGCCCATTCGGTTAGTTCCTCGTGCGAGCCGCCGCTGTTGAGCTTCCCGATGAGTTGGGCCTTCCGTTCTTCCAGCTTCGCTATGTCCGTTTCCAGTTGTTCTAATTCCCGCTGCTCCTTGTAGCTCAGCTTTCGTTTGGATGAGGCAGAGGTACCTGCCGGTTTAGCTTCGGTAGTTAAGGTAGCAGCCAGTTTGCTGTTGGCCAGTTGCTGCCCGCGTTTTTGTTCCGCCTCCCGCTCTTCCTGCCAGATGCGGTAGTCGCTGTAATTGCCGGGGAAGTCGCGGATTTTCCCTTCTCCTTCGAATACAAACAGGTGGTCAACGAGCCGGTCCAGGAAGTAACGGTCGTGGGATACGATGACCAGACAGCCCGGAAAGTTGGCCAGGAACTCCTCCAGTACATTGAGACTATTGATGTCGAGGTCGTTGGTAGGCTCATCCAGAATCAGGAAGTTGGGCTCTTTTATGAGCATGAGCAGCAGCTGCAGGCGGCGCTTTTCGCCCCCGCTGAGCTTGGCAATGTAGTCGTGTTGTTTGGAAGGTGAAAACAGAAACGCCTCCAGAAACTTTGAGACAGTAACGGTTTGGCCGGTACCCAGGCGCACTACTTCGGCCACATCTTTGACGATATCAATAACCCGCTGGTCGTCCTGAAACTGTAGGTCGCTTTGGGTATAGTAGCCAAACTGCACCGTGTCGCCGCGTACTACCTGACCATTGTCCGGCCGCAGTTCACCCGTAATCATATTGAGCAGGGTACTTTTGCCCATGCCGTTCTGGCCTACAATGCCAATGCGGTCGCCCTTGCGGAAAGTATACAGGAAGTTATGGATCAGCTCGCGGTCACCGAAGCGCTTACCTACGCTCTGCAGCTCCACAATTTTGCTGCCCAGGCGCGTAGCCTTTACGTTCAGCTCCATCTGGTTGTCGTACTTTTTCTGACTTGCCTTGTCTTTCAGGTCTTCAAAAGCATCCACCCGGTACTTTGCTTTGGTACCCCGGGCTTTGGGCTGACGGCGAATCCAGTCCAGTTCCTTGCGCATCAGGTTACGGGCTTTGTCAATCTCGGCGGCTTCGGCTTCTTCGCGCTCGGCTTTCTTTTCCAGGAAATAGGAGTAGTTGCCCTTGTAGCTATAAGCCGAGCCATTATCCAGCTCCACCACCTGGTTACACACATTGTCCAGGAAGTAGCGGTCGTGCGTAACGATCAGGAGTGTAGTGTTTTGGGTAGCCAGGTAGTTTTCGAGCCACTCTACGGTGTCGAGGTCCAGGTGGTTGGTAGGTTCGTCCAGAATCAGCAGGTCAGGGTCTTCGAGCAAGACTTTGGCCAGGGCCACGCGCTTGCGCTGCCCGCCCGAGAGGGTACCAAAGCGGGCATCTACGTCGTGAATACCCAGTCGCCCCAAAATTTCTTTGACCTTTGCCTCAAAGTCCCAGGCTTTCAGCGCATCCATTTCACCAAGAATAGCCGTCAGTTCGTTATTGTTCCCGGAAGCAAGGGCTGTTTCGTAGCGCTTTACTACCTGCGCCACCGGATTGGACGACGCAAAGATGACCTCTATCACGGGCAGGGCCTCGTCGAAGGTGGGGCTTTGGTCGAGGTACCCCAGGCGGATATCCTTTCGCAAGCTCACCAGGCCTTCGTCGGGTGGCATCAGGCCGGCTAGTATGTTCAGAAAAGTAGTTTTGCCGGTCCCGTTGGTACCAATCAGGGCTACTTTGTCGCCCCGGCTGAGTCCGAAGGTAATGTTACGAAACAACCATTTTTCACCAAATGACTTGGCTATATTTTCTGCAGAAAGATAATTCATGTACCAATAAAGAAGTAAAACCCAAAGTTAGGATTATAACGGTTAAGAACCTGCTTTTGGGCGGGGATGCTGGTAAAGTCTATACCCCTGGTAACAAACATATCTTAAAAATCCTCTTTTGTGTAGTATAACTTCGCTATTTTTACTCTTTATACTTAAATGCACCTGTTTCAAATAGTCCATTTGTAGTTTAGCCTGATGAATACGCGTTTAACCAGTTTACTAGTTACTCTTTTTTTACCCCTATTAGCCTCCGCTCAGGCTGATTTTAAGAGCTATACCCAAAAAATACCCGGCAGCGGCCAAACCTACGATATGGTGGCTATTCCGGGTGGTGAGTTTATGATGGGAAGTCCGGCTTCTGAGAAAGGCCGCAACGAAGACGAAGGTCCGCAGCATAAGGTAAAGATTGAGCCATTCTGGATGGGCAAGTACGAAGTGACCTGGGACCTTTACGACCTGTTTGCTTTTAAAAATATGGAGGTAGAAATGGCCGCCCGTAACCCCGACCCTACCAACAGCATTGCCAAAACCGACGCCAGTACCCGCCCCAGCCCGCCTTACGTAGACATGTCGTTCGGTATGGGGCGTTCGGGGTATCCGGCTATTAATATGACGCAGTACTCCGCTATTCATTTCTGTAAGTGGCTGTACGAAAAAACGGGTATTTTTTACCGCCTGCCGACTGAGGCTGAGTGGGAATATGCCGCCCGTGCCGGTTCCAAAACTGCCTACTCCTTTGGCAACGACCCCGCCCAACTGGGCGACTACGCCTGGTACAAGGACAACAGCGACGGTGCCTATAAGCAGATTGGCCAGAAAAAGCCCAACCCCTGGGGCCTGCACGACATCCATGGCAATGTAATGGAGTGGACCCTGGACCAGTACTATGCCGACTATTACACCAAAAAGGCTAAAGGTGAAGTAAAGGAACCCTTTGCACCTGTTACTGAGTTATATCCCAACGCAGTACGTGGTGGCTCATGGGACGACGAGGCTCCGGTAGCCCGCAGTGCGGCCCGGATACCTTCTTCCCCCGACTGGAAGATTCTGGACCCCCAACTACCCAAAAGCGAATGGTGGCTGACGAGTGCCTCTTTTGTGGGGCTGCGCCTGGTGCGGCCGCAGAAAACTCCTTCTAAGGAGGAAATTGAAAAGTACTACAATCCACCTCTGATCGAAGATTATTGATTTTGTAACATATATTCCTTTCAACTCTTAACATAACATTACAATGGAAAAAAATCGTCGCGAATTTCTAAAAGCTACTGGCTTACTGGCGGGCGGCGCCATGCTCAGCCCTCTGGCATCCTACGGCTATAATAGTGCAGTAGACGATACCATCAAGATCGCTTTGATTGGTTGTGGAGGCCGTGGTTCGGGAGCTGCTGCTCAGGCCCTGAGTACTACCCAAAACGTGAAACTGGTTGCTATGGCCGATGCTTTCCGCGATCGGTTGGATGATGCCTACAACGGTCTGACCAAACGCAAGTACAAAGATGCTTCGGGTAAAGAAGTGAATAAGGTAGAGGTACCTGAGGCAAATAAGTTTGTGGGTTTTGAAGGATATAAGCAAGCTATTGCCCTGGCTGATGTGGTGATTCTGGCAACCCCTCCGGGCTTCCGTCCGTCGCACTTCGAAGAAGCCGTGCGTCAGAATAAGCACGTTTTTATGGAGAAGCCCGTAGCTACCGATGCGCCCGGTATCCGGAAAGTGCTCGAAGTGGCCGAAATCGCCAAGAAGAAAAAACTGAACGTGGTGACTGGCCTGCAGCGCCACTATCAGGCCAACTACCGCGAGGCCATCAAACGCATCCACGACGGCGCTTTGGGCGACATCGTGGGCGGACAGGTGTACTGGGTCAGCGGGGGTGTGTGGGTTAAAGACCGCCTACCCAGCATGACCGAAATGGAATACCAGATGCGAAACTGGTACTACTTCAACTGGCTGTGCGGCGACCATATCGTAGAGCAGCATGTACACAACATCGACGTAGCCAACTGGGTGAAGGGAGCGTATCCCGTTGAGATTCAAGGAACCGGAGGACGAGAGACCCGGGATGGCAAGAAATATGGTGAGATATTTGACCATCACATGCTGGATCTGGTCTATGCCGACGGTACTACCATTTCGAGCCAGTGCCGCCACTACGAAGGTACCTATAGTCGCGTAGATGAGGCCTTTGTGGGTACTAAAGGGCGCATTGATAGCTTCTCTAACAAGAGCACTGTCCTGAAAGATTACAAGGGGGGGGTTATGTATGCCCATGACAGCAAGAAAGATATTAATCCCTACCAGGTAGAGCACGACGAACTGTTTGAGGCCATTGCCAAAGGAGAGTATAAATTTGCTGATGCCGAGCGCACCGCCAAAAGCACCATGACGGCCATTATGGGCCGGATGGCTACCTACTCGGGCAAGCTGGTGAAGTGGGACGAAGCGCTCAACTCGAACATCAACCTCTTCCCGGATAAGCTGGCCTGGGATGCTACGCCTAAAGTACTTCCCGGTCCGGATGGCTACTACCCCGTAGCGGTTCCCGGTAAGACGCAGGTGATTTAGTAGGTAGCTATTAGTAGTTAGCCGTTAGCTTTTAGCTCTTAAATCTTCGGCTATACAACTATTAGAATAACAAGAAGCCCCGGACTTACACAGTACCGGGGCTTCTTCTGTTTATAAATAGTTGTTAGAAATTAGCCGTTAGTTCTCTAATTTGCTGTATAATAGAATATTGTAGATAATTTGTATTAAAATTATTTACAATATTCTATTCAATTTATTTATTGGTAAAAAGAATTAATAGTAAGCTAACGGCTAAGTACTAACACCTACCAGCTAACACCTATTTCCCGGACGGAAAGGTACCCGGCGTCAGTTCTTGGTCCGTTTGCAGGCGCAGGGGGTGCAGCGCCGTGGTAGTATCCAGGAATATAAAGGCATCGTAGCGGGCATTAAGTACCGTAGGTACATAGTTGCCGTAGCTTTCGTATTCCGGATTGTACACCACCCCAATGGCCCGGTGCGGCATAACCTTACTAAATCGTTCCTTTGGGTTGTAACGGTCAAAAATCAGAAGCCTGTCTTCCGCCGACTCGTTATGTAGTAGCTCCTCTACGCTCCCTTCCCGGGCTTCAGGTACTTCCATAACTTCCATGGGCGCGCCCCAACGGCTACCGGCTATTACAGTTCCCTGGTAGGAGCCAAAGCCTACCAGTACTACCTCGTTTTCGTGGTGCTGCTGCCGCACCAGTTGCCCTACGTTGACCATACCCGCCCGCTTCATGTCGGTATAGCGGGCATCGCCGATATGGGTATTATGCTCCCAGACAATCGCCTTGGACCCAGGACCATAAAAGTTGGCGATCCGGTTCAGCGTTTCGACCATGTGCGTGTCCCGAATATTCCAGGAGTTGTCGTCAAAGCCCACCATACTGCGGTAGTACCTTTCGGCATTCACCGCCACGTGAGCATTCTGCTCGGTATTCAGGGCTGCTTCGGGGTCGTGATCGTACTGCGGAGCTTTGGCTCTTATTTCTCTTAGTAGTTTTACCACATCCTCCCGACAAGACTGAGACAGGCCTTCCTGGGGCAGGCCATCCTGGGGCAGGCCTTCCATTTGTGCCGTAGCGTACAGCTGTCCATCCTCCGCGTAAGGCTCAAAGCATTGAGCAGCTTTACGGGCCAGCGCCGCTGCGTTCGGGTCCGTTTTTTCCAGGTACTCCACCAGGGTATCCATGGATTCCCACAGACTGTAAACATCCAGGCCGTAAAACCCTACCCGCTGGTCGGGATAAAGTTGGGCATTGTGGTCTTTAAGAAAGGTGATAAGGGCTGCTACTTCCAGGTTAGCCCACATCCAGGTGGGCCAGCGCTCAAAGCCCCGTAGCATATCTATCGGCTTTTTGTCCTGGTCGGAGTACCCTTTGATGTAGCGGTTGAGCCGGTAACAGTCAGGCCAGTCGCCCTCTACCGCTACGAAGTTAAACCCTTTCTCCTCCACCAGCCGCCTGGTTATCTCCGTTCGCCAGACGTAGTACTCGTGGGTACCATGGGTGGCTTCGCCCAACAACACAAAGCGGGCATCGCCGATCCGGTCCAGCAGCGGGTCCAGATCTTTAGTATTTTGCAGATGAAATAGGTTTTCTTTTACCTCATCCGCAGCAGTATAGCTTCTTTGGTTGGTAGGTCCTGTTGCCATAGCTTTCTCCTCTCCAAGTAATGGGCACCGCGTTAATTCCAGTTTCCATTTGGTTTCTTCTCTCTTTCGGCTCGTTTCAGTAAATCGGCCAGTTGCTCATCCGTAAAGTCTCCGAACTCCTCGTAGGCCTGCCCCACCGAAAAGAAGGGCTCGGGTTGTACCAGTACCTCCAGGGCGTCGGCTTCGTCCAGGGCTTTGTCGTACCTGTAGCCCGACACCGGAGCCGCCAGGATAATACGGGCGGCCCGTTTTTTCCGGCAAAGGCGGATAGCCGCAATTAGCGTAACACCGGTGGCGATGCCATCGTCTACCAGCAGTACTATACGTCCCTCCATAAAAGGTAAAGAACGCCCCTGCCGGTACTGACTAACCCGCCGGTTGATTTCCTGCTTTTGTTCTTCGATTACCTGTTCAATGGATTCCTTCGAAAGGCCTTCCTCCCCCCGGGGCGAGATGTACACGGAGTAGTCTTCGGCTATGGAGCCAAAGCCGTATTCTTTGTGGCCCGGAAAAGGTAGCTTTTTGGTAATGACGAGAGACAAATCCGTATCCAACTCTTTGGCGACGTAGTAGGCCACCTCAACGCCTCCTCGGGGTATACCCAGTACAAGTGGATGCAGATGCTTGTAAATAGGTGCCAGGTACTTGCCTAGTTCTTCGCCGGCATGCCGACGATCCCTGAAGATTAGCTCATTCTCAACTCTATCCATGCTCTTGATTTGTTATGACAAAGCCAGTGCCTTGTCAGGTGCTCAAATCATTCTTCCCTTCTCCCCTTTAACTGTGTCCGTAAAGTAATGTTTGGTACATTACCACAAATAATACGTATATATACGTATGCATCAACCGGAGGCCAGGTGCTTTGGATTCAGAAATGGAGAGGGTACTATAAGCCGCTAATCGTCAGGGAGCCAACGGAGAAAGCGTATTCCAGCTCCTGACCGATCTCCCTTTTGTTTCGAGGAGCCACACCTGTACTTCCGGAAACTGTTTCAAGAGCCTTTTTCCGCGCCGGATTCCCGCTACACTCAGGGCCGTAGCCAGGGCATCGGCCAGGGTACCCGTGGGCGCCAGTACGGTAGTGCGGACATGGTACCGAAGGCCCACGCCAGTATGCGGATCTACAATATGGGAGTAACGTTGCCCCTGGTGCTCGAGGAAGCGGTAGCTGGCTCCGGAGGTAGCTATGCCTGTATTGGCCAGTTCGAGGGTTAGTACTGAGTCTGCTTTGATACCCGAAGAAATCTCTACTTTCCAGCCCGGCTCCCCCGGCGGAGGATCGCCCAGGGTAAGGTCGCCTCCGGCGTCGAGCAGTACCGAGGTAATTCCACGCTCGCGAAGTACCCGCACTGCCTCATCGGCGGCGTAGCCCTTACCGATACCACCTACATCCAGCCGCATTCCTTTCCGTTTCAGGCGTACTTTACGCTCCCCTGGGTCCAACTCTATGTAACGATAGCCTACGCTCCGGCGGGCTTTCTGAATAGCCTCCTTTTCGGGAAAGTACTGACGGCGCATAGCCCGTCGCCAAAGCTGCACCACCGGGCCAACGGTAACGTCAAAAGTACCCCCGGTCTGTCGGCTGATTTTTTTGGAAATAGAAAGAATGTCAAAAAGTTCGGGACTGACGGCCACCCACTCGCCCGTACCCGACCGCGCCGAGAGGCGGTTGATTTCGCTGCCGTCGCGGTAGTCGCTTAGAATTTCATTAAGGGCTTCAATGCGCTCAAATGCCCTGTTGGCAGCCTGATGGGCCGTGGTACTATCGGGTGCGTACAGGATCAGCCGGAACTGCGAACCCATTAGCCCCCGGGCAAACTCGTACCGTACCGGCTGCGCAAATACCTGCGCTGGTAAGTAGATTAGAATCAGTAGAATACTTATATTCGAAAAAAAGACCAGCCGCTTTTGCATTCCTGAACCAGTACGGCGGTCCTGATTCTGTAACGAACTACCAAAGCGGGTGAAACTTAGCATTACAAACGCGTTACTTATCTTATTCATCGGCCTGGTGATAGTCGTTACCGGAGCCTTCCTGAATCTTCGTACGATGCCCTTTGGCAACCAGACTATCCTGGCCGGCCTCGGGGTAGACTTTATGGGTACCATCTTGCTCGTGCTGAGCCTTTACCACCGCCGTCGGCGCAACAGTTAAAGCCTGCTGGCCCGGGCACGCAGGTAAAAGTCAGCTAATACCAGTGCTGCCATCGCCTCCACAATGGGAACAGCCCTGGGTACTACGCACGGGTCGTGGCGTCCTTTGCCCTGTACCGTTACTTTATCGCCAAATTGGTCTACACTATCCTGGTCCTGCATAATAGTCGCTACGGGCTTAAATGCCACCCGGAAGTAGATATCTTCTCCGTTGGAGATGCCGCCCTGAATTCCGCCTGAATGATTGGTAGTAGTATGTACCTGGCCCTGGTCATCGGTATAGAAGGCATCGTTATGTTCGGACCCAAACATTTCAACTCCCGCAAAGCCACTTCCGTACTCAAATGCTTTGACGGCATTAATGCTCAGCATAGCCTTACCCAACTCGGCGTGTAGTTTGTCAAATACGGGCTCCCCCCAACCAACGGGTACCCCTTTGGCCACGCAGGTTACGACACCACCCACCGAGTCGCCCCTTTTGCGGGTTTCGTCAATAAAGTCAAACATCTGCTGCGCCATGGCCGGGTCCGGGCAGCGCACCGCATTGTTTTCGGCCTGTGCGAAGTCCAGTTCCTGATAGCCTTTTTCCAGCTTCAGCCGCCCTACCTGCGACACGTAAGCCTGTACGGTTACTCCTGCCTTTTGCAGTAGCAGCTTGGCCAAAGCCCCGGCCGCAACGCGGGCAGCCGTTTCGCGGGCTGAACTACGGCCCCCGCCCCGGTAGTCACGTACGCCGTACTTGGCCTGGTAAGTATAGTCGGCGTGGGAGGGCCGGTACTGAGCGGCTATGTGAGAATAATCCTTGCTACGCTGATCCTGGTTGCGAATAACCAGCCCGATGGGTGTGCCGGTGGTTTTTCCTTCAAATACACCCGATAGTACTTCAAACTCGTCGGCTTCGCGGCGCTGGGTGGTAATACGTGACTGCCCCGGCTTCCGGCGGTCCAGCTCACTCTGAATATAGTCCAGGCTGAAGTCAATACCAGCCGGACATCCTTCAATCACTACGCCAATCCCTGCTCCGTGTGATTCGCCAAAGGTGGCAATTTTAAATATTTTACCGTACGTACTACTCATAGTCTCTGTTTATTTTCGGAACATCCAAAGGGTCCCCATCAATAATATAATTACAACTGCATTGATTAAAGTGCGGGTCAGGCTTTGGTAATTGATATAGGGCTCGGAGGTATCCAGCCGGGCCAGGTTTTCGTACGTCAGCAGGTCTCCTTCTGATGACAGGACGTCGGGCGGGCGGCTTTCCCCCAGTACTTCAATAACCCGGTCGGACCGCAATGTATCATAGCGGGCTTTGTGGGGGTCAAAGTAAACCCACTGGAAGTACCTGCCCAAAGGGAATGTACCGTTTTGCCGCGCTACCACAAAATAATTAAAGGATTTCTCTCCGCTGACCCGCTCGTAGCTACGCCTCACTACCTGACTTACTTCGGGAGGATAAAAATCAAAGGAAGCACTGGTAAGGACATCTGGTACCGTAACGGCGGCCAGGTTACCGGTACCGGCTATCTTAAAGATATAACGAAAACTTTCTCCGGAAGCTACCTGCTGCTTGGTAACCCGCTCTTCAAGGGTATACTCTCCTACGGCTACCTGGTCTCTTTGGGGATGCGGGGGAAGCGGCTGTACCCGTACCCGTACCGGGCGGGAAGTGAACTTCCGGATGGTCTTTACCCTATTACCCTTATCTTGTCCTTCGTATACCAGCATATCAAGTGTTACTGCCGGAAAAGCAACATTCTGGGTTGTTAACGGGAAAAATACCGACTGGTACATGCGGTATTCCGTAAACCTTCGGCCGTTGATAGTAACTGTATTCTGGACTATTTCTTCAATACCTACGTTTTCTTCCCAGCAACTGGCCGGGCGGAGCTTTTTGATGATGGCCTGTAGCTGACTATCCAGTTGAAAGAACTCCATTTCTACCGGGGCATTCTCTGAAACGTATAGTGAGAACCGAACCGCAAATCCTTCTCTTACAAAGACCTCTGGCTTGGTAGCCTGTACAGCGAGAAAAATGGACCCCTTATCCAGGTCTTCGGCGGCTATCTCGGGTATGGGCGCCGCTGGTACCTGGCTGGTGGTTGGTTCTTCTCCGGATGAGTCTACCGAAAAAGTAAGGGTGAATTCTTCAATTTCTATTTTTTCTTTATTGACCGTTATTGTAAGCGGCGGTACCTCATAAGTGCCGGCGCGGGTTGCCAGGTACTGTTGGGTAATGGTCTGAACCATAGCAGCTTTACCGCCCAAAGTAGTTACAGCACTGGTGGCAGATGCACTCCTTTTTTCGAGGCCGGGTATATCGGGAAAGGTAACCGTGGGGCGTTCTTCGCTATGGCGGACAATAACAGAAATGACAAATGGATTGTTAATAGAGAGAGTTTTGCTGCCTACTTCAACACTAATCTCGGGTACTTGTTCCTGGGCAGAAGTAAGTAACGAAAAGCACAAAAAAATATTTAAAAAAACATATAATTTCATTAAATGGTTTCGTTATATAAAGTGGCAATGTACCAATTACGGGCTATTATTTAATAACATAGGCGGTGGTTTTACTATTGCCTTCCTAAACCACAAAACTACATAATTACTATGGCCTCAATGCTTGAATACATTAAAATTATTCTGCAAAAAGTAAGCTTTGACAGCAGGTTATTTGAAAAAGAATTAAGAAAAGCCCTGCGAATGCTAATGCCCGACGAAGTAAACCGATTAAAGAACTGGTGCTACAAACGATTTGGTTCTATATATCGGACAGTTTTAGACAGCTGCTTTTCTTTACCCACTATTGCTGCTTAGTATTATTTAAGATTGCCACTCAAAACACAAAGGCCCCCGGAAAATCTCCGGGGGCCTTTGCTTGTAAAGAGGCTTGTAGTAACAAGCTTATGTATTTTACTATTTCTGCTTGGGAGTAGTAGTTCCTTTCGCAGGTGTTGTTGCGGTTTCAGCTATACCGAGTGCATCCTTAGCGGGCTGATTGGCCGGATCTACTTCCAGTAGCTTAGTCCAGTAGGTTTTGGCTTTCTCTTCATCCTTGGTAATTGTCTGGTGATAGAAGGCCATATATTGATACGCTTGCTTCAGAAATGATTTGGCTACATCTCCTTTCTGCTCCGCTACTTCAATAAATTTCTGGTAATGGGGAACCGAGATACCTTGTTCCAGGTTTGCCTGTGGCCCATGGGCATTATACAGAGCACTACCGCGCCAGTAGTAGCCAAAAGGCCAATCCGGTAACTTTTCAGTAACTTTTGCGAATACTGAATCGGCCTGCAGGTAGGTATTGAATTTAGTCTGAGCTACCTGAGCGCTATCCATCGTAGTGGAGCTATCCTGTTTAGTATTAGCCGCCTCCTGGTAGTAAGAAAGTCCCAGGTAGTAGTAGTCGTTCGGAGAGGCTTTGGCCGTATCCAGTGCAATACCCTTCTTAAAAGTGCTGGCCGCTTTGTCATACTCCTTCTCTTTGTAGTAAAGACCCGCTACTTCTTTGTAGGTAGTAGCTGCTTCGGTTGCACTTGTATCCAGATCGGCACCCTTCAAAATGTACTGCATACCCGTAGAGTCATACTCTTTACCAGACGTTGTCATCTTATTATAGGCGCGTCCCAAATACTTATAGTCGTCAGGAACGAGTTGTTTGGCTTTACCCTCCTCATCTTTTTCTTTCGGGTACTTCTCAATAAACTCTTCAAGATTTTTGATAGCCTGCTCCATATCGTTGGTCTTGTAATAAGCCCAACCATACATCCGCTTCAGGATCGTGTCATCAAGTTTTCCTTTTACCGAATCCAGCAATTCCAGTGCTTTGGTATAATCATCGGCGGTAAAGGCGAACTGAGCGGCACGCAGTACCATTTTAGGGTCAGTGTTGCCACTTTTCTGAAGGTACAAATCAAAGTTCTCAGCCGCACGCTTGTACTGACGGGCAAAGAAGTAAAGCTCAGCCAGGTCCTTATAAGCAGGCCCGAAGTTAGGATTGTCGTCAATGGCCTTTTTGTAGAAGTCAAGCGCCTGGTTGTAGGCTTTACCACGCAGGTACACCTGACCAATACGGTTGTTGGCTAAGGAATAACCGGGCTTGGCCATCAGAGCGTATTCATAAGCCGTTACGGCCGGCCCTCCTTCGTTGCGAAGCATCAGCGCATCACCTTTGGCTATATAAGCATCTGCCAGACTCTTGTCACGCTTTATAGCGGCATCAAGCAACCGGATAGCTTCGGCCGGATCGTTGTTCTTTTCAAAAAGAGTATACGCTTCGCCGGCACGGTATAGTACCTGAGCATCTTTACCTCTGGTTTTCTTCTCAGCCAGAGCGATCAATTCCTGCGCCTTGGCTTTATCACCTTTACCCAAAGCTACCGTAGCCAGACCTACCTGATTCAGGTAACTCTTGTCATCCAAAGACAGGCCTTTTTCAAAGGCTTTCTGCGCTTCATCCAGTTGTTTGTTGCGCACATAGAAATAGCCCAAATTATAGTAACTTTCTGGCGTGGGACTGCCTTCTGCTAACTTGGTAAAAATCGCTTTCGCATCATTAGGACGCTCTGCTTCCAGTTGCGCAAATCCTTCCTCAGGCGTTTGAGCAACAACTGTTGCAAGCGTAAGTGCACTCAGTAAGAGTGCTCCGAACATTGTTTTCAATTTAGTGTTCATTTTTTAACCGGATTGGAAAAGGATAAAAAATTTTGTGTTTATATGTATTAACTTTCAAATGTAAGAAATCGTGCCCGAACTCTAAAAATTTTGTTCTGACCGTAATTCTATTTCTCTGGGGTAAGGGATCGCCGGAATCAGCCCCATTTTTTGAATGATAAGCCCACCTACATCCCGGGCAATGTAAGTCATAAGACCACCGCCCAGTCCGGCAAAGCCTTCGCGGCTAATAATGTACAGCTTGCGGGATAGAGGGTATTTTCTCCGGCCTAAGTCCCGCTGGAACGGCTGGTAATAGTCGGCAATGGAAGCCGGTTCAGCCTTATCCGACACCCCCAATACGTGAATGCCTTTAGACAATTCATAGGTAATGGACTCATCGCCGTCACTAATCCAGTTCACCCCAATAAAGCCGATAGACTGGGGATTTTTTCGAACATAATCAATTACTTTTTCATTATTACCGGCCGTAAAAATCCGCAACTTAGTAACATCCTCTACATTAAAATGCTTGAGCATATAACCCAGATTGCTGGAATTGGCATCGTCAAAAACCAGGGTAATCTTGCCGGACTGGTTACTGTCCTTTAGTCCCGACCAGTCGGTTAGGGTACCATTAAAGATTCCTTCCAGTTCGGGCATGGTGATCAGACTATCGGAATTGGCCTTGCTGGTAATAAGGGCAATGCCATCAATAGCAATATGCTGCACCCGATGCGCCCCTTCCTGCTTTCGTATAATGTCTCTTTCTTTTACGGTTAGCTCGCGGGTAACAATGGCCAGGCGGGCGCTGTCCTGCAAAAGCGCCAGAATGGCCTCCTGTTCGGGCCGGTACAAAACATTAAAATGAGCTTCCGGATATATTCCCTCGTACGCCCTGGTAAGTGCACTTACTACCGGCCGGAACGACTCGTCCGCGGCTACAGTAATAGTACCCTGGCGTGGATTATCCAACGAAGAGTCAGAGGTACAACCCGTCCAGATAAAAATACTTATCAGTACACTTGCTATGCCCAGTGACGATCCTCTTTTCATATCTCACAATTTATGGTTACTCTTCACTTCTCTCCCAGTTCTTCCATGCCCGATAACCCCGGTATACGCCATAAGCGATCAACGCCGCACTAAGCAGGTAACGGCCCCAACTACCTGCCGGTATCAGATTAAAAGACGAGGAGGAGGCGATCAGATAGATCCCTCCTCCTGCGTATACCAGAGCCATCATCATGGAGGTTAGGATTGAAACCTTCTCATGCAATGGTCTTTCTTTCATGAATTTTACTCGAGTTGGAAGTTAATCGGCAGGTTGTACTTTACCCGTACCGGACGACCTGACTGCTTTCCAGGCTTCCACTTAGGCATAGTTTTTACTACCCGCATGGCTTCCTCGTCAGTACCAAATCCCAGTCCTTTCAGTACCGCTACATCCTGGATACTTCCATCTGTATTTACAACGAAAGTCAAAAATACTTTACCCGTTACGTTGGCCCGTGAGGCTGCGCTTGGGTACTTGATATTTTTGCTGAGGAACTTGTACATTTCTGCAATTCCTCCCGGAAATTCCGGCTGCTGTTCTACTACCGTAAAGATTTGCTCTTCGGCCGGAGCAGCTTCAACAACAACACCTCTGCTGGGAGCGGCAATTTGCTCAGGAGCAATTATAATCTCTTCAGCATTGGGATCTCCTTTTACGGTTTCCGTTGCAGCTACCGCTTCTTTCAGTTCTTCGACGGTGGGTGGCGGTGTTTCTTCCGGCACTTCTTCATCTTTCTTTACTTCGGGCGGTAAGAACTTCACCGTATTCACCTTAGGCGTCTCAACGGGCGGCGGTGGTGGTGGTGGTGGCTCCGTAGGATCAAGGGGTGGCGGCGGTATCTTCATTAGATCCACTTCTACCATTACTTCCTGCTCCTCGCCCGAGTCCATCAGCTTATTAATAAGCGTTGGAGTAAACATGGCAAGTACAAAAAGAGTGGCTCCAAGTAGGGTAGCACGGTTTATTACACCGCGATAATCCTGACGAAGTGAATACGCACCGTACGCCTTGTTGCGATTTGCAAACACTATGTCTTCCAGTGTTGCATTCTGGCTTACTTCTGCCATGGCGCTATTGTTTTTAGGTTAATACAATTTACAAATAACTGCTACTCTGGCTGAGGAACAACCCGGTCGCCCAAGAGCTTCTTTTCGGATTCCGTTAGTTCATCTACCAGCGCGTAACGCTTTGATTTAGTAATGGCCATTTCGTCCAGAATATCCACCATATTTCTATAGGTTGATACAGGTGTCGGCTTCAAAACCACTACAAAAGGATCATTCCCGGCTTCATCCTTCGGATTTTGGGAATTGATACGGGTTTTGGACTGAAAAACTACATCGCGGATACCCGTACCATACGTGGTCTTTTTCAAAGCTGCCTCGGCGTTGTCATCATCAGCCGCTACGCCATCCAGGTACCAGATGTCGTTGTTGCGACCCATAAAGATGGTCAATACCTTGGAGGCCTTCAAAGGCTCAGTTTGCTGCTCCTTCTTGTCTTCCTGTTTGTCAGGAACATTAAGCGTCATGGAGGTTGGCTTGCTCATGGTGGTCGCGAGCATGAAGAACGTGATCAGGAGGAATCCCAGGTCCACCATGGGAGTCATGTCTACACGGGTAGACATTTTTTTGGCCCTTACCTTACCATCGCCTTTACCATGCCCACCACCGGCGTCTACTATTTCTGCCATTTTTTTGCTTTTTTTTCAGGTGATATGATACCCTACTTGCTTACCTTACTAGTCAACAGTCCAGCCCGAAGGGGGTTGTTCTGTACCTGTAATCAGGTTGAACTTGTTAATGTTCTGCGACTGTAGGTTTGTAAGTACATCCTTAAATACCGGGAACTTAGCCATCTGATCTCCCTTAAGGGCCAGTCTAAGCTGTGGATTCGCCTTACGAGCAGCGTATACCCAGTCGGCTAGTTCGCTCACTCCCGTAGAGTCTACAGGAATACCCGGCTGCTTTACTGCGCTCATCTGCTCGTTGGAAAGTGCTAACCAGGGTTTCAGTTGATTCAACGGAAATCCAAAACTAGCATTCTGGGCAAATTTGGCTTTCTCCGTATCGCTAAACGAAATACCCTTGGTCTGGCCAATGTTTTCGAGCATACCGACGCGGGTTGCCTGGGCGTCAACACCAAAGAATACTTTTCCTGAGTTGTCAATACTGATGATCATAATGTTTTCATCAGGTACTTTAATTCCGGAAATTGACGTTGGTGTGGTAATCTCGGCAGCTTCATTTGACTTAAATGTAGCTGTCATGATAAAAAACGTAAGCAACAGGAACGCTACATCCGTCATGGCTGTCATGTCGGTAGTAGGTGGATGCTTTTTCGGTCTTACTTTTCCCATACCTCAAATATATAAGTTTTTTTTATATAAACGAAAAAATAGTATTAATAGTGCGCAGCAAAATTTTGCTGGATACTCATACCGATTTCGTCAATGCTATAAGTAAGGTCGTCAACGCGGCTGTTAAGGTACGCATAAGAGATGGTAGCAATCGCAGCTGTACCGATACCCAATGCGGTATTAATCAAGGCCTCAGAGATACCTGTTGCCAGTGCAGCGGAGTCAGGCTGACCCGAAGTACCTAACGCAGCAAAGGCCTTAATCATTCCAATTACCGTTCCCAGAAGCGCCAAAAGCGTAGATGCTGACGCCAATGTAGCGATAATAGTCAGGTTCTTTTGCAGCATAGGCATTTCGAGCGTAGTGGCTTCTTCTATTTCCTTCTGCAAAGCGGCCAACTTTTGTTCTTTGTCAAGGTTGGTTTCACTGATAAGCTGCTTATACTTTTCCAGACCGGCTTTAATTACGTTGCCCACTGATCCTTTCTGCTTGTCGCACTCGCGGATAGCTTCGTCGATTTGGTTTTTGTCGAGCAGGCTTCTGATTTTGCGAACAAACGCATCAATGTTACCACTACCACTTGCTTTACCCAGGGTAATCAAACGCTCAATTGTAAATACTAAAACAATCAAAAAACAGGTCATCAAAATAGGTACAATAGGTCCGCCTTTGTAAACGATACCGTAATAATCACCTGGCTTTGGACCTTTTTCGTGATCACCATCAATGAAGTGATCGGGAGACCCCAACACAAACAGATAAATTGAAAGGGCAATCACAAACAAAACGGGAATCACCAACGCTGGGTTCAAACCGCCTTTGCCTTTCTTGGGTGCTGCTGCAGGCTTGGCTGCGGGTGCCGGAGTCGAAGCTTTCTTTTCCATCAGACTTACTTTTAAAGGGTTAATTTAGATTTTTGGTTGTGAATAAAAGAAAAATTTGGATAAATGAACTTTTGTAAAATAAAATTTTGATTAAGGTTAAAAAAGAGCATTACAAAAGTATGTGTTTTCCTTTTAAAAAAAAGCAAAGGTTTCTTCAGTTTTTTTAGAGCTTTTAAAGTACTTGAATAAAAAATTGTACTATTACCAGCCCGGGGAACTTCAGAAATTAGCCGTCATAGAAGCTATTGCTTTGACAATCAATTATCTGGATAAGCATACTTCACTTTTACTTATTGTACTATTATTTGCTGATATACGAATTTGATTTCAATATACCCCCAAATCGGATTCGAAAATTAGCCTCTTAACAACAAAAAAGCAAATTTTATTCGGAAGGGCCTTCCCAACTCAAGTAACTACCAATGGGCGGGGATTTGGTACAGAAAGGCGACTCTTCTACAAACATACCTTTCATAAAGGGAGCTGTTTTGGAAATCTACCTCCCTTTTTATTCTGGTCGTCTAAAATGGCTGCTTTTTCCCGATTGACCTAAGGTAATTAACCTGGCTAACATACCGTTGCCAACAAATTGCCTCTGTTCTATTTTATCTCAGGAAATTTTCCGGCTGCTCCTGTGCTCCTCCCGTTCTGGCCAAAACCAAAACTTTCATTATACGCAGCCCATAATAGAAGTTGTTCTTAGGTACGAATTATATGGCAGTTTTGGTATAAGAAATTGCCTATTTTATTGCATCTATTTAAATTTATACTAATTATCACCTTATATTTATTACATTTGTGTCATAAATATATTTAAGTTTTATTATACACCAGCAACCTCTTTAATACAAATGGCTTCCAGATTCGACAACGACTCTTCTGTTCAGGAAAGGCTAAAGCAGGTATTTGATGCCCTGGGCATTAGTATTTATCAGATAGCCAAAGACTTAGACGAGAATTCTTCTAAGTTCTATAATATTCTGAACGGGCGCGCCAAGCCATCGTATGATACGATTATCCGGATTCTGGATCATTACCCGCAGGTAAGCGCCGACTTCCTGTTTCGTGGTGTAAAGCCCATTCTTCACGGAGCTGACCCCTCCAATGCCCACCTGGTATCCAATGAAATATCGTATGTGGAGGTACCTTTTGTCCCCGTTAAGTTTCACGCCAGCTTCGTGGAGACCTTTACGGACGGATTCCGTTATGCCGACCTGGATACCTATAGTGTAAGTACCGAAGCTACCAAAGGCCTGCGTGATCCCATTATTATTGAGATTTCGGGCAACAGCATGAGCCCACAACTGGTTAATGGAGCGAAAGTAATGGTAGTTCCCGTTGATCCGGGTGACTGGATTTATCAGTCAGGCGGCGTGTTTGCTGTGATTTATCGTGATTTTTTTGTGGTAAAACGTATCCGTGAAAACGAGCTGCTCACCAAACGCTACCTTACTTTACATTCCGACAATCCCCTGGGAGGAAGTGTGAGTGTACCGGCTGACGAACTCAGAGGGCTGTGGCGGGTGGCTCATATCGTAAGCGCCCCGGTTGAGTAGCCACCGAAGGCTAATTCATTCTTTGGTTTTTCCTAACTTTGGGCCTTACTACTTTACGAAGACTACGGAAACGAGGAGAAACTTATGAATGATTATTTGTCGAGTCTGAACGAGCCCCAGCGCCAGGCCGTTACCCACGGCGACGGTCCGCTGATGATTATTGCCGGGGCCGGATCGGGCAAAACACGCGTACTGACTTATAGAATAGCCTACCTGATAGAAAACGGGGTGGATCCGTTCCGGATTCTTTCCCTGACCTTTACTAATAAGGCCTCCGCCGAAATGCGGCAGCGTATCGAAAAAGCGGTTGGCTACGAGGCCCGCAATATCTGGATGGGTACCTTCCACGCGGTATTTGCCAAGATACTGCGCATCGAGGCCCGCTACCTGGGCTACACCAGCGACTTTTCTATTTACGACACCGACGACTCCAAGTCGCTGCTGCGCTCTATTATAAAGGAGTTCGGGCTGGACGACAAGACCTATAAGGCCAATGTGATATTTAACAGGATATCGGGTGCCAAGAACCGGCTCGTGTCGGCTGACGACTACCTCAACAACGCCATCATCAGGGCCGACGACGACGCGGCCCGCATGCCCGAGATTGGTCGGCTCTACAAAGCGTACGTCACACGCTGCTTCCAGGCCAACGCCATGGACTTCGACGACCTGCTGTTCAACACCAATATACTTTTCCGAGACTTCCCCGAAGTACTTCATAAGTACCAGCACAAGTTTCAGCACGTGATGGTGGATGAGTTTCAGGATACCAACGTGTCGCAGTACCTTATTACGCGCAAACTGTCGGCGGTACACCGTAATATATGTGTTGTGGGCGACGATGCCCAGAGTATCTACGCCTTCCGGGGGGCTAACATCGAGAACATCCTGAACTTTGAAAAGGACTTTCCAGATGTACGTACCATCAAGCTCGAGCAGAACTATCGCTCCACCCAGACCATCGTCAACGTTGCCAACTCCATTATAGAACGGAACAAGGCGCAGCTGAAAAAGAATGTCTTCACCGAAAACGACGAAGGTACCCTCATTGAAGTCATCAAGGCTAACTCCGACAACGAGGAAGGCCGACTGATTGCTACCTCTATCTTCGAAGAGAAGATGCAGCACAGCCTGCACAATACCAACTTCGCTATTCTGTACCGTACCAATGCCCAGTCGCGGGCCTTCGAGGAAGCTCTTCGCAAGCTGGGCATCAAGTACCGTATTGTGGGTGGGCTTTCTTTTTACCAGCGCAAAGAAATTAAGGACCTGCTGGCATATCTGCGTTTCACGGTGAACCAGCAGGACGAGGAAGCCTTCAAGCGGATTATCAACCTACCTAAGCGGGGCATTGGCGACACAACCGTTGCCAAAATCACCGTAACGGCGGCCGAACGCCAGGTACCTATCTGGGAGGTAGTTGCTAACATTCACCAGTACGTAGGTGGGCGCTCCGCTTCGCCCATTGAGCAGTTTTCCACCCTTATCAAAAGTTTTAAGCTGCTGATAGAACAGGGCAAAGATGCCTACGAAGTAGCTTCACACATTGCCAAAACCTCGGGCCTGCTGCGGGAGCTGTACGAAGACAAAACCGTGGAGGGGCTGTCGCGCTACGAAAACGTACAGGAATTGCTCAACGCTATTAAGGAATACGTTGATAACGCCGAAACGGACGATAAATCGCTGAGCTCTTTCCTGCAGTCGGTGTCGCTGCTGACCAATGCCGACGAGCCCGACGACGATGGCGACAACGACCGCGTAACGATGATGACTATCCACTCGGCCAAGGGTCTGGAGTTCCGGAACGTGTACGTAGTAGGGATGGAAGAAGACCTGTTTCCCAGCCAGATGATGCTCGAAAGCCGGCAGGACCTGGAAGAGGAGCGGCGGCTGTTTTACGTAGCCATTACCCGGGCCGAACAAAAGCTTACTTTTTCCTACGCCGAAAGCCGCTACCAGTGGGGCCGCCTGAAAATGTGTGAACCCAGCCGTTTCCTGATGGAGGTAGACCAGCGCTTCCTCAATGCCTCCAAAACCACCCGCAACCTGGCCGAGCGCGAAACCTCGCCCACGCCCATGGGTTTCCTCAAGAACCTGACCCAGCGCCCAGCCGCCTCAAAACCTGCCGCCGCCAGCAATCATGTACCTTCCTCTGACTTTACCCCCAGCGATACCTCCGGCCTGGCCGAAGGGCAGCGGGTGGAGCATCCGAAGTTTGGCTTTGGGGTAGTAAGCAAAGTAGACATAAACGGTACCGACCGCAAAGCCGTGGTTAAATTTGACAGCGTCGGGGAAAAGACACTGCTGTTGAGTTTTGCCAAGCTTAAGATTTTAAATTAATCTCCTCAATTTCCTATATTTTCAAAACCTAAACCTTTACACTATACTTCCTATCCTAGAAACCTACTTACACGACTATGTTCAATGACAATGACCTAACCCAAATAAAAGCGCGTGGCAGCGATGTTGCGCTGGTAGAAGAACAAATCAAGTACTTTATAGATGGCTTTCCTTTTTTGCCGCTTGCGAAGGCAGCTACGGTTGGGGAGGGGATTATCCGGCTGTCGGACGAGCAGATTCAGCAGCTAACGGCCGATTACGACCAAAGTGCCGCCGAAGGAGAAATAAGCCTCCTGAAATTTGTACCTGCCTCAGGAGCTGCTACCCGTATGTTCAAGTCGCTGTTTGCTTTTCTGGAAGAAGGTAAAAGTGATAAGTCCGTGGAAGAATTTTTTGACCGCCTCTCCGACTTCGCTTTTTATGAGGACCTGCAGGAAGCCCTCGCCTCCGACGACCTCGATATAAGTACCGCCGACCGTACCACCATAGCTGATTACTTCCTGACCGACAAAGGACTGGGGTATGGTACCCTGCCCAAGGGCTTGCTTGAGTTTCACCGCTACCCTAACGGCTCCCGCACCCCGCTGGAAGAGCACCTGGTAGAGGGCGCCCTGTATGCCAACGCCGGTGGCCGCGTACAGCTGCACTTTACGGTATCGCCGGAGCACCGCGATAAATTCGAAAAACTGTTGGTGGAAGTACTTCCTGCCTACGAAAGCCAGTTTGGGGTGAAGTACTACGTGTCTTTCTCGGAGCAAAAAGCGTCAACGGATACCATTGCCGTTAATATGGATAATACCCCCTTCCGCGAAAAAGACGGGGGGCTGTTGTTCCGGCCGGCCGGGCACGGTGCGCTACTCGAAAACCTGGCGGGGCTGGACGCGGATGTCATATTTACCAAAAACATTGACAACGTAGTACCTGACCGCCTGAAAGATACCACCGTCACCTACAAGAAAGCCCTGGCCGGGGTACTTCTGAGTTATCAGAAACAAATATTCAGCTACCTGCAGAAACTTGAAAAAGGCCCTGACAGCGCGCTGCTGGACGAGCTGGACCAGTTTTTCCGGCAGGAGCTATCCGTACGCCCTCCTCAAAAGTTCAATAGCTGGACCGACGAAGAGAAAACGGCTTATTTTCTTAAAAAACTGGACCGTCCGCTGCGGGTATGTGGCATGGTGAAAAACGAAGGCGAACCCGGCGGTGGCCCCTTCTGGGCCGACAACACCGACGGCTCGGCTTCCTTACAGATTGTGGAGTCGGCGCAGGTTGACATGGAAGATGAGGCGCAGAAAGCTACTTTCAAGAATGCTACCCACTTCAACCCCGTAGACCTGGTGTGCGCCATGAAAAACCGCCACGGCCAAAGCTATGACCTGCGCCAGTTCCGCGACCCAATGACCGGTTTTGTATCCAACAAATCCAAAGATGGTAAGGAGCTGAAAGCGCAGGAGCTGCCCGGCCTCTGGAATGGCTCCATGGCCAACTGGAATACGTTATTCGTAGAGGTACCTCTTGTTACATTCAACCCGGTAAAAACGGTCAACGACCTGTTGCGGGAGCAGCACCAGTAAGGTACCCCTGTAAGTACCTATAATATAAGTACCTATAATTAAAGAAGCGGAAGATGGCCCCCTGGAGCTGTCTTCCGCTTCTTTGTTTATTCGGCTTTACCTATTCATTACTAACACTCTCATGGCTTTTTGCGCTTGATGGCCAGGTCATGGGCTGTATCATAGTAGGAACGCAGGTTGGTCCAGTCAAAAATATCCGAAATATTCTCCACCCGGTTACGCTGCATGATGCGGTCGCGGCGCTGCATTCTCACAAATTTGAAAAGGATATCCGCCATCTGGTCGGCGGCCTGGGAGAAGTTCTGCGATTTACGATTAATAACGTAGATACCCCGGTTTTCAAAGTCGCGCATGATCTGCATGATATAGTCACCAAAGCCGGACAGGTCGCTGGTTACGGTAGGTACCCCGCGTACGATACATTCCAGCGGCGTGTAGCCCCAGGGCTCGTAGTAGCTGGGGAATACCCCCAGGTGGCAGCCCCGCACAAACTGACCGTAGTCCAAACCAAACAAGGGATTGGTAGAGGAGATAAAATCAGGGTGGTACACTATCTTGACCCGGTCGCGCTCGTTGTTGACCAGGTTGGCCTTGCGGCAGAAATCCGTAATGCCGTCGTCCTGCTTCAGATCGTGCGTTACAAAGGCTGGAAGCCGCTCGGTTTTCCAGGTCTGGATGGTGCGGCGCAGGCGCAGGCGCCAGTACTCGTCCACAAAGTTGTTCAGGTCGGGCATTTTGTGGTCACTTCCCGCCGCGGTGGCCAGAAACAGCCGCTCTCCTACCTGTTTTTCTATGGCGGTACAAGTTTCCTGAAGCTCATCCAGTACCGCCCTTGACTGCAGTACATCCGCGTTGATGGAGTGGTAAGGCTGCTTGGTGACGATAAACATCACAACTGTCATATCCATATTGGCCTGGACCATTTTCCAGTTTAAGCGCGCGAGCGCCTCCAGCGTAAGATCGTAGCCTTTGTTGCTATACTCAAAACGCCCCGATGTAAAGAAGTACAGGGTTTTATCGAGGTCAAAAGAATAGCTGGGAAAGAAGTGGCCCAGCACAAATTCATGGATTTGCTCCTTAAACTTGACGTGCAGGTTCTGAAACTCGTGTACCGCCGAAAAACGTGTAACGTTCAGTCCGTTGGGAGTAACCAAGTCCGGCATCCGGCCCAGAAATACCTCACACTCGCGGGCGGTAACGTCGCTTACCGTAGTAAGTACATGGGCGTTCTGAGCAGCCAGCCGCTCTATGGTAGCCTGGGTTTCGATGCCATAGTTGCGGGCTTCGTGCTCCCAGTCAAAAAAAGGCAGTTTGTTGTAAAAGCCCTCTACACTTTGGGCCAGGTACCTGCCCAGCATGGTAGCGTGGGTGGTAAAAGTGGTTGCTATCTTTACATTATCGCGGCGCAGGTCGGGCAGACCACTGCCGGCCATCCACTCATGAAACTGTACCACAATTTCTGATTTCCGGGCATTCTCAGCGGCAAATTCTGTCAGGTACACCCGAACGGCCTCCCCAAACAGCAGTACCTGGTTAACCAGTTCCTCGACATTCAGGGTAGATATCCGGTGGTTTTCCCACAGCTCGTACTTGATCTTGTCCAGCTGGGGAGCCATACTCATGATATCAAACAGGATAACCCGGGGCTTACCCGTTACGAGCCAGTAGCCGTAGTGCACAGTATAGCCCAGTTCGCGCATGCGCCGCACCGTGCGCCCGGCGGGTGAGTCGTCCAGATCAGATATAGGCTCAAATTCAGAAGCGGCTTTTTGAGAAAAATAAGGGCCAAGCAGGAAATAGTCTTCCCCCCACTTCTCTACCATAGCCGGTACTTTAGTGCGAATAACTGTATAGATGCCCCCTACCTGGTTACAAACTTCCCAGGCAGCTTCAAATAGTAAAGCATTCTTTGTCGTTTTTACGTATGGTTCCAAAATATAGTATGAGTTTAATCCAGCTATGGTTTCGAATGAAAGGTACTATTTTTCATTAAAACCACAAAAGCTCCTGCTTTATACCCAACAAATGCGACAAACTTAACGGGTAGTACTCCCTGGTACAGCCCTCCGTTTAATATATGTAGCGCTGCCGGGCCAAGATTTGCGTTAAAATTCTTTACTTTGAAAATAGGAAACTAACTTTCTCTGGTCTGCTTTTGTGAAAAATTCCCGTACCATAGCCCTCTGCCTATTAATTTGTACTGTTTTGATGGCTTCCTGCCAGGCCCAATCTTCCGTGTCGGACCTGCCTGACCCTCCCCCGCCCAAGCGTGAGTTCAGGGCGGTATGGATTGCTACCGTAGACAATATAGACTGGCCCAGCCGTAAAAATATGGAGCCGGGAGAACAAAGACAGGAGTTTGCCGAGCTACTGGATTTTCACCGGCAGAACGGTATCAATTCGGTGTTTGTGCAGGTACGTGCCGCCGGAGACGCTTTCTACGCCAAAAGTCCGGAACCCTGGTCGGAGTGGCTGACGGGACAGCAGGGACGCGCTCCCCAGCCCTTTTATGATCCGCTCGAATACATGATAGAGGCCTCCCACCAGCGGGGGCTTGAGTTTCACGCCTGGCTTAATCTAAACCGTCTGGTACACAAGTCATCCACCAGCGTTTCGACCCAGAACATCAGCCATACCCACCCCAGCTGGATCCTGACCTACGACGGGGCCAAGCTCTTTAATTTTGGATTACCCGAAGTACGCCAGTTTATCACGGACCTGACGGTGAATATTGCCAAAAACTACGATATAGACGGTATTCACTTCGACGATTACTTTTATCCCTACGCGGTACGGGGCCAAACTTTACAGGACGACGCCACTTTCAAAAAATACGGGGAAGGATTTTTTAACAAAGCTGAATGGCGACGCCACAACATTGACCTGCTCGTTAAGCAGATCCACGATGCGCTGACGGAGGTAAATCCGCGCTTGAAGTTTGGTATCAGTCCGTTTGGTGTGTGGCGCAACCGAAGCTCTACGCCCGACGGCTCCAATACCTACGGCGGTCTGGCTTCCTACGACGACCTTTTTGCCGACACCCGCAAGTGGATAAAGGAAGGATGGATCGACTATATAGCCCCGCAGGTATACTTCTCGTCGGGGTTTAACAAAGTACCTTACAAAAACCTGGTAGACTGGTGGATGGAAAATCGCTTTGACCGGCACCTGTACATTGGGCAGGGAGCCTACCGCGCCGGTTTCAAAGATCAGGACAAGACCTGGGCCAATCCGCGCGAAATACCCAGTCAGGTACGGTACCTGCGCGAGCAGGGGGCCGAAGGCAGTATCTTTTTTAGCTCCCGCTCCATGCGGGCCAATAACCTGGGCTTTGTGGACTCCCTCCGTCAGGACTTCTACCGCTACCCGGCCCTGATACCTACCATGCCCTGGAAAGATAATACACCACCCCTGGCACCCCAGAACCTGAAGGGTATCCTCCATCCGCGGGGCGTGGAGCTACTGTGGGAAGCCCCCGAACCTGCCCAGGACGGCGACAGGGCCTGGTACTACGTCATTTACCGCTTTGATCCAGACGATACTCCCACTCCCCGCGACCCCCGTCGTATTGTGGGGATGTGTCACAAAGGAGAGCGTTTTTTGGATACTACCATACTACCCGGCCGTAAGTACGTGTACTACGTTACGGCCGTGGACCGCCTCCACAACGAAGGTCGCCCTATTGGCCCGTTGCGAATTATGATGAATGATAAGCGATTAGAGCAGTTTTAGCCGGTGAGTTTTATTAAACAACTTTGTTAACTACGAATTAACCAATGACCCTCCCTGAAATTCAGCAAAGCCTGGAAACTACCATTAACGGCTATATCACCGCCCTTGACCGCTATACCGATGAGCAATTTGCGGCCAAACCATCCGAAGAAACCTGGTCGCTGGCGCAGATGTACGAGCACCTGTACCTGGCTACTACCTACTTCTTCCTGGCCAATGCCAAACGCTGTACCGAAAAACGCAAGGGACAGGAAGGCGGCGAACTCAACGAGCACGGCCACAATCTCTTTAAGTACAATAGTTTCCCACCCATGAAGCTCCGCCCGCCCGCGGAGGTTCAGGCACCCGAGCCGGTGGGGCGTACCCGGGATGAGTACCGAAGGCTGTTTCCCCAGTTAATCCAAAGCATGGAAGCGATTCAGGAAGCCGTAGCCGCCGACGACGGTACTTACAAAGCCCTGCAGCCCGCCTTTGGCTGGCTCACGGCCCGGCAGTGGTGTCACGTGGGCGAAATGCACCTGCGTCACCACCTGCGTCAGCAAAAAGAGCTGGAAGCCTGGCTGGCAACCAAACTTTGAAATGAGCTAAGGACTGGCATAGATATTTAGTTTAGTATCGGTAATTAACACCAACCATCTAAAACCTAAAATTTCTATGAAAAAGTTAGCTTACAATTTTATGCTCGCGGCTTCCCTTTTTGCAGCAGTAGCCTGTAACACCAAGGAGGATAGCACAGAAACAGCCGAAGACCAAAACGAGGAAACACTCCGTAGCTCCATGGAGGAAGATGCGGAGTTTGCCGTAGCCGCTGCCGATGGGGGCATGTTTGAAGTGCAAATGGGAGAACTCGCCCAGAGAAGCGGTACATCGCCCCAGGTAAAAGAGTTCGGTAAAATGATGGTAACGGACCATGGTAAAGCCAACGAAGAGCTTAAGAAGTTAGCCCAGCAAAAAAATATTACACTTCCTACTACATTAAGCCAAGACAAACAGGACAAATACAATAATCTGGCTAAGAAAACCGGAAGAGACTTTGATCGTGCATACGCCGACCTGATGGTAAGTGACCACAAGGAAGATATTGAAGAATTTAGGGAAACGGCAGAAGATGGTAAGGATGCAGAGCTGAAATCCTGGGCAGCCAGCAAAGTACCTGCTCTGGAAATGCACCTGGAAAGAGCGCAGGCTATGCAGAATGCGGTAAAGTAATAACAACACATTAGTACAACAAAGGCAGCCTGGTACCTCTACCGAGCTGCCTTTGCTGTACTAATGTACTTCCTGATATATCTCCATGACCTCCTCTACCGGACGGGTACCTTCGTAGAAGGACAGCAGCCGCGTCAGGATACCTTCCACGACGGCATCGGGGCAGGAGGCCCCGCAGGTAAGCATAATGGTAACGGGAGTACGGTCGGGCAGGTAGTTGCCGGTCACTACTTCTTCTTTTTTATGCATATCAAAGTGCCGGATCAGCTGGCGGTCCAGTAGCTTATCGGCCGACGAAATAAAATAGGTAGGTAGTTTCTCTTCGCAGAGCTCCACCAGGTGGGAGGTATTGGAGCTGTTGTAGCCCCCGGCCACTATGACCAGGTCAGCCGGATGCGTCAGGAGCGCGTAGGTAGCATCCTGATTGTCGTTGGTAGCGTAGCAGAGGGTATCGCGGGTATTGGCAAAGCGTTCATCCACCTGCCCGGGCGTCAGCTGGTAGTGCTGAATCATAAGTTGCTTGAGATAGTCGGCAATACCCTGCGTATCCGAAGCCAGCATGGTAGTCTGGTTCACAACGCCGATGCGCCGCAGGTCGCGCTCCGGATCAAAGCCTTCGGAGTACTGCCCCTTAAATTCCTCGTAAAACTGTTCTGCCCGACCTTCGCCCGTCATGTAAGTACCCAGCCGCCGGGCCTGGGCCAGATCTTTGACCACTACGGTGGGGGCTCCTTCCTTGCTGTGCGAGAAAGTAGCGCGGGTTTCTTCGTGGGTGGGCTTGCCGTGTACTACTACCGTGTACTGCTTCTCACCAATCTGAGCGGCCCGGTTCCATACCTTCTCCACAAAAGGACAAGTGGTATCGTACTGGTAGGCGTTAATTCCCAGTTCCGTCAGCTTGGCCTGTATTTCCACGGTAGTACCAAAGGCAGGTACTATGACAATGTCATCCGGCGTGAGTTCGTCCCAGGAAATGAGCTGATTGCCTTTGGTATCCAGAATAAACCGAACGCCCCGGTCCAGCAGGTCGCGGTTTACATCGGGGTTGTGAATCATTTCGCTCAGCAGGAAAATCCGCTTGCCAATGTTTTCGGAAATAGCTTTGTAGGCGATATCAATGGCGTTCTCGACCCCGTAGCAAAAGCCGAAATGCCGGGCAATCAGAAACCTGACCGGACCAAAATCCAGTACCGTAGGGGTAAAGTCCCGCTTCAGCTTGTCTTTGCGGCGGCGGTATTCTTTTATGGGGCCAATGATCCGGCTTCGGTAAAAATCCGGTATATTGAAGGTCTTCATGAAAGTTGTTCTCTTTTATGAGGGCAAAGGTACTCAAGCTATTGAAACAACAACTACCCCGAAAGCTTTGTTCGTTACTGATACAGAATGTTGTTACAACCACTATCTTAAAAAAATTCTACTCCGGATGCAACACCGGATCGCTGCTAGGTGTCTTTGATTCAGAACGTTCAACTATTATCCTTCTGCTTGGAAACAAAACTTTACACCGACCGGCATGTCGACTTGGTGGAGCGCTGTAAGCAGGGCGAAAGAAAAGCCCAGTACGAGCTGTACAAGCATTACTCCAAAGCGATGTATAACATCTGCTTTAGGATGCTCAACCATGTGGGTGAAGCCGAGGATGCCCTGCAGGAGGCTTTTGTGGATGCGTTCACGCATATTCATCAGTTCAGGCAGCAGTCTACATTCGGGGCGTGGCTGAAGCAGATTGTGGTCAACAAGGCAATTAATCAGCTTCGGAGTCGTAAGGTACAGTGGGTAGAGATTGATGAATGGCAGGAGGCCGAAGAAGCCAACAGCCCGTCGGAAGAAATATCCTACCTGGAGGAGGACCAGTCGTACGAAGTGGAACGTATTCGCTGCGCTATGAAAAACCTTCCCGAAGGGTATCGCGTGGTACTTAGCCTGTACCTGTTTGAAGGCTACGACCACGAGGAGATCGGTGAAGTACTGGGCATCAGCGAAACCACTTCCCGAACCCAATACATGCGGGCCAAACGACGACTACTGGAATTGATGAAGTAATGATGTGAAGGGAGGACGGGTACGAAAGCAGGAAGGGAATTTGGGAACTATTAAGTTTACAATGTCGAATAAAAGCATATTGCTTACAGCATACAGCCTGAAGCTTAGTACCACTAAACCTGTATACTATTTGATAATTATTTTACTAATTAATCTGATAATACCATGAGAAAGCCTTCTGATAAGAAAGATCGGCTGGAGCGGTTTGTGCGGGATAATCGTGAGGCGTTTGACAGCGACGAGCCGAGCGACGAATTGTGGGCGCGTATTGAGGAGCAATTTGGGGAAGCCCCCAAAACCAGCCCCACAAAACGGCTGCATTGGTGGGGTAAAGCCTACCTCGACTGGCGCATAGCCGCCGGCATAGTAATGGCCCTGGGCATGTCCTATGTCTACCACCTCAATAACCAATACGGAGTCACGCGTGATCCCAAAGTAGCCCTGGCCGTACCTACCTACGCCCGGGAGTTCAATAACTACACCCTGGCTATTGACGAAAAGCGCAACGAGCTTATCCGGCTTACTACGGATAATCCCGAATTGTACAAGGAGTTCTCGTCGGACCTGGACCGGCTGGAACGCAACTACCAGAACCTGCGGTCGGAGCTACCCAAAGCTCCCAACCAGGAAGCGCTTATCCAGGCCATGATACAAAACTTACAGCTGCAGCTCGATCTGCTCAATCAACAACTAACAATTCTTCAACGAATTAAAGAGGCCGATAAAAGCCATGAAAAAGATAATAGTACCATTATTTAGTCTGCTGGCGCTGATTCAGGTAATCAACGTACAGGCTGGGCCACATCTGGCCGCGCCACGCCTGGCTGGGCCACATCTGGCTGGGCCACATCTGGCCGCGCCACTCCTGGCCGGTACCTGGGATAATGAAGACGAGGCTAACCTGGTCGAAAAGCGCAAAACCATCGTGAAAGTATTTGATGTAAGTACCAAAGAGCAACTCATGGTCGACAACCAGTTTGGCCAGGTTAAGGTCAATCTGTGGGACAAAAAAGACATCCGGGTGGATGTGGTTATTACGGCCAATGCCCCCACCGACCAGCGCGCCCAGGAGTACCTTAGTTCGGTAACTATTGATGAAAAACGAGAGGGGCACCAAATCATTCTTCGTACTGCTATTAACCGGGAGCATTTTGCCACCAACAACTGGAACGCCTGGAAGAGTACCGGCAGAAGCAGCGTCACCGACAAAAATTATATCCAGATTGACTATACCATCAACATGCCCAAAAGCAACGCCCTGGTGGTACGTAACAAGTTTGGTGATACCAGTATTCCGGTTTTTCACGCCCAGCTCAGTGTAGACTCCCAACATGGCAACTTCTATGCCACAGCTCTGGAAAACGCCCAAAATGCAATTCAGGTTGCTTTTGGTAATGCCGAGATCGGAACGATGAAGGGTGGTAAGCTGGAAGTACGCTTTGGTGATCTGCTGCTGGACCGCGCCACTACGCTGGTGCTGATCAACAAGTCGGGTAAACTGAATATAGGCGAGGTGGATCGGTTGAATGCGGACATTGATTACTCAGGTGCCAGCATAGGTACCCTAAATGAATCCTGTAAAGTACGGCTGAGCTACTCGGGAAATTTCCGCATCAGCCAATTACCACAGACCGTCGAAAACGTGGATATACAAGCCGCTTACTCGTCGGTAACGCTGCCCGCCGAATCCAATAACTTTGACGTAACGGTCACGCACGGAAGCTTTAGCTACCCTTCCAACGTAAAGGTACTTTTTACGAATCAGCCGGGGCAGGAACAAAAAGCCACCCGTACCAGCACCCGATCCTACGAAGGCAAGGTAGGCTCCGGTAGCGGCACCCGGATTAAAGTTATTTCAAGATTCGGTGACGTGAGTCTGAAAGATTAGTTTCCCGCTCCATTTTTTTCCTTTATACCATTTCGTTCATAGTCCTGCGGCTCCGGTCGCAGGGCTTTTTTTGGGCCGGAAATAAAGGTAGGTATCAGAGTATAATGGTACGGTTGCTATAAATAAATACCCGGTCATTAAAAACCAGCTTCAGCGCCTTGGACAACACCGACTTCTCTGTATCGCGTCCCAGCGTAGCCATGTCCGTGGCCTTTTGGCGGTGGTCCACCTCTTTAACATCCTGCGCAATGATAGGCCCTTCGTCCAGGTCATTGTTCACGAAGTGGGCCGTAGCCCCGATAATCTTGACGCCCCGCTCGTAGGCCTGCCGGTAGGGATTGGCCCCCACAAAAGCCGGTAGAAACGAATGGTGAATGTTGATGATCCGGTTAGGATAATGTTTGACAAAATCGGACGTAAGTACCCGCATGTACTTGGCCAGCACTACGTACTCGGGCTGGTAAATATCCAGCGTCCGCAGTATCGCCTCCTCGTGCTCCTCGCGGCTTTTGTGTTCGTGC
Organism: Telluribacter sp.; assembly: GCF_035998675.1. Lineage (NCBI taxonomy): Bacteria > Pseudomonadati > Bacteroidota > Cytophagia > Cytophagales > Spirosomataceae > Telluribacter > Telluribacter sp. The sequence continues at coordinate 309,401 of NZ_DASYHI010000019.1, forward strand.
GAAATATAATGGAACGGTATCCCGAACTTGCTCACCAGAGGCTGCAGTACATTGTAGTTGCTCACTACGGCCTGTATGGTCGCATCCAGCTCGTCAAAAGCGTAACGGATCAGCAGCTCGCCCAGGCAGTGGTGCTCTTTGGTCACCATCAAAACCACATCCTTTTTCTTTTTGGGGTTTATCCGCAGGTTTATCCCCCCAGGAAGTTCGCTGCGAAGTACCTCCAGCAACTGTTCTGAATGGGCTTCCCCCTCAAACTCGGTCCGCATAAAGAAGTAGCCCGAAGGACTTACGTATTCATCATTCCGGATAATATTCAGGTTATGCTCAAACAGCACGCGGGTTACGTGGTAGATCAACCCCTTGTGGTCGGGACCATCCATCAGCAGGATATGGCGGTTATTCATCAGGATTTTTAATATATTGCTCTTACATTCCCTGCCGCAACCGTAGGGAACTCCAAAGTTACGTATGTTTCAAATTAAAGTACTTATCGCGTATCACCTACCTTTTTTATGCTGAATCGTCGTGAATTTCTACAGGCTGGCGGAGCCGCCCTGCTCTCCCCTACCCTAACCGAAGCTCTGCCTATAGCCGAGGGCGGAGGTCTGCCCATGGCCATTTGTACCTGGGACCGCCTTAAGGCTAACGAAGCGGCTAAGGCCGTACTCGAAAAGAAGGGACGCGCACTGGATGCCGTCGAAGCGGGTGTAAAAGTACAGGAAGCCGACCCCAACGACACCAGCGTAGGCTACGGCGGCCTGCCCGACCGCGACGGCCACGTGACCCTCGACGCCTGTATCATGGACGAAAAAGGCAACGCCGGAGCGGTTACCTACCTGGAACATATCATGCACCCCATATCCGTAGCCCGGCTGGTGATGGAAAAGACGCCGCACGTGATGCTGAGTGGTGCCGGTGCCCTGCGATTCGCCTTAGCCAATGGCTTTAAAAAGACCAATCTGCTGACGCCCCAATCCGAAAAGATCTGGAAAGAGTGGCTCAAAACGGCTAAATACAAACCCATTGTGAACGTAGAGCGGCACGATACCATCGGGATGCTGGTCCTCGACGCCCAGGGCGATATGTCAGGAGCCTGTACTACGAGTGGCATGGCTTTCAAGCTGAACGGCCGCGTGGGCGACTCGCCCATTATCGGGGCGGGGCTGTACGTTGACAACGAGGTAGGCGGGGCTTGCGCCACGGGCGTAGGTGAATTTGTGATGCGGACACTGGGCTCATTTCTGCTGGTTGAACTCATGCGACAGGGACGTACTCCCCAGCAGGCCTGCGAAGAAGCCATCGGACGCATTGTGAAAGGTAAAACCAAAGATGATTTCCGGGACTTTCAGGTAGGGTACCTGGCCGTCAATAAAAAGGGCGAATACGGCGCGTACAGCATTCAGCAGGGCTTCAACTTCGCCCTCTACCAGAACGGACAGAACCGTGTCATCGAATCAGACTACTGGCTGAAGTAACTTTTTCGGCCGAACATTAATGTTATCTGCATTTACTTAATAATACCTGTTTTTCAATCAAATTAACCAGTAGCGCTTATTTCCTGAATCTTTTTTCAGAGCTGCCGGATCCTGATATTCTTCCACTTCATCAGGTAGGGACCTTTGCCTTCTATGCCGTGCATCTGTAAGCCAATAAATCCTTCGGGATTGGTCTTGTAAATGGCCTCATTAGTGAGGTCTTCAATCGGCTGACCATTCAGCCAGGTTTGTATGCGCGGGCCTTTGGCCACGATACGTAGCTTGTTCCAGCCCTCGTTGTTCAGGTAGTGGTGGCCGTTCTGAATTTTGTCGGGCGAGGAGAGCCAGCCCGTTCCCAGCGCCTCTCCGTAGATGAGCCCCGTTGTTGGGGTACCCGGGCGGTGATTCCGCTGCATTTCCACCTGCGGACCATACACTCTTCCAGCCCGCTGATCATGGCCTTTGCCTGCCGTTACCGGCTTTACCCGGGTCCGGATCTGAATACCCGAGTTAGTCACACTATCGACCATCACGTCCAGCTCGAGCTCAAAGTCACTGAACTTTTGCCGGCTACTCAGGAAAGAATTGGGGCTGCCTTCCTTCGTCCGCCCTACGATGGCTCCGTCTTCCACGGCAAAGGTATGGGTGCCATTGAGCTGCACCCAGCCGTTCAGGGTTGCGCCGTCAAAGAGATCAACCCAGCCCGTTTCCGCCTTTTTTTGTTCCGGCTGTTGCTTATTTTTTGAATCCGGCAGGGCGAAGGCTATGATGGAATCGCCGTACCTGGTGCCGTTTTTACCTCCGCCTCCGGCGGCTATCACCACGTACTGCTTGCCGTCGATCATGTACACGCTCGGGGTAGCATAGCCCCCGGCGGGCAACTGGTACTCCCACAGTACTTCGCCCGTATGCGTACTAAACGCCCGGATCTTTTCATCGGGGGTACCCGCTATAAATACCACATCTCCGGCCGTGGCAACGGGCCCGCCAAAGTTTTTTGAGCCGGTATTCCGGATGCCTTTGGCTACCAGCTCGGGATATTCGCCCAAAGGTACCTTCCACAGAATATCACCCGTTGCCAGATCAATGGCGTTGAGGGTACCCCAGGGCGGCGAAATGGCCGGTACGCCGTAGGGGTCCAGAAAGAAGGGGGCCTCGTTGGCATAGCGTACCCGCCCGCCAGCCACCTCTGTTAGCTTTATTTCGCCGGGCCGGCTCTTTAAAAAAGCGACCAGATCATTTACCTGCGCCTCGCTGAACTGGGGGAATGCCGGCATCATACCGCGCCCTGCGTGCAGTACGGTACGAATCTGAGCGCTGTTTAGTTTCAGGGCGGCGAGTGGTGGATAAGCCGGTAGGTTGCCCTGCCGGTCAACTCCGTGGCAGGACGTGCAGTTTTTGTTATAGATCATAGCTCCACGCTCGCCGGGCGTAGCCAGAGCCCTGTTTTCTGTATCCTGATAAGGTACCAACTGGTTGATAGTAGGCGCTTCATTGACGTTGATGTACAACCGGTTGGTGTAGGGGTCATACGAGCCACCTCCCCACTCCATGCCGCCCTGATGCCCCGGTAGCGTGATGGTACCCTGCTGGGAAGCGGGCGTGAATAAAAATCCGGTTTTGTATTTTCGGAATTGTTTCAAAGCCGAAGCGCGGGATTCGGGGGTAATATTGGTCAGGTCCGCCTCCGTTAGGATCAATCGGTTGAGTGGTGCTGGTTTCAGGGGGAATGGCTGGGTGGGCCAGGCTTCCTCGCCCGGCACATCCGAGGGCGGCACGGGCATCTCTACTACCGGAAACAAGGGTTCGCCCGTGTCCCGGTCCAGTACAAAGGTGAGGCCCATTTTAGTAAACTGAACTACCGCATCCCGGGTTTTCCCTTTGGAGCTGATGGTGGTCAGCATAGGCGCCGGAGGATTGTCGTAATCAAAAATATCGTGGTGGATGGTCTGGTAGTGCCACTTGCGCTTGCCGGTAGTCGCATCCAGGGCCAGCACGCAGTTACTAAACAAGTTGGCTCCTTTGCGCTCTCCTCCGTAGATAAAGTCGGCGGCGGCTGATCCGGTGGCACAGAAAACCCACCCCCTTTCTTCATCCAGCGAAAAACCTCCCCAGGGATTGGCCCCGCCGTAGGTCACGCCCTCCACCCGCTTCCAGGTATCATAGCCAAACTCGCCCTTTTGTGGTATGGTGTGGAAGATCCACTTAAATTCTCCGGTTTCAGTATCATAGGCGCGGATATCTCCCGGCGACGAATCTTCTCCTTCGGGTACCCGCGAGCCTACGATCAGGAAGTTTTTGTACACGATGCCGGGCGTAGTGACCTCAATGGCGGCCTGGGACGGATCAACCGGCAGATTTTTACGTAAATCAATAAAACCTTTTTCCCCGAACGACTCGATTAGAGCGCCCGTTTTGGCGTCCAGGGCATACACCCGGTCCTTCACAAAGTTAAAGATTCGCTGCTTCTGACCCGAAGCGTCCTCCCAGTAGGTAACGCCGCGGCTGCGCCCGCGGAAGTCTTTTTTGTCCTCACTATATTTAGCCGGATCGAACACCCACACCTGCTTCCCGGTGACCGCGTTCAGGGCAACGGCATGCAGCTTGGGGGTGGTGAAGTACATCAGGCCATTCACGATAATGGGGTTGCTGTACATGGAAGGTCCCTTAGGGTCGCCGGTATGGTACTCCCAGGCCTTCTCCAGCTGGTGCACATTGGTAGCGTTGATCTGCGCCAGCTCGGCGTACTGATTGGCTTTTTTATCTCCCCGGTAGATGGCCCAATCCGTAAAGTTGTCATACTTGTCCTTTGGGCCGCTTTTGGGAATAGAATCTAGCCCAACAACACCGGATAGAGGTACCGGGGCCTTATCAGTATATAGGTGCAGAAAAGGAAGAAGCAAAAAGAGGTACGCAAATGGTTTCATGTAATTCTATTTCAGTAATCAATCAGAGAAAAGTTGAGTAATGTGGTAAGGCTGCGTGTATCAATACGCCCGGACAAATTCCTTCCACTGTTGGGTCAGTCCAGCACCCTTTAGGTCTCCGGTGTAGGCAACCAGCCGGTAGCGAATTGTCTCGGTTTGTCCTTTTTTAATCTTCCAGTCGCCCAGTATTTGAACAGAAGGTCCCACGCCCAGCTCATTATCCACCCGCCAGGGGGTAGGGAAAGCCCGGTTATCCGGGTGATCGAAAATGGCTATATGAGCCAGGTCATTACGTCCCTCTACCTGTATACCCACATCCGTCCAGATGGCGCGTTGCCCCTCCGCTTCCTTGTCTTTTTGTCCTACCGCATTGACTACCTCGCCCCTGTCACCCGGCTTCCAGGGCATCCGGATAAACAACCCACCGACGTAGAACTTGCCCAGGTTAATATCAATATGCGCTTTCCCCTTCCATTCCAGGTCCAGCAGGTACTTACCGTCCTGCTCCTGCATGGACCAGTTCTGGGTTTCGGTCAGGATGGTGGTACCTTTCTCATCAATCAGGTCATAGACGGTTTGCCATTTAACTTCCTCGCCCTTTTTCCTAAGTACCGTAGCCGATACGCGGCGCCAGTAGTCGCCCTGCCAGTTCATAAAGTAGTCGCGGCCATTGACCAGTTTCAGTCCCCAGTAGAGTCCAGTCTGGTGCAGGTGATGTTTGGGCCGGTATTCTGTCAGCAGACCTTTCCCATCAGGAGCCACAACAGGGTGAAGGTAAGGGCGGGTATCCTCCCTGGCATTTTGGGTCAAGATGGGGGCTTTATCTCCGGCCCGAAAAACCGAAATAGTACCCGCCTGCTCATCGTGCTCTATTCGTAATGCCCTATTGCCGATTGCTGAGCTATCTTTTGCAAAGGCCATGGTCTGCAATAGACCGCCCCCGTAGCTAATGACGGCAGCAACGAATAGGGTAAAAAATGTTATCCTGTTTATCTTACTCATACTTACTCAGGCGAAATTCAATACTATATCAGGAGCAGGACATTGCCCGGTGCAGCTTCAGAAAGAGCCACTGTTACTTACTCTCTCCATAAATTCCTTTGGGATTAAAGCTTTTTCCATCCTAACTATTTGGAAAAGCAGTTATCGGGCCTTATCTACGCGATTAAAGTGTGTAGCTGGCATAAAATTAAAAGTGATCCGACTTGTAAATAATCTTAAAGGCATTCCATAAGTACCTAAAAATAAATAGCTTACCGGCTCATACCCTCATGATGACCAGCGACAGAAGTATCCACTTATGGCGGATGCCAGGGAATTTACGCAAGGTTATTGTCTGGATCTATGGACCCTTTACACAGGTACCCAACTACGGGCTGAAGTAACTTTTCCGGCCGGATGTACGTTCAGGTACTTTAACCATTATTACAAAGTACCTCCATTCTCCATGGCTGAAACGCTTACACTCCCTACCACCACCGACCGCGCAGCTCTCTACGAAGCCCTGTATCCGCAGCTAGCGGCCCTGATTGAAACAGAAAGTGACCTGACCGCCAACCTGGCCAACGTAGCGGCCGCCCTGAAAGAAGCCTTCGGGTTTTTCTGGGTAGGATTTTATATCACAAAAGAAGGGCAACTGGTACTTGGGCCGTTCCAGGGTCCCATTGCCTGCACCCGCATTCCCTTCCACAAGGGTGTCTGCGGAGCCTGCTACACCCGCCGCGAAACGATAGTAGTACCCGATGTAGAAGCTTTCCCGGGCCATATTGCCTGCAGCTCGGCTTCCCGCTCCGAAATAGTAGTACCCGTTTTTCATCGCAATGGTACCGTAGCCATGGTACTTGACGTAGACAGCGACCAACTCGACGACTTCGGTCAGGCCGACTCCCAGGGGCTGGAAAAACTCATGCGGCTCATTGAGCGCAAGCTGTAGTGGCACCTTGGTGCCACTGTTCTCTCTGCTACTAAACAACAGACGGTGGCGCTGGCTTAACAAAAAGCATCTTCTATGTGCCGGATATTAATACCTCCATCCGGAAAAACCAGGATAGAGATAATATCAAACCGCACGTCGAAGTGCCAGTCGGTATCAAATATGTACCCCTCGGCCGCTTTCATAATCAGCCTGGACTTGGCGTAGTTGACAAACTCCTCGGGCAGCCCAAAACCGGTACCCGTACGGGTTTTTACTTCTACAAACAGCAGCAGCTTTCCTTTTTTGGCTATCAGGTCAATTTCGGCCTGTTTGTGGCGGTAGTTTTTCACGACTATCTCGTAGCCCTTCTCCTGAAGGTACTCCATTGCTTTTTTCTCGCCCCAGTTACCAGTCTCATTATGCTGCGCCATCCGAACATTTTTAGGGCAATTTAACGTTAATTTACCAAAAGGCCGCCCCTGACCAAGTACTTTTGCCCGGGAAAGACCTGAGATTGATTACTACTTGTTACTACCAATGAATACCCGCATTAATAAGCGCGTCGAATTCCGGGACTTAGGACTGATGGATTACCAGCAGGCCTGGGACTACCAGGAAGGACTGTTTGCGGACGTTATATCGGTTAAAATCCAGAACCGTGACCTGGCCCCCGAAGTACAGCTACTGACGCCCAACTACCTGCTTTTCTGCCAGCACCCGCACGTGTACACCTTGGGCAAAAGCGGCAAGCCGGAGCACCTGCTGCTGGATACCGATGGACTGGACCAGAAAGAGGCGAGGTACTACCGGATTAACCGCGGCGGCGACATTACCTACCACGGCCCCGGCCAGCTGGTAGGGTACCCCATTCTGGACCTGGACAATTTCTTCACGGATATTCACCGGTACATGCGGACGCTCGAGGAAGCTATCATCCTGACGCTGGGCGACTACGGGCTGGACGCCGGACGCGTGCAGGGCCTGACCGGCGTGTGGCTCGACCACAAAGAGCAGCGCAATCCGCGTAAGATTTGTGCCATGGGGGTTAAGTCGAGCCGGTGGGTGACGATGCACGGCTTCGCGCTCAACGTCAATACCAACCTGGCTTACTTTGGCCATATTGTTCCCTGTGGTATTCAGGATAAAGCCGTTACCTCCCTCGAAGCCGAACTGGGGCATCCGGTAGCGATGGACGAAGTAGCCCAAAAACTCAAAGCCCGGCTGGCCGTTTTATTTGAAATGGAGCTGGAAGAAACCCGCATTCAAAGTACGATATAGTACGATATAGATAGAAGTAAAGATAGCGTAAATGAAAAAAGACATCCCATTCCTGCCCGTCGAAGGCATTCAGGTAGCCATTGTACGGAATATAAATGAACTCGAACAGCCGGACTGGCACGTAGTACTTCTAAACCGGAAACCGGCTTCCATCAGCAATGTGTTTGTTACCTCCAAAGGATACAGCAACACCGAGTCAGGTACCACTACCGACCAGCGTACCTCTACCCTCCGCCATTTCTTTGCCGAAGTACCGCCCGGCGAGCACGTAATAGTGGAGCCTATCATGCCGGATGTGTTCCACCTGAACAACGAATACTGGGTGAGTTACTTCATCGGGAATCAGATTTACGATAAAAAGTTTATCTTCGTGCCGGATAGCATCGTCGAAGACAACCTCATTGAAATAGCTCCGCTGGGGCTGGAGGGGGTCCTGCACGAGTAACTTTGCTGCCGTTTCCGCTTAGGTTAGCTACGCCGCCTGGCGGGAAAGTACCCGCCGACCCGTCGGAGTTATAACTTGCCAAGCTTTCAGTATGAACGCCGAATTTCGCCGCCGAGCCCAAAACCTCCTCCTCCTGGACATTGAAACCGTCGCTTCGGTACCTGGCTACGACCACCTCAGTGAGCGCATGCAGCAGCTATGGAGCAAGAAGGCCCTGCGGCTACGAAAAGACAACTACCCCCAGACCGACGCCGAAATTTTTTATGACCAGGCGGGTATTTTTGCCGAATTCGGCCGGATTGTGTGCATCGGGTTTGGCGCCTTCTACTGGAATGCTCAGGACGAAATGAGTTTTAAGGTACGCACCTTCGCCGACGAAGACGAAGCTACGCTGCTGCGCAGGTTCAAGGACCTGGTCGAGAAGTACCCGGCCGATAAGCTGGTTCTGTGCGCCCACAACGGCAAGGAATTTGACTTTCCGTATATCTGCCGTCGTATGCTTATTCATGGTATTGAGCTGCCCCGCGCGCTGCAGTTATCGGGCAAAAAGCCCTGGGAAATTCTGCACCAGGATACCATGGAACTCTGGAAATTCGGCGATTTTAAAGGGGCTACTTCGCTGGACCTGCTGGCGGCCGTATTTGATGTAGCCAGCAGCAAGGACGAAATGAGCGGCGACCAGGTAACCCGCGTATTTTACGAAGACAAAGACGTACCTAAAATCTGTCGCTACTGCTGCGAAGACGTGGTAGTACTGGCCCAGCTCTATCTGCGGATGAATTATCTGCCCCTGGTAGCCGAAAAAAACATTGACCGGCCGGCCTAAGCCCGACGGGCAGAAAACATATCCTAAAAATACCAAGTTAGTACTAAGAAGAATACGGGTCTGAGAGCTAGGTACCAGAGGCATCATCTATACCTCTACCGGCCGGGCCGTGTATTTAAAACAATCTGTTAAGCAATGAGAAATAAAAAATCAAACCGGGAAGGCCGGGAAAAGAAATCGGGCAAAAAGCCGCACAACATTCTGTCCTACGTAGATGAATTAAAGGCCGATATTGCCGCTTTCTTTGAAATAAATAACGAACAATCCTTCCGTCCCACCGACGTACACGACCACTTCGGGGTAGAAGACAAAAAGCTCCGCCACCTCTTTAATGAAATCATCCACGAACTACAGGAAGCGGGGCGCCTGCTCCGCCAGTCGGACGGTACCTACTCCGTAGCGGCCCCCACCGGGCAAACCGGCGTAACCGGCCGCGTGGACCACGTCAACAAGAACTTTGCTTTTGTCATAGTAGAAGGTCAGGACAACGATGTATACGTCGAGAGCGATAACCTGAAAGGAGCCGTGGACGGTGATACCGTACGGCTACAGATATTCAGCGACGGCCGCGCGCGCGGCCAGAAACTGGAAGGCCGGGTTACGGAAGTACTCGAAAGGGGACGCTCCGAAGTAGTAGGTGTCGTGGAAATATGGCCCAAGTACGCGCTGGTACACCCGGACCACCGCAAACTCTACGAGCCCATTCACCTGAAACTGGACCAGCTGGGTAAAGCCCAGGAACGCGATAAAGTAATTGTCCGGATTACCGAATGGCCCACCCGTACCCGCCAGGCCGAAGGAGAAATTATTGAAGTACTGGGACAAGCCGGGAACAACAATGCCGAAATGCACGCCATTCTGGCCGAGTTCGGCTTACCCAACCGCTTTCCGGAGGAAGTAGAAAAAGAAGCGCAGGCCATTGCCGATGCCATTCCGGAAGCCGAAGCGGCCAAACGGCGCGATTTCCGTTCCACCACTACTTTTACCATTGACCCGCTGGACGCCAAGGATTTTGACGACGCGTTGTCGGTGCGTTTTCTGGAAGGTGGCAACGTGGAGGTTGGCATTCACATTGCCGATGTAGCCCACTACGTACAACCCAATACCGAGCTGGAAAAGGAAGCCTACCGGCGCGCTACCTCGGTGTACCTCGTAGACCGGACGGTACCCATGCTGCCCGAAAAGCTGTCGAACAACCTGTGTTCGCTGCGGCCCCATGAAGACCGGCTGGCCTTTGCGGCGGTATTTGAGCTGACTTCCAAAGGAAAAATCCTCAATGAGTGGTTTGGGCGTACCATTATTCACTCCGACCGCCGTTTTACCTACGAAGAAGCCCAGGAAGTACTGGATACCGGCGCGGGTGATTTCCCGGAAGAGCTCACCCTGCTCAATCAAATAGCCAGACAACTACGCGACGAACGCTTCCGGAAAGGGGCCATCAACTTCGAAACCGTGGAAGTACGCTTCCGGCTGGATGAAAACGGAAAGCCGCTGGGTATTTATCAGAAAGAGCGCAAAGACGCCCACAAGCTCATTGAAGAGTTTATGCTGCTGGCCAACAAGCGCGTGGCCGAGTACGTCTATTCGCTTTCGAAGGGTAAAAATAAAAATACCATGGTGTACCGGGTTCACGAGGCCCCGGACCCCGAAAAACTGAAAACCTTTGCCACCTTCGTAGCCAAACTGGGTTACTCGGTTGAGGTAGAAGACGAAAAGAAGATTGCCGGCTCCATGAACAGTATGCTGGAAGATGTCGAAGGCAAACCGGAACAGAACCTGATTGAACAGCTGGCGGTACGTACCATGGCCAAAGCCCGCTATAGTACCGAAGACCAGGGCCACTTTGGGCTGGCTTTCCAGCGGTACTCCCACTTTACCTCCCCCATCCGGCGCTATCCCGACGTAATGGCCCACCGCCTGCTGCAGCACTACCTCGACGGCGGCCAATCTGTCGAAAAGGAACAGTACGAAGCCGCCAGCAAACATTCGTCGGAGCGGGAACGACTGGCTGCGGAGGCCGAGCGCGCGTCCATCAAGTACAAGCAGATCGAGTACATGGGTACCATGGAGGGTGACCGGGTCTTTGACGGCATTATTACCGGAGTTACCGAGTTTGGTATGTTCGTAGAAATCACCGAAACCGCCTCCGAAGGCCTCGTCCGGATGACTGACCTTGAGGATGACTACTACGAGCTTGACAAAGAAAACTACCGCCTTATCGGGCAGCGCAGCAAGAAGATCTATACCTTCGGTGATCCGGTGAAGGTAAAAGTAAAGGAAATTAACCTGGCCCGCCGCAGCATGGACCTGTACCTGGAAGGCGACCCCAACGCTACCAAACGCACCCGCCGGACGGAAGCTTCCAAATCAGGCTCCCGGAGCGGCGGCTCCCGGAGTGGTAGTTCTCGGGGTGGCGGCTCCCGGAGTAGCGACTCGCGGAGCGGCGGCTCGCAATCGGGTAGCCGAAGCTCGGGAGGAAGAGGTAGCAAGGCCGCTACTGCCAGTAAAGGTGACAAAGGTGACGGCAAAGGTGAGTCGCGCGCCAAACGCTCAAAGCGCAGCAGCAGGTAAAGAGTTACGTAAAGAGAGGCCTAGAAGCCTCTCCTTTTTGTATTTTTGCCCCGCCACCGGGCGTTATAGCTTCATGAAAAAATTACTCCTACGATCTGTTATAGTTTTAGTGGCGTTGGTCGGCCTTAACTGGCTGGCTTCGTTTATATATGTTCGCTGGGACCTTACCGAAGACCAGCGTTATACCATTTCGGAGGCTTCCCGGCAACTCCTCCAGAACCTCGACCGCGACGTACACGTAACGGTATACCTGTCGGGCGACTTTCCGCCGGGCTTTGAGCGCCTGGAAAATGCCACCCGCGAAACCCTGGAAGAATTTGAAACGTACGCCGGAGGCCGGCTCACCTATCAGTTTATAGATCCTTCGGCGGCTACGTCAGAGGAGCAGCGCCAGCGGCAGTACGCCCAACTGGTAGACCGGGGCCTTACGCCCACCAACCTTTTTGCCAATGAAGAGGGCAAGCGGACCGAAAAACTGATATTTCCCGGAGCCATAGTACAGGTAGATACCCTGGGGGTACCCGTACAGCTCCTGAAAGGTAATCGCAGCAGCAGCTCCGAAGAGCAGCTGAACCAGTCGTACGAAGGCGTGGAATTTGAGCTGGCGTCGGCCATCCGGCTAATGGCCCCGCAGGAGCGCAAGCGGGTCGGGCTGCTGGTGAGCCATACCACTATTCCGCCCGCCCGGCTATCGGACCTGATCGCTACCCTGCAGCAGAGCTACGACGTGTTTCTGGATGTCAATAGCCCTGAATCCTACGACGGGCTGGACGCACTGCTTGTCCTCAAGCCCGACCAGCCCTTTAACGAGGACGAGAAGTACAAAATTGACCAGTACGTAGTCGGCGGAGGGAATGCGTTGTTCTTTATAGATGGAGCCCGCGTGGATAGCGTCAGCATGGAAGGTACCTTTGCCCAGCCGCTGGACCTCAACCTCAGCGACCTGTTTTTCCGCTGGGGTGTAAGGGTCAATACCAATCTGGTCAAAGACCTTAATTCGGCTCTCATACCGCTCAATGTAGGTAACATGGGCGACGCCCCGCAGATACAGCCCCTGCCGTGGCGTTTTTTTCCGCTACTCAATAACTTTGGCACCCACCCCATTACGCGCAATACCGACGCTATTTTCGCCCGGTTTATGAGTAGTATAGATACCGTGGGCGGAGCGGCAGGTCTGAGGAAGCTCCCCCTGCTCATGACTTCGCCCTATACCAAACTACTTAACGCCCCGGCGCTGGTAGCCTATAACGAAGCCCGTCAGCAACCCAGCCCGGCCGAATATAACGGAGGAATAAAGCTGGCGGCAGTACTCCTGGAGGGGCAGTTTACGTCCCTTTTTCAAAACCGCATCCTTCCTTCTGACCCCCGCTCGGCGGGCTTTCGGGCGCAGGGTGAGGCGGGGCGGGTCCTGGTAGCTTCAGACGGCGACCTGGTGGTCAATGACTTCGACTACCGCCGCAACGCCCCCCTGCCGCTGGGCTACGACCGGGTATCCCAGAATATCTACGGCAACAAGGATTTTATTCTGCACGCCCTTGATTATATGACTGATGCACAGGGACTTATAACGGCCCGCAACAAACAAATCAGCATCCGGCCGCTGGACAAGGTACGGGTACAGGAGCAGCGTACGCGCTGGCAGCTCCTCAACCTGCTGCTGCCGGTGGGGCTGGTGGGTATATTCGGGGCACTCCGGTACTATTGGCGTCGCCGAAAATTTGGCCGGTGAGCGTCGTAGGTGCGTTATTTTTTTTACTTTTGTTTTTTACAGAGAAAATTTGGGCTTTACGTGCGAATTGTGAGTATCTTAGCTTTAAGAAGCCCCATTCCTCCCAAAGGAACTGTACAAGTCATCTGTCAACCGAAAAAATAGCCACTGCGTACTATGAAGTTTGTCGTATCGTCATCGGTGCTCCTTAAACAACTATCGGCCATCAACGGCGTCGTTTCCACGAATCCGATTGTGCCCATACTGGAGAATTTCCTATTTAAACTGGATGGTAATACCCTTACCGTCACCGCGTCGGACCTGCAAACGGTTATGATTACTGAAATAGAGGTAGAAGCGGGTGATAAGGGGGCTATTGCGGTACCGGCCAAGCTTCTTCTGGATACCCTGCGCGGACTTCCCGAGCAGCCTATTACCTTCAATGTTGACGAAGAAACCTTTGGGACTGAAATCGTTTCGGACAACGGCCGCTACAAGCTATCCGGCGAAAACCCCATTGATTTCCCGAAAACGCCTTCGGTCAACCGTGGTCAGTCGGTAGAGTTGTCGTCGGCTTCGCTGGGTACGGCTATTTCCAATACCATTTTCGCTACCAGCACCGACGATCTTCGCCCGGCTATGACGGGGGTATTTGTGCAGATAGGGGCCGAAAACGCCACCTTTGTTGCGACCGACGGGCACCGCCTGGTGCGCTACCGCCGCACCGACATCAAGGCCAGCTCGGATACATCCATGATTATTCAGCGGAAAGCCCTGAACCTGCTGAAATCCTGTCTTCCCTCCGAAGACCTGGCCGTGAAAGCGGAGTTTACCGCCTCCAATGCCTTTTTCAGCTTTGGAAATATCCGCATGATCTGCCGTCTGATTGACGAGCGCTTCCCGGACTACGAAAACGCAATTCCGACCAATAACCCCAATACGCTTACGATCAACCGGGCCGAAATGCTCAACTCGCTGAAGCGTATTTCTATCTACTCTAACCGTACTACGCACCAGGTACGTCTGAAGATGACGCTCAACGATCTGTCTATCTCGGCCGAAGACCTTGACTACTCCAACGAGGCCAACGAACGGCTTATGTGCGAGTACAACGGCGACGATATGGAGATCGGTTTTAACGCTAAATTCCTGATTGAGATTCTGAGCAACCTTACCTGCAAAAACGTGACGTTTGAGCTGTCCGCACCTAACCGCGCGGGACTTATTATTCCGGTTGAGCAGGAAGAAAACGAAGATATTCTGATGCTTGTTATGCCGGTTATGCTCAATACCTACGCCTGATAGCCATAGCATTTACCAGTACCACCACCTATAAGACGGCGGCCCACTTTTACAGTTGGGCCGCTTTTTTATGTAGAAGTACCTGCGTCAGGCCCGTGGGAACGCGGCTTCGTACGCGGTCCGGGCTTTTTGATACCCCGCCTGACGGCGTCGCTCGAGCATGGCGGCGCTGCTATCCAGCGTATGGCCCACCTCCCCCGGCTCCGGTTGTACCAGTACCGTCCGGAAGTATTTCAGGGGTTTCCCGCCCAGCTTCAATCGGAAGTCGGGCGGTAGTACCCGGCTCCGCTGCGCATCCCGTACCTGCATCACGAGCTCGTTTATTTCGAGGTACCTTTTCAGGTCATCGTTAAATATTTCATTGATAGCAATATCGTCCAGGGCGCGCAGGGCAATGTTGGTCAGGTGGTACTTTCGGGCCGGGTCATCCGGGAGGTCCCAGCTGTTGCAGTTCAGGATATAGATAATGTAGTCGTCTACATCGTCGGCTTCGTCTTTAATAGCCTGCACCACGTCTCCCAACGGCGACACCGTCCGGATACCCCCATCCACTACCTCCCGAAGTACCGTAGCTTCGTTAAAATTATCGCCCAGCAGGTTCAACTCTTTCACCGGCTCCCACACAATAGGCATGGCCGTAGAGGCCAGAATGGCTTTGGCCAGCTCTTCGTCCGTGGTAAAGTCCTGCGGACGGCAGGTGTAGTAGTTACCGTTGGTTAGTGATACTACGCCGCACTGGTAAGGTACCTTAAAGTCGCCGCGCCGTACTACCTGCAGCAGTTTCATATAAAGCGGGCGGTTATCCGCCAGGGAGCGAATCTGGTTAAAATTAGCCATGACTTCCCGCAGCAGCGCCGGGCGGTCAAACAGGTACTGAAACCCGTACCGAAGCAGGGAACGGGGCAGAAGTTTTTTGATAATGGCGGCAAAATCAGGACGGATTGTCTCGCCCTGCATCACCAGAATATCGGAAGTATAGATAGCCTGGTACCCCTCCCGCTGTACCTGCTGCCACAGGGCTTTAAGTTCATGAAACTTATCCATGGCTACCAGGGCTCCGTTCAGCGCCCCCACCGACACCCCGGCTATGCGGTCAAAGCGGACGTTGCGTTGCTCCATGAGGTACTCGAGCGCTCCCCACTGGAAAGCTCCTTTAAAACCACCTCCGCTTAGTACCAGTATATTCTTTTGCTTGGCCATAGAAATAAGGAAAAAGTAGATAAATGCCGGACGGGAGGTACTTGATTAGTAGTAAATCTCTTTATTTATCCGCTTTGCTGCAATACGTAAGGTACCTGATTGAAAGAAGTAGGCTGGCTTATGAGCTGTTAACCTACTCAGGTACACAGAATTACTTTCACAGTTATTTTTCATTCTAATTTGTATTGGTAATATTTGTATAAAAAATTGAAGGTTTGGTGAAACGTTTAGTCTGTATCGGAGGCGTGATTCTGCTGCTACTCAATACGCTGGGTTACTACCCGGTGTACTTTTGTATGCAGCTGAAGGCCCAGCTGGAGATGCAGCAGAAACTAAACCAGAACATTCTGGGAGAAGAAGAACTCTTCACTATCAAAATTCCTATTAACCTCCCCTACTGGACCGAAACCCGACAAGCGCCCGAGCGTATTGACGGACAAATCCGGTACAACAACGAGTACTACAAGCTCTACAAGCAGGAGGTAGTGGGCGACACGCTGATGGTACTTTGCGTGAAAGATCATACCGAAAAGCAACTTTTCCAGACCCTCAGTGAGTGGGTCAAGATTACCGTGAATGGCCTGCCGGGTACTTCCGAAAAAGCCTCTCACCTGGTGAGCTACCTGATAAAAGATTATTACGCGTCCCATCGAAACCTTTATTTTAACCTGTACGAATGGATAGAAGCTCCGGCTCCTTTCCGTGATTTTGCTTTTTCTCTCCCTGCTGGTACTTACCAGCTTCTTTCTCCACCTCCGGAGGCCCTTGCCTGATATACTGCTATGCCGCCGGTCGCTCCGCTGAGAGAGGCCAGGCCCGCACGCCCTTTGGTACGTATGGTATCGGGTAGGTTTGTAGTCGGGAATTGGGAAAGTACTTAAAAGTAGCCTTATATCTAAGGTACTTGTTCTCCTAGTTCCTCGTCATTTGAGCAATTGGTACTACTACGGTAGCTGCCGGCCCTGCTTCTATGTACCCCCGACCACCAAAGCTGCCTATCCTGCTACGCCGTACCGGGCGCACCTATCAATAGCTCATTTTTATCAATCAGGACAATGAAAAATATTCTATACAGTACCATTCTTATCGCCCTATTTAGTGTTCAGCTGGCTCTAGGGCAGGGCTGCGTGGCCGTTCGCCACATGAATATGTGTTCCTCCACGCCAGGAGTGGCGACTCCCGGGGCTTCCTCATCAGACCTTTTCAAGCAGAAGCACGGACAGTGGCAGGTCAATACCGGTTACCGGTACTTCCGTTCGTTTCGTCACTTCCGGGGCGACCACGAGGAGCAAGAGCGGGTGGAAAACAATACCGAAGTAGTGAATGTATCGCACAACCTGGACCTGGGCATTACCTACCAGCCTACCATGCGGCTGTCGTTTTCGGTGAACGTGCCGGTACTTTACAATGATCGCTCGTCGCTCTACGAGCATTACGGCAACAGTACTACCGCCAACCCCGAGCAGAAGCGCTTTCATACCGGCTCGCAGGGCATTGGCGATATGCGTATTTCGGGTAGCTACTGGGTGATTGACCCTATGAAACTCCCCAAAATGAACTTCGCGCTGGGACTAGGCGTCAAACTGCCAACGGGCAATCCGGGCGTAGAAGGCGACATCCATAAGCTGAATCAGGAAAAACTCGACTACATTATCCGCAAGCCCGTGGACCAGTCTATTCAGCTGGGCGACGGAGGTGTAGGCTTTAGCCTGGAAGGGCAGGGCTATGCGCAGCTGGGCGAGCAGACTGCCGTGTACTTCAATGGTTTTTATCTGTTTAACCCCCGCGAGACGAACAACGTGGTGCGTAACCCGGGTACTACCATCAGCCCCATTGATGGGTACTTTTCGGTGGCCGATCAGTTTGCGGCCCGTTTGGGTATCAACCAGTCGCTGACCATGGTAAAGGGCTTGTCGCTGATGCTGGGCGGCCGCGTGGAGGGAGTACCCGCGCACGACCTGATTGGTGGCGATGCGGGCTTCCGTCGTCCGGGTTATATTGTGTCGGTGGAGCCGGGCGTGGCGTATATGAACCAGAAGTTATCCATTGCCGCCACCGTACCTGTAGCGCTGTACCGCAACCGTATCAAGAGCTACGCCGACCGGCAGGACCCCACCGGTCAGCGCCACGGCGACGCCGCCTTTGCTGACTACCTGGTTTCAGTAAGTATGTCACGCTGGTTCTAACCTGTTTTATCTCTTTACAATCAACCTCATTACTTCCTTGAAAATGAAAGGGACTCCTTTGTCTATACTTATCCTGACGCTGCTACTGGTATCGGTAGCAGCGAAGGCCCAAATGCCCCACGACGTTCTATATATGCCCCGGAAGACCACCTGTCTGGCCCTGACCTACGGTCAGAGTAGCTGGAACGAGTACTGGGAAGGTACTTTAAAACGCGACAACCTGAATATAGGTACCCACACCACGCAGACGGCATCGCTGATGGCAGCCGTGGGTATTACCGACCGCCTGAATATCATTGCTACTATTCCCTACGTCAGGACCAGCACCAGCGCGGGGAACCTGATGGGCCAGCAGGGATTTCAGGATGCTTCGGCCTGGCTGAAGTACCGGCTCCTGGACAAGAAAGGCCTTTCGGTACACGGAGTTCTGGGTGGCTCTGTTCCCTTAACCAACTACGTGGTGGAGTTTTTGCCCATGTCCATCGGTCTTCAGGCTCGCACGGCTACCGGTCGGCTGATTGCCAGCTATACCCACGCGCCTACCGGCCTTTACCTGACCGGCCACGGCAGCTACTCGTGGCGGAGCAATATTCAGCTGGACCGTAACTCCTACCAGGCCGACGGCCGCGTGTACAATACCAGCGAAGTACGGGTACCCAACGCCATTGATCTGGGCGTACGGGTAGGTATCCTGAAATCAAATTGGCAAACGGAGGTATTTGCTGAACGCTTCGCCGGCGTTGAGGGTGATAACATCCGGCGTAACGACATGCCTTTTCCTACCAACAAAATGGAGATGACTACCCTGGGCTGGTACGGAAAAGTGCAACCCCGTAACCTGGGGCTGAACGTCCGGGTGGGCTACGTGGTGGAAGGCCTGAATGTGGGCCAGAGCCTGAGCTATTCGCTTGGGGTTTTGTATCAATTTAATTACTAGAATTTCCCATGAAGAAATATACCTTCCTTCTTTCATACCGTGCCCTGATTATGGGTTTTACGGTACTTTTTGTTGCTACCTCCTGCGATAAAACAATTCAGGAACCGGCTATTCCGGCCTATGCTCCCACCAGCACCGATGCCAACGCCGGTACCTGGAAAACCTATGTACTTACCTCGCCCACTGAGGTAGCAGTTCCGGCTCCGGCCGCAACGGGGTCGGCCGCGTACCAGGCCGAACTAAGCAGTCTGAAACAGCAATCGGCTACGCTGACCCCGGCACAACGGGAAAAAGTGGCCTACTGGGGCGCGGGAGCCGTGTACCGCTGGAATGAGATAGCCCGTGAGCTGGCTGCCCGCTACAACCTGCCTCCCGCAGCCGGCCCGGATGGCAAGTACCCGGTTCCGGATGCGGCTAACCCCCTGTCCTACCCTGCGTTTCCGTTTGCCAATCCGCCCTATACCGCGCGTGCGCTGGCCTACCTGAGCGTAGCGCAGTACGATGCGCTGGTGTCGGCCTGGCACTATAAGTACAAGTACAACCGCGCCGCGCCTGCCCTGACCGAAAGCTCCATAAAAGCGGCCTTGCCGGCCACTGGCATTCCTGCCTACCCCTCCGAAGACGCCGTGGTAGCAGCCGCTTCCTTCACTGTCCTGAAAGCTATGTTTCCGGGCGAAGTACCATACCTGGAAGCCAGGATGAAGGAGCACCAGGAAAGCCGTTTGTGGGCGGGTATGAATGTACAAAGTGACCTGACCGCCGGAGCCGAGCTAGGTACCGCGGTAGCGGCCAAGGTAATGGGCCGTGCCAGAACCGACGGCATGGGCAGCTCCAATAACCAGTCGCTGACGGCGGGTATGATTGAAAACGCTAAAAAGCTGGGCGTAACTGAGCCCTGGGTAAGTCAGGAGGTACCGGCTCGTCTGCCGATGTTACCCGCCTACGGCTTCCTTAACCCCTGGAACTTCGATAAGGCCACGGTCGTAAAGCTACGCCCCGAAGCACCTCCGGCGGTAGGTAGTACTGAATTTCAAAAAGCATTGGATGAATTGAAAACAATTCAGAAAAACCAGACCCGCGAGCAGGCACGAATCGCCAACTACTGGTCCGACGGCGTAGGCAGCTACACCCCTCCCGGCCACTGGCACCGCACTGCCGCCAACGCCGCTCACGAGGCCCGGTACAGCGAAGTACGCATGGCGCGGACGCTGGCTCTGGTAGGTACTGCCCTGATGGATGCCGGCATCTGCTGCTGGGATGTGAAGTACTGGTGGTACTACCCGCGCCCCCAGCAATACGGCCTGAAGACTACGGTAGGTACCCCCAACTTCCCCTCGTATACGTCCGGGCACTCTACTTTCTCGGCGGCGGCAGCAGAGGTACTTGGACACGTTTTTCCGGAACAGGCCAACAAGTTCAATGCTATGGCCGTGGAAGCATCCAACTCGCGCCTGTACGGTTTGATCCACTACCG
The DNA here is from genome assembly GCF_035998675.1 of Telluribacter sp. NCBI lineage: Bacteria > Pseudomonadati > Bacteroidota > Cytophagia > Cytophagales > Spirosomataceae > Telluribacter > Telluribacter sp. The sequence goes on from NZ_DASYHI010000019.1 coordinate 329,648, forward strand.
GTTTGATTGCGAAGCAGGGCTGAAATGCGGTAAAAACATTGGTAGTTACGCCGTAGCGTGGGCCAAAGCCGACGGAGCGGGTCAGTAGCAGCCTGCTGCTTAGTTAAACAGGCGTTTGAAAAAGCCCTTTTTACGGTCCTTCTCTTTGTCTTTTTCTGGTGTATCCTTTTCTTTCTCCTTTTCGTCGGCCTTACCCGAAACAACACTTTTGATGGAGGTAAGGATAGATTGCCAGATGAAGTTAAAGAAAGAATCGCTGGCCTCTCGTTGTACGGTCGCCTCGCCTACCCGGGGCGGGTTATTTCCGGAAGGATTGTTGTTCTTGATGATGAGTCCGTTAAGCAGGTTGGTCAGCAGTGACCTCTCTTCCAGCTTTCCGGACTCGTCATCCTGTTTTAGTACTTTGACCGCCAGATTATTATAGCGCATCTGGGTAGTGATACGCGACTGCTGGTCATTAGCCTGAATCTGAAATTGTAACAAATCCAGGTTGCCGGACTCGACGCTTGCCTTAGCCAGCGCTCTTGTAATCGGGTTGATCTGCTGTATCTTGAAGTTCCTCATGGTGCCTCCACAGTTGAACCTTCCATTGTCAGCGGCCATATCAAAGTTAAAGTAGGCATTAAGCCGGCCTGCTCCCATAAACGTCGTATAGGCCCTCACCCGGCAATAACGCCGTTTGGTAATGGTAGCCGTGTCGTTGGTCAGGTTGGTAATAGTACCCTGAGTACCCGTAAACCTGACTATTCCCCGCAGGCCGGTTTGCTCGCTCTGCTCCCCGTAAAATACCTGGGTACCTTTTATCCGGACGGTGTCCAGGCAAACGATAAACTTAGCCTGTTTAAGAATCTGGTGCGGGTACTTCCCCATTTTACTATCTTTCGGGTCGGGGTAGCGGCGGTCCCTGAACACATCTATCAGGCCTTTGTCAATATCCAAAGCACGGGCAAAGAACTGTTGCTTCATCAGGAACCGCCGGACATCAACCCCGCGGGCGCTCAGGTCCTCAAACTTTAAGTCATAACGGTCAGTAGATATCGCGGCGGCTTTACCAAACTGGTCCTTGGAGTGCTTAGGCTTGTAGTGCACGTTCTGTACTTTGATAGTACTGTCCCGGGAGGAGAGCTCAAGCTCTTCCATGGTAAAAGTGTAGAGGTCGCTGCCAGCGTCCAGCGTCAACCCCTTTAATCGTAGCTTTACCTGCTGGGAGTACAGGATACGACTAGAGTCCTGGGCCGTTTCTTCATTGAGCAAAAAATCCGAAACGTCCAGGTACAGCTCCTCAAGATGATTTTTCCGCGATTCCTCACCGTTGTTATTGGCATACGTAAAATTAACGCTGGAGAGGCTGATGTGGTCGATCCGGATGGAGTTAAGTACCTTGTTGATGACCTCGTAGGGCGACTTCTTAGGGCGGTTCTCATTGTAGGGCTTTTTATCGACCGCTACGATAATCTCCGGGCTATCTATAACTACCTCATCAATAGACAGGACCTTGAACAGTAACAGCCTCCACAGGGAAACCCCGCCCAGCCGGAGCCGGTTCGTTTGTAAACTGGCTACCTGGTCCGGCGCTTTTTGCTGTTCCACCAGCCTTTTGTATACTGCGGAGTCCGATTTCAGTACTACCCCGCTTACTTCGGCGTTACCCAGGAGTATGTTAATTCCAAGATTATCATACTCAATGGAGTACAGCCCGTCGGACGCTTCGTATACCGATTTCCTGAGCGTAGCATCCAGCTGATTTTTAAAAAACTGAGGCAGCAACCACGAGGCTACTAAAATGAGCAATACAATCCCCCCTACTATCCCAACCGTCCATATTATCCATTTTTTCGAGCTAAGTTGTTTCAGGTCACTCATGCCGTAAGGTGAATGTTTATAAAAAATGCGCAGGTACAATTGTGGTTAAAATTCTATGCCACTCCGCTGGCGAAGGGTACTATCTCCCCCGCTCGTCTTTCTGTTATTGTTGATCCCTAGCCTTCTGAAGTGAAGCTATAAATAATAAATGTAAATTTGTATTAAAATTAGTAAGACACTTTCCAACCATTTCGACACTTACGGTATCTTATGTGGTACACGGAAGACTTAGTCAGGATATAGCCTGTTTGATTTCTGGTAAATCATCCAATTTTATTCTGCCTCCGGTACGTAAAGCTATTGGCACGAACTAAGAAAACGAAAGCGTACGAAGCACCCCTACCTTCGAATGATATTGAACGAGCAGGAATTGGTGAACGGCTGTCGTCAGCGCGACCGAATCGCCCAGAAGCGTTTGTACGACGTTTTTGCGGGGAAGATGTTCGCTATTTGCCTGCGTTATACCAAAAACCGGCCCGATGCTGAGGATGTATTGCAGGATGCCTTTATTAAGATCTATGAAAACATGGATTCTTTCCGGGGGGAATGTCCGCTTGAATTCTGGGTACGGTCGGTCGTAGTGAACACTGCCCTGAAGCATCTGCGCAAGCAGAAAAACTTAGTAGAACTCGACGACGTCCATACCCAGGATAACCGATTGGCCGATACGGAACTAACGCTGTCGAGCTTTCAGTGGCAGCAGCTGATGGGTTTCATCCATGAACTACCTACCGGCTGCCAGACGGTTTTTAACCTGTATGCTATTGAAGGCTACCAGCATAATGAGATTGCCCAGCTGATGGGTATATCTGAAGGAACATCAAAGTCACAGTATGCGCGAGCGCGTATGCTGCTGCAACAGAAATTGAACAAAGAAAAACGGTTTGACGATGAATCAGTCCGAAAAACACAACTTTGAGGAGGAGTGGCGCCGAGCCTTTGATGAGGCTTCGGAGGCCCCGCCGCCTTCGGTCTGGGACGCCCTGGAGGCACAGCTCGACCAGCCCGAAAAGGCCACCGCGCCCATAGTACCTCTGTGGTGGCGCTCACCCCGGCTGTGGTACGCCGCCGCCGCGGTGGGAGCCCTTTTACTGGTTAGCTGGCCCCTCCTGCTCCGCCTGGACAAGAACAGCCAGTCGCAGCTGCCAACCGTAGCGGTAGACAAAAACAACTCCCAGGCCGAAGACCGTCTGGCCGGATCGGCAGAGACTGGCGCGGAAGCTGCTACGGGGGCGGAATCAGCCACTGGTCAGAAAAAAGAGGCTGCTCCGGCGGAAATAACAGCACCTGCTACCGAACCACGCTATGCCGCGTCAAACCGGACAGCAAGTGGTCGCAAAGCCTCCAGAGAACAACGCGCTCTAACACCCGAAACTTTATTGGGACCACAGGTTGCGGCCGTACCGGGTACTTCCGTACCGGGTACTTCCATACCGGGTACTTCCGTACCGGGCACCTCTGAAGTCAGTACTACTTCCGGTCAGGAATCAACGGTACCTTCCACAGCCGACAGCCGACTTGCTGCCACGGAAACGCCCCGCTCTTTGGAGGCAGGTACTCCAATGGTAGCTATGCAGGTAGAAGCGTTATCGCCCCGCGGGTTCCGCGAACTGGCCGTGTACCCGCAGAAACGCTACGTGTACTTCCGGTACGACGCTCCGGACGATATGCCTTTAACACCACCTGCCCGCTCGAAAGAGTACTGGGCCGGAGTTGGCGTAATGCCCGCTGCTTTCAACCCCGCTGTTAACGTAACTTCTCCTCCGGCGGCCTTTTCGGCCGCTAACGCGGGTCGTCAGTCTATGTCCAGTTCAAGCCGGGCGGGGCTGTCGTATGCCGTACAAACGCAGGGCGGGGTAAAGCTATCGAAGCACTGGTCACTCGAAACGGGTGTGAGCTACCTACAGGCCAATTCTACCTTTGTAAGCGATGGCTACGTGCTGGATGCCATGTCCAACCGCAGCGCCAATGTACTCGAAAATGCCCTGATGGCGGGTAGCAGCAATCGGGCCGCCAATGATAAGTCGCAGTTTGCCCCTTCGTCCGCGCAGGATTACCAGATGTCGGCCGTGTACATTGATCTGGACCAGCATACGCGTAATGATTACCGTTACCTGCAGTTACCCGTTCAGGCGGGCTATACCCTGAATCCGGAAGGAAAGGTGAGCTACACAGTACTGGGGGGCATGGTCGCTAACGTGTTTCTGCGTAATGATCTTGAAACGGCTCCCGGCTATACCGTGACCAATACCGCCGGCGATGGTGTATACCGGGGTCTCAACTGGTCGGCGGCTACGGGGGTACGCCTGAGCTATCACCTGTCGTCGCACTGGACCGCCAGCCTAACCGGCTCCTACCAGAAAGCGCTAGCGACGGGGATTCAGAACAACGATAACATTAGCTCGCATCCGCAGCTGTACGGACTGGGATGGGGCTTCCGGTATTTATTTTAAAAAATTTCAGGTCTTGATTCCAACCCTAAGCCCGGGACCTGAATCTTTATAGTAACAAGTCCACCACAACAGATAGGTGACCGACTGATGAAAGCGAACTTTAAATTATCTGTTAGCCATGAACAAAATATTCACCACTGCCGCTGTGACGGCCGCGCTAATTACCGTATCCCTGAGCGGATGCGACAACAACGGAAATACACCCGCTCCCATAGAGGGTAAAGAAGTGAGGATATCGGCCCGGGTAGCCGCCAATACCACCGACTTCGCTTTTGATTTCTTCAAAAACCTGCAAAGTACCCAGCCCGCCGGGGACAATATATTTGTGTCGCCGCTGAGCCTGCACATTGCCCTGGGTATGCTGCTGAACGGAGCCGAAGGCGAAACGGCCCGGCAGATTCAGCAGACCCTGAAACTGGAGGGGCTCACGCAGGCAGAGCTGAATCAGGCTTACCAGGCACTGATGGAGGGACTCCCGCAGGCCGACCCCAGCGTAAAGCTGGCCCTGGCCAACTCGGTATGGTACCGCAATACCTTCCAGGTCGAAAAAGACTTTCTGAATGTACTCAAGCAGTCGTTTAAAGCGGAGGTATCAGCTGAGAACTTTGATAGCCCCGCCGCCAAAGACCGCATAAACCAGTGGGCCAGCGACAACACCAACGGCAAGATCAAGAAAGTCATTGACGAGATCCGGCCCGAGCACGTCATGTTCCTGCTCAACGCCCTGTACTTCAAAGGCGACTGGAAGTACCAGTTTGACCCCAAGCAGACCATGGATGCGCCTTTTACCCTGGCCAACGGCGGTACCAAGAACGTGAAGATGATGTCGCTCAAGGAGAACTACCGCGTAGCCCGTACCGAAAAGTACACCGCGGCTCAGCTACCCTACTCAACCGGCCAGTTTAACCTGACGCTGCTCATGCCCAACGAAGGAGCTACGGTAAACGACCTGATTGCTGGTTTTACGGCCGAAGAGTGGACCAAACTACAAAGTAGCCTGCTGCAGGAAAGCAAGGTTTTGGTAGGGCTGCCCAAGTTTACGCTGGAATATGAGGTAAACCTCAACAAAACGCTACAGAAGATGGGCATGGACCGGGTGTTTACCGCCCAGGCTGAGCTGGATAAAATCAGTAAGGCCGAGCAACTGGCGGTCAGCTTTATCAAGCAGAATACCTACCTGGGGGTAGACGAAAAGGGTACCGAAGCCGCCGCCGTGACAACCATTGGAATAGAAGTAACCTCCGCGCCGCCTTCGTATATATTTGACCGGCCGTTTGTATTCATCATCAGCGAAAAATCCTCCGATACCATCCTGTTTATGGGGCGTATCATGAATCCTTAGTATTTATCACTCAACACAGTTTTTTATCCTTTTCACTCGTACCATTTATTAAAATAGCCATGAAATTTTTAAGAAAATTAGTACTAGTACCCGCCCTGGCGGTAGTGACCCTGCTGGCCTCCTGCGAAAAAGAAGATGTCGTAAAAGTAGACTCCCAACTGACCGGTACCTGGCAACTCGAGGCCATTACCTACGGTCTTTCCCAAACTACCGTACGGGGTGCACAACTTCCTTATTCTGAAAAAATAGAATTTTCGGGTACCAACTATACCCAAACCCGTGACGGTAAGGTAGAAAGTAGTGGTCGTTGCTACACCGGCGAAAGCCAGAAGAATGCACCTTATAAAAGTGCGGTAATTTATCCTGATGATAATACGTACCAGGCGTACGAGATTTCGGAAGGCCGTTTGTACCTGTACGAGCGCGGTACGCAGGGATCTGTAGTAGCCGACGGCTCGCTGTACGAGTACAAGCGTCAGTAAGTTTCTGACGTTTTCGGGGTGCGTTATCGTCCGGGGGCTTTGCTTTCGGACGATTTTGTTGGTGTCTGTTCCAACCAATTCAGGTAACAAAGAATCTATATGAGCGTATTCTAACCGACTGTACTAAACCCCTTACTTGCCATGAGACCTACACCTTTACTTCTTTTGTTTGCCGTACTGACCACCGGTCTGTGGTCCTGCAACGACCAGTGCCAGGAAACCCGCGTAGTGAAGCAGATGACCCCCGTGACGGTATCGTTGATGGAAATCCGGCGGAGCCTGAAAACCGAAGCGCCACGTGCCCTCGAGCATCCCGGCAAAATTTATATCAAAGGCAACTACCTGCTTATCAACGAAATAAAAAAGGGGCTGCACGTCATTGACAACAGCAATCCGGCTGCCCCGCGCTTTGTATCATTCATTAACATACCCGGCAACGGCGACATGGCCGTTCGGGACAACATTCTCTACGCCGACAGCTACACCGACCTGGTAGCGCTGGATATTACTGACCCGACTCAACCCAAAGAAGTTGGGCGGGTAGGTGAGGTATTCAAAAACGGTCAGTTTGAGGGAGCCTGGTGGAGCTACAATGAATCCATTGGCGCTATCAATGACCAGAAGGTGGAGTATAGAACGGAAACCATCAGCACTAACTGCGAAGAGAATCCGGTTATGCCGGGTATGTGGTGGGGCATAGGTGGGGCCTGGCGCATGATGGATGTGGCCTTCTCCAGCTCGGCGGCACCGGCTTCGGCCCCCGGCAGCAGCGACGGCAAAGGCGGTTCTATGGCCCGCTTTGCGCTTTACAACCAGTTCCTTTATACCGTAGGACAAAATAACCTGCACCTGTTCGATATATCCAATCCGGCCAAGCCCGCCAGCTACTCAACTGTTAACATCGGCTGGGGTATTGAAACCATTTTCCCCTACAAGGACAAACTCTTTATCGGCTCCAGCACGGGTATGTACATCTACGACAATAGCAATCCGTCCGACCCGAAGCAGCTATCAGTATTTCAGCACATGATGGCCTGCGACCCGGTAGTGGTACAGGACAATGTGGCCTACGTAACGCTGCGGTCGGGTACTACCTGCCGCAACGCCCAGAATCAGCTCGACCTGGTGGACATCAGTGACCTGTCGCGTCCGCGCCTCATCAAGAGCTACCCCATGCAGAACCCCCACGGACTCAGCATTAACTTCCCGACGCTATACCTTTGCGAAGGCCAGTACGGTCTGAAGACATTTAACGTAACCGACCAGTTTGGGGTAGATAAAAACCTGCTGTCTCACATGAAGGAGGTAGACGCTTACGATGTTATTTCGCTGGGCAAAACACTGCTGATGGTTGGTAAAGATGGATTCTACCAGTTTGATGCTACCAATCCGCGTCAGCTACGGCAAATCAGTAAGATTCCGGTCGGTAAAAGTGCCATTTAAGGTTTTTCCAAAAAGTAAATCATGAAGAAGCTACTTTCATTATTCGTAGTAGGCGTACTGACAATGGGCTTTGCCACGGCCCAGGAGGGTCTTTTCCGGCGTACCTACATCAACCACACCGAACTGGGCGGTCTGTTTGGCCGGGTGAAGTACCGCCCCTACCAGGGCAGCGACGAGGTAGTAGAAAACCGCCTGAGTCTGACCCTGCAGACCTTCAACGGTCTGCAGCTTAACCCGCGCCTGGCGGCTGGCCTCACCACCGGCCTCGACTGGTACACGGCCGCGCTCATCACGCCCATTGCCGCCGGTGTCAGGTACGACCTGACGGGCAAACGCAATGCCCGCCTCTTCGCTACGGCCGACGCGGGCTACGGACTGGCGTGGTTCCATGATGATAGCGAAGGGTACCAGACCCGGGGCGGTATGATGCTGAACCCTGGTTTGGGCTTACGGCTGGGCCGGCCTGAGGGAGCGGCCTTCACCATTACGCTCAGCTATAAGCGGCAGGAAGCCTCCGTCACTAAACCACCCCTTTGGGATCAGACCGAGCGCTACGAAACCCGCGTCTACAACCGGATGTGTCTGCGGATGGGAATTGCGTTTTAGGAAGGTGGCTGGGCGGTAGCTAATAGCAGTAGGCTTTATTTACTCATCCCTGGCCGGTGTTTCGCAGGCCGGGGTCAACGTTTAAATCAGTTAAAAGAGAGATATGAAAAAATATATTTCAGGCGTTGCATTGGTCTTTCTGCTCGGCGTTACGGCCTTCCGTTGCGAGCAGAAAGATTTCATTGTTGACGCTCCGTACAGCTGCAGCCCCTCCGGCGGTATGGAAGGTACCTGGCGGCTACAGGCCTACCAGCACATCGACAGTCGTAAGCTGGAACATGACCCCGAGACGGGCGGACGTGGCGTTGTACTTACGTTCAGGGAAGAAGGCGACAGGGGTACTATACAGGGGCATACCGTAGCCAATGAGGTATCAGGCAGCTATGAGAAAGCCGACGCCTGTCAGCTCCTGAACGTCACCTTTGGCGGCACTAAAGTAGCCGAACCAACCGACTGGAGCGCCAAAGCCTGGACCGCCCTCAACGGTGCTACCGGCTACGAAGTTCACGTTTCGGCGGACCGAAAAAGTCAACTCTCTATCTACTTTAACAACCGCAGCGAGCGCATGATATTTATGAAGGAGAAATGAATTAAAGGAGTAAAGGTGAGAAAGGAGTCAGTCAGTAACCAGTGACCAATTTTTAATAGCCGTAATTCCCTTCGGCACTTTCCTGCTTTCCTCCTTTCTTACCTTTCCTCCTTATAAATTAACACCTCAATGGTACCATCGGCCTTAACGTAGCCGCGGTACATACCTTCGGAGTTGAAGGGCATAGCAATGTTACCCTGACGGTCGAGGGCGATGAGGCCGCCTTCGCCCCCCCGCTCTACCAGTTTTTTCATCACTACCTCGTCGGCCGCCTGCTGCACGCTCAGACCCTTGTACTCCATCAGCGCCGATACGTCGTAGGCAACCACCGAGCGTATAAAGTACTCGCCGTGGCCCGTGGCCGAGATGGCGCAGGTGTTGTTATTGGCGTAAGTACCCGCGCCGATAATGGGTGCGTCGCCCACGCGGCCGTAACGCTTGTTGGTCATACCGCCGGTAGAGGTACCCGCGGCCAGGTTACCGTACTGGTCCAGCGCCACGCAACCTACCGTACCGAATTTCTTGCCTTCGGTAAAGATGAGGTCTTCTTCGGGTAGTACAGCTCCGGTTTTGGGACTTTTCTTCACCTTCTGTTTTTCCTTTGCATTGTGGTCCAGCTCCACTTTTTCTTCCTTTTGGGCGCGTTCGAGCGCTTTGTAGCGGGCTTCGGTACGGAAGTAGGAAGGGTCCACCAGTTCAATGCCCTGCTTTTCGGCAAACTGTTCCGCGCCTTTACTTATCATCATCACGTGCGGCGAGTTTTCCATCACGGCTATGGCTGCCCGAATGGGATTTTTAATAGTCGTAACGCTGGCAACGGCTCCCGCCATGAGATTTTTGCCATCCATGACGGCGGCATCCATCTCGTTCTTGCCTTCGTTGGTAAATACAGCGCCTTTACCCGCGTTGAAAAGCGGGGAATCTTCCATGACCATCACCGTAGCTTCTATCGCTTCCAGGCTGGTCCCGCCCTGCTTTAATACCTGATGTCCCTTCAGCAGCGCCATCGTAAGTACTTCCTTGTAGGCTTTTTCACGCTCGGGTGTCATGTTCTGGCGGGTAATGGTACCCGCGCCCCCGTGTATTACCAGGGTGATTTTATCTTTGTAATCCTGGGCAAAAAGTGTCGGTGCTGTCATCAATCCTACCAACGCCCCCAGCAGTAATTTCTTCATAGTTCAGGTAAAATAGTTTTACCAAATATAGTCAAAAACGGACGAAGCACGATGGTTAGTTAGGAGGTGCATCAGCCGGTACCGTTCTTCCCGGCCGGGTACCATTCATCCGGGCCGGGGGTACTTAGTCCGAAAACAGTAGATTCCAGCCTAAAAAACTTCTATCATTGTGATATCAATTTACTATCATTTCTACGACGATGAATGAAAAAGAACTACGCTCGCTTTCCGGCTATGTGCTCTTTGCCATAGGCCTCCTGTTGCTGCTTGGTGGTGTACCTCTGGTTGTGGCCGGACAACCATCCTTCGGCGTACCGATAATCATCATTGGTATTATTATCCTGATTGGTTTGTCGGTCATTAACCCCAACGAAGCCATCGTGACTACCTTCTTCGGTGACTACATGGGTACCATGCGCCAGAACGGCCTCCGGTGGGTGAATCCACTGTTTCGCCGGAAGAAAATAAGCCTGCGGGCCCGTAACCTGAACGGTCAGAAACTAAAAGTAAACGACAAGCTCGGCAACCCCATCGAGATAGCCGCCGTGGTAGTGTGGCGCGTAGGCGATACGGCCAAGGCTTCTTTTGAGGTCGATGACTACGTACGGTTCGTAGAGATTCAGTCCGAAGCGGCCGTACGGCACCTGGCGGGCGCTTACGCTTACGATATTATGGACGAAGAGCAGCTGGAGGAAGTAACCCTGCGCGACAGCACCGGCCTGATCAACGCGATGCTGGAAGGCGAACTTACCGAGCGCCTCAGCCGGGCCGGTATTGACGTATTGGAAGCCCGCATCAGCCACCTGGCCTACGCTCCCGAAATAGCCGGGGCCATGCTGCAGCGTCAGCAGGCGTCAGCCGTGGTAGCCGCCCGCCGCCAGATTGTGGACGGCGCCGTGGGTATGGTGGATATGGCCCTGGCCCAGCTCTCCGAAAAAGGCATTGTACACCTGGACGAGGAGCGAAAAGCCGCCATGGTCAGCAACCTGCTGGTAGTACTGTGTAGTGATAAAGCGGCGGCCCCCATCGTGAACGCCGGTACCCTGTATCCCTGATATGGCCGAAAAAAAAGCTTTTGTATTGCGCGTGAGTCCGGAGATGCTCAAAGAGCTGGAAAAGTGGGCGCAGGAAGACTTCCGCAGCGTCAACGGACAGATTGAGTACCTGCTGAGCGAAGCCTTAAAAAAGCGCAAACGTGCGGGCGGGAAGGGGAAGGAATGAGATTTGTATTAACCTCTGTATCTATCTTACAAATGTTGGCGGGTACAGAGGTTAGTACTTGTTCACAGCTTTTTATATTTTTGCTAAAAGCATCTGCCGTATGAAAACTCAGTTTGAATACATAACCGCCGACCCGGCTATTTTGGGCGGTAAACCTATTATCAAAGGTACCCGAATTAGTGTACAGCTTGTTCTGGAATGGATTGCTAATGGTTCTTCGGTTGAACAAATTTGCCAAGAGTTTCCGCATCTGAAGCCCGAAGCGGTTCGGGAGGCCATTTTGTTTGCCGCCGCTTTGTCTAAAAACTCCGGCTTTATGGATATTGAACTAGCTGCCTGATGCTACTGAAAGAGTATCCGTTTATTACTGACGAGAACATTCCCCCTCTTGTTGTCAGTTTCCTCAGGAGTATTAGTATTGATGTATTTGACATAAAAGAAGAAGGTATGGCCTCTACCCCGGATACTTCTATTATTGAGTTGGCCATAGAAAAAGCAAGGATCATCCTGACTCAGGACAGTGATTTTGGCACCTTATTTTTTAGGGAAAACATTCAGCCCATAGGCATTGTTTACATACGTCCCGGGCATGTTCGCTCGACTGATTTAATAAAAATACTGACCATACTTCTGGATAAAGAACTGGATGTTAAAATACCTTTTATCATTGTGGCAGAGCTTTTTCCTGAAAAAGTAAAAATACGGGTACGCGAAATATAGACAGGTGGCTTACCTACAACTCCCTATCTTTGTCCTGATAAACCTATAGAATCCCCAAAATGAAAATAGATCACGAGACCTTACATAAAATAGCGCACCTGGCGCGGCTGGAAGTGAAGCCCGAGGAAGAAGAAGCCCTGCTGGCCAGTATGGAAAACGTACTGACCTGGATGGAGCAGCTCAACGAGCTGGATACCGAAGGCGTGGAGCCGCTGACCCACGTGACGGGTGAAGTCAATAACTGGCGCGAGGATGTGGGGCAAAACCGACTGACGCGGGAAGAGGCCCTGGCCAACGCACCCAGTCAGGATGGTACTTACATTAAAGTACCTAAGGTGATAGAATAAGTACTTGTCCCTGTTAAAATATAGCCCGCCTGTACTATCGGGCGGGTTTTTCTGTTTGTAGCTCAAAAGAATCGGCATCCAGGTAAGCCGGGAACTTCTCGCGGTAGGTCACTAGTGGAGCCTTTTCAATATTAACTACTTTGGCGGCCTCGGCTTCGCCCAGATCAGTGATGGGTTCGCCCAGAAAATCTATCAATTGCGAGCCACCAAGGTGTTCAATACCGTTTCCGTCCGCTCCTACCCGATTTACCCCGGCTACGTAGCACTGATTTTCGATGGCGCGGGCGCGCAACAGCGTATGCCAGGCGTAGGTGCGGCGGGCGGGCCAGTTGGCGACGTACAGCAGCAGGTCGTAAGGTGCCGCCTGACTATTCCGGCTCCACACCGGAAAGCGCAGGTCGTAGCACACCAGCGGACAAATACGCCAGCCTTTCCACTCCACCACCAGCCGCTGGGTACCCGCGGTATAGGTATCGTGCTCCTGCCCCATCCGGAACAGGTGCCGCTTGTCGTAGGCCTGGTAGGTACCGTCGGGCCGCACACACAGCAGGCGGTTATAGTACTTTCCTTCTTCCTTTACGGCAAAGCTACCTACTACCAAAGCTCCGGTCTTGGCGGCCATCTGCTTCATCCAGCGTGTGGTAGTCACGTTCATGGCCTCGGCTACCCGGGCGGCATTCATGGAAAAACCAGTACTGAACATTTCGGGCAACACAAGTACGTCGGCTGGCTCGGACAGGGCCGCGATCTGTTCTTCCAGCATGGCCAGGTTGGCGGTGGTATCTTCCCAGTACAGGTTGGCCTGCAGTAAGGCTACGGCCAGGTTTTCGGCTGATTCAGGCATAAAAAAGGGAAAAAGGAGGAAATCAGGAAAGTATAGCGGCTCTGCGAAACTCCGCTACTCCCTTTCCTCCGCGTTCAAACAAGTTTCTTACAACAAGTACCTACCGGCGGTTCGGAAAGCGCATGCGGTAGTCTACGTCCACGTTTCCTTTGGCTATGTCGTTCAGTTTCTTTTTAAGGAGCTGCTTCTTCAGGGCCGGCATATAGTCGGTGAAGAGCTTACCCTGCAGGTGGTCGTACTCGTGCTGGATTATACGCGCAGCAGTACCATTATATTCCTCCTCATGTTCATTCCAGTCAAGGTCGCGGTAGCGGATCTTTAACCGCTCGGGACGGTATACATCACCCCGGATACCGGGTATGCTCAGGCAGCCTTCTTCAAAGGGCCATTCGTCGCCGTCTTCCTCCAGAATCTGAGGGTTGATGAACACTTTCTTGAATCCTTCCAGGGAAGCATCTTTGTCCTCTTCGTCTTCGCCTTCGTTAAAGGGGGTACCATCTACTACAAATATCCGGATATTGAGTCCTACCTGCGGGGCGGCCAGTCCGACGCCGGAGGCTGAGTACATGGTTTCGTACATATCCTCCGACAGCTTCTTCAGATCCAGTTCGTTTTTTTCGATAGGGCGGGTTATTTTACGCAGAATAGGATCTCCGTAAGCTACTATGGGGTAAATCATTGAATTAGGTATTAGTAATTAGCTCTTAGTTTTTAGTTTTTTCTACGCTACCGTCGGCTCTCCATGTAGGACTGCAAAATAATGGTAGCGCTTACCTTGTCAATATTTCCTTTTATGCGGCGGTCGCTCTTCTTGGTTCCCCCGGCAATCATGGACTGCAGGGCCATGGAGGAAGTAAAGCGCTCGTCGTGGGTATAAACGGGAATATCCGGAAAGCTGTTCTGCAACCGTTTTATAAACGCCTGTACCAAAGGCGTATTGTTGGTATCGGTATTATCAAGTCGCCGTGGCATACCTACTACGAAGGCTTCTATCGGCTCCTGCTGCGTGTACTTTTTGAGAAAATCCAGCAAATCATGCGTCCGCACCGTATCCAGCGCCGTGGCAATGATCTGCAGCGGATCAGTGACGGCAATACCGGTACGTTTGGTACCATAATCAATGGCCAGGAGTCGGGGCATGGAAATCGACTAAGTTAAAAAAGGTTAAACACCCCGCAAAGATAAAACCTTTCGCGTAGCTTTCCCGCTGGCATTCGGTATCTTGCTCGTCAGGGTAGCTTATAATTACTGGCTGGCTGGATTTACTGCCCTTCCCCGATACGCGGAACGTTTGGCCTGTGCTTCTCGTTGCGGCTGTATGGTAGGTAAATTAGATACGTAACATACTTCATCCTATAATCTAATAGTGAAAATGCTTTGTGAAAGTTATCCTTTAAGATAACTTTGTGTATGATAAGACAAATCATCTTCCACGGAGATTATTTCCTGGACTTCTACAAAAGCCTTGACGGGAAATTCAGTACGTACTGGAATTGATAAGGCAGATTGAACGGGTGCCGGTAAAGTTTCTTTCTCCTATGAGCGGATACGAAGGCCTGTATGAGGTGAGGGTAGAATACCAGTCGAACATTTACAGAATTTTCTGCTGTTTTGACGAAGGAAAGCTGGTGGTGCTGTTCAACGGATTTCAGAAGAAGACCCAGAAAACACCCAAGGAGGAAATTGAGAAAGCAGTACGACTAAAAAACGAGTATTTTAGACTTAAAGGAAAATAGCTATGACTGATTATAAAGGAATTAAGACCTTCGATGACCTGATAGAAAGGGAGCACAGCAAGATAGGTACTGAAAATCGTAATAAGTATGAAGAAAATGCCCAAATGTTTATAGTGGGTGAGATGCTGAAGGAGGCCAGAAGAGAAGCCAAACTAACCCAGGAACAACTGGCGGAAAAAGCAGGAACTAAAAAGAGCTATATCTCACGTATAGAAAATGCGAGAGGCGATATCCAGCTCTCCACTCTGATACGAATCTTTGAGAAGGGCTTAAATAAGAAAATAGGCCTGACCTTTCTTTAATTAGTCTTTCTTACCAATAATAAAATATAACTATCCTCTGGGTTGACTGTTTTTTTGTACCTACCCCATAGCCCCCTAACCCGCCCCAGCGCACAGGAGTAGAGTAGATGGCTGTAACTTCGTATTTTTGAGAGAGAGACAGGCAATTCCGCTATCTTTGCAGGTATGAATGAAAAACGTTGGATAGTACGAGCCGCGCTTACCCCCGAACAAGACAAGACCGCCCATGACTTAGCGCAGGCGATCAGCACAACTTCATTTTTGTCCGCACTCCTCGTTCAGCGGGGTATTACTGATTTTGAATCGGCCCGGGATTTCTTCCGGCCTGAGCTCTCGCACCTGCACGACCCTTTCCTGATGCAGGATATGGAGGTAGCCGTGGAGCGGCTGTGCGAAGCCATGGCCAACGGGGAGAAGATACTCGTCTACGGCGATTACGACGTAGACGGTACCACTTCGGTAGCTTTATTCTACGGTTTTCTTAGAAAAATATACGACAAGCTCGACTACTATATTCCCGACCGCTACTCGGAAGGATACGGCGTATCGTGGCAAAGCATCGACTGGGCCGAGGCCAACGGCTTTACACTGATCGTAACGCTCGACTGCGGCATCAAGTCTATCGACAAAGTAACGGAGGCTAAAAAGCGTGGCATTGACTTCATTATCTGCGATCACCACCGCCCTGGCTCTGAACTTCCTCCGGCCGTAGCCGTACTGGACCCTAAGCGTGAAGACTGCAAGTACCCCTACAAAGAACTCACCGGCTGTGGCGTTGGCTTTAAGCTGCTCCACGCTTTCTGCCTGCACAACGGCCAGGAACTTGACCTGCTGTATGAATACCTTGATCTGCTGGTAGTGAGTATAGCCGCCGATATAGTACCCATTACGGGTGAAAACCGGGTACTGGCCTACTACGGTCTGCAACGGCTCAACGACACGCCCTGCACCGGTATCAAGGCCCTGATCCAGATAGCGGGCTTCACCACGGCCCTGGATATTACCAAAGTAGTGTTCGGACTGGGACCGCGCATTAACGCCGCCGGGCGCATCAAGCACGCCAAAGAAGCTGTCCGGTTATTGCTCTGTGACGACGAAGATGAGGCTACTGCCTTTGCCTTTGAAATAAACAAACATAATACCGAGCGACGCACCTTCGATACCAGCATCACCGAAGAAGCCCTCAGCATGATTCAGCAGGATGGGTGGCTGTCACAGGCCAAAAGTACAGTACTCTTTAAGCAGGACTGGCACAAGGGAGTCGTGGGTATTGTGGCCAGCCGCTGCATTGAGCACTTCCACCGCCCTACCATTATCCTGACCCACTCCAACGGCAAAGCTACCGGCTCGGCCCGCTCGGTACCGGGTTTTGATGTATACGAAGCCATCGAAGAGTGCGCCGACCTGCTCGAGCAGTTTGGGGGGCATACCTTCGCGGCGGGTCTTACGCTGCCGGTTGAGAATGTGGAGGCATTCCGGCTCAAATTTGAAGAAATCGTAACGAGCCGTATCCTGCCCGAGCAACTGGTCCCCATGATTGAGATTGACCTCGAGCTGCAACTGGAAGCTATCAACTGGAAGTTCTACAACGTCCTGCGCCAGATGGGCCCCTTTGGTCCGGGTAATATGCTACCGGTATTTGTTTCGCACGAGGTACAGGTGGCCGGTCGCCCTACCATCATGAAGAGCAAGCATATTAAGTTTGAGGTGTATCAGGGCGATTCTCCGGCTTTTACAGTGATTGGGTTCAGTATGGCGCACCTGTACCCCGACCTCATGAGCGGGAAACCGTTTTCTATCTGTTACCAGCTCGAAGAAAACAACTTTCGTGGCAATAAGTCGTTACAGTTGGGGTTGAAAGATGTGAAGTTTTAAGGGCAAAAAGTTTACATGCAAACACAAGCCACTACCGCAGTACGACTAGAAAAAATCAGCGTTCAGGAGGCTGATGCTCTTTCTGCACTTTGTCTGCGACTTTACCCCCAGTTTTACCTGTACCTCTGGTACGATGCGGGCGAATGGTACCAGCGCACCCGCTACAACCCTGAACAGCTACGTACCGAACTTTCTGACCCGGCTTCGGAGTTTTACTGGATATACCAGTCTGAGGAAGGCTTGCCCGTTGGTTACCTGAAAATCAATCTTAAAGCCCGGCCCGCCGAAAGCACTGAGCTAACGGATAACGGACTGGAGCTGGAACGAATATACCTGTTAAAAGAAGCCACCGGAACCGGCTTGGGCGCTCAGGTACTGGCGTGGGTAGCAGAGCGGGCCGCCGCGCTTCGGCGGGACTATGTGTACCTGTACACCATGGATAGTAGCCAGGCTATCCGGTTTTATGAGAAATACGGCTACCGGAAGGCGGGTGTGA
Source organism: Telluribacter sp. (assembly GCF_035998675.1). NCBI lineage: Bacteria > Pseudomonadati > Bacteroidota > Cytophagia > Cytophagales > Spirosomataceae > Telluribacter > Telluribacter sp. The sequence continues at coordinate 347,142 of NZ_DASYHI010000019.1, forward strand.
AGCGGCTCCCTTTTGAACAGATGAAACCCGAGTACCGGGGTATGTACCTCATGATAAAAGAACTCTGATGATCCTTAGGACCGAAAACCTGATCAAGAAATATGGCTCCCGTCTGGTCAACGACCAGGTGAGCTACTCGGTGGAGCAGGGCGAAATTGTAGGGCTGCTGGGACCAAACGGAGCCGGCAAGACCACCTCTTTTTATATGGCCGTAGGGCTGGTAAAGCCCAACAGCGGAAAGGTATACCTCGATGATATTGATATTACCAACCTGCCCATGTACAAGCGGGCCCGGCTGGGACTGGGGTACCTGGCCCAGGAGGCGTCGGTTTTCCGGCAGTTGACGGTGGAGGAAAATATTATGGCGGTATTGGAAATGACTAATCTTTCCAAGGCCGACCGGAAGGAAAAGGTGGAAGCCCTGATGGAAGAATTCAGCCTGCACCACGTACGCAAAAGCAAAGGTATGGTACTATCCGGTGGAGAGCGCCGCCGTACCGAAATAGCCCGAGCCTTGGCGGTAGACCCCAAGTTTATCCTGCTCGACGAACCTTTTGCGGGGGTAGACCCCATTGCCGTAGAGGATATTCAGAGTATTGTAGCCAGGCTCAAGCACCGCAACATCGGTATCCTCATCACCGACCATAACGTAAACGAAACCCTCTCCATCACCGACCGGGCTTATCTGCTCTTTGAGGGAAAAATCCTGAAGCAAGGCTCCGCCGAGGAACTGGCTGCCGACGAGCAGGTACGCCGGGTATACCTGGGGCAGCACTTTGAGCTGAAGCGGAAGATATAGGTACTTATCCCTGTGCATAAGTACCTACTCTACTCCCATTTCTCCTCTACTTCTCTCCGAATAGCCCTTCCGACATAGATTTTATCCATTGAGCGGGTATAAATCGGTACTCTGCAGGATTTAATGGATTAGAACCAGTGGCTCCGGCCATCTTTGTGGCCGGACTATACTGCCGGTCCTTCTCCCATTGCTCATGAAATTAACTACCGACTACCGGCTTTCGCTCCGTCAAATCTGGACTTTTACTCTTAGTTTGACGGTTATATACTACCCTATCCTGCTGTATGTATACCTGCCCGAGCTATCCTGGGCCCTGCTACGGAAGGCCTCCCCATTTATCCTCGGACAGGGTATCCTAACAACTCTATCCTATTTCTGCTGGATTTACTTCACGGAGTGGATCCTCCAGCGCCTGTCGGAGCGATATGGAGAGGAGGTACTGGTAGAGTTTAAATTCTCCTCTCAACTACTCATACTGGCCGGAGCGGTGGGGGCAGCCATACTCATTAGTCTGTTCTACCAGGGTCTGTTTTCCCTCGCCATGCTTTACATTACACCTCCCAGTGGTGCCGAAAGATGGCGACCTGACCCTGTGTTTGGGGAGTACCTGGCACGGTCACAAAATGGCTTTACCGTCATTATTATGTTATCTATCTTCTATGTAGCCGCTAACCGCCGGGCCAACCGACGGCTAAAGGACATTCAGGTACAGACGGAGCGCTACCAGAAGGAAGCCGCCCTGGCGCAGTTTGCGGCCTTGAAAGACCAGGTTAGCCCGCACTTCCTCTTTAATAGTCTGAGTATTCTTTCGTCCCTGGTACACGTAGATGCTGACCTGTCGGAGCAGTTTATTGATAAGTTGTCGAAAGCCTACCGCTACATTCTCGAGCAGAAAGACAACGACCGGGTATCTCTGAGGACGGAGCTTGATTTCATCCGTTCCTACACATTCCTGCTCAAAATCCGCTTTGAGGAGAGCTTCGAGGTCTACATGGAGGTACCGGACGCGGTGGCTCAGCAGTACTACATCCCGCCCATGACGCTACAGCTACTGGTAGAAAACGCCGTGAAGCATAACCGGATGACGCCGGAGCAGCCTCTGTTCGTACAGATTCAGGTAGAAGATGACTACCTGGTAGTTAAAAACCCACTTCAGCCGCGCGAGCAGATGAGCCATTCGACAGGTATTGGCTTAAAGAACATTATTAACCGGTACCAGCAGTTTACAACCCGCCCCGTCCGGATCGAAGAAGAGGAAAGTACCTTTATCGTTAAAATTCCGCTACTCTCATGAATGTAGTTATCCTGGAAGATGAGCGGCTGACGGCCCAGCGACTGGAAAGTCTGCTCAAGAAGTACGACCCTGCCATCAAGGTAGTGGTCACGCTGCCCTCCGTAGAAAAAGCCGTGGACTGGTTTCTTCAGCAGGAAGAGTCCGAACAGGCGGTACCGGTAGATCTGGTGTTTATGGATATACATTTGCAGGATGGGCTGGCTTTTCGGGTTATAGAACAGGTCAGGCTAACGAAGCCCATTATTTTCACCACCGCCTTTGACGAGTACCTGCTACAGGCCTTTAAAGTCAATAGCATCGACTACCTGCTCAAACCACTCAACTACGAGGAGCTGGCCGCGGCCATAGATAAGTTCAAGTCCCTTCGGCAGCAGTACAACCCGGTTGCAGCCGAGCCGGCTGCTCCACCGGCCCCGGCTCCCGATCTGGATGCCCTGCTGCGTATGCTGGCGCCTCCCAAAGAAGCCACCTACAAGGAGCGGTTCATGGTCACGGTCGGGCCTAAGATATGGAGCGTCGAGACGAATGAAATTGCCTACTTCTTCCTGGACGAGCGCATTCCTTTCCTGGTAACAAAGGCGGGAACCAACCTGCCCGTAGAGTACAGCCTGGACAAGCTGACTCAACTCCTGGATCCGAAGCAGTACTTCCGGGTGAACCGACAGTGCCTGGTATCCTTACCCGCCATCCGTTCTATTACCGCCTACTCGGCCGGAAAGCTCAAGCTGGAACTGGAGCCCAAACCGCGCTTTGAAGTATTTGTGAGTGGGGACCGCATAACTGATTTTAAAGAGTGGCTGGGCAAATAATTATGCTCCCGGTTCCGACATTTAGCCAGCAATAGCCGGAATTCAGACCCTAAAATCCGGCACTCCGCAACATTCGTTGGGCTGACCAAGCCAGGGTTGAGAACTTTGTGACATACAAAAAAACAATGTCATGAACACATCGACCTTTTCTTCGCGCCTCAGCCAACGGATAGCCCGTTCGTTCTTCTTTCTTTTCTTCGTAGGAAGTACGCTGGTAGCCCAGGCCCAGCTCCCCATGATGGGGACAGGTACCACTCAGCCCAAAGCACTACCCGGCACCGCCGGGGCCGAAGCTCCCAAAGGAACGGCCAAAATGACGGGACAGGTAGTGGATGCTACCGATGCCAAACCGGTTGAATACGCCTCCATCGCCCTGTATGATCTGGCCACTAACAAAGCCATCGACGGTACCGTAGCTGACGAGAAGGGTAAATTCTCTCTACAAAAGCTCCCGGCTGGTACGTACAACCTGCTGATCACATTTGTTGGTTTTGAAAATACTACCATAAATACCCTCACCCTGGCCGATGGACAGAACCTGGAACTGGGAGCCATCAAGCTGAACTCTAGCGTAAAGCAACTGGATGAGGTAACCGTAACGGGACAGGCCGCGCTGATCGAAGAAAAGGTAGACCGGCTGGTGTTCAATGCCGAAAAAGATATTACGTCCAAAGGTGGAGATGCCGCGGATGTACTGCGTAAAGTACCCTTGCTGACGGTGGATCTGGACGGAAACGTGTCGATACGTGGTAGTCAGAATATACGGGTACTCATTAACAACAAGCCTTCCACCATCGTAGCCAGCAGCGTAGCCGATGCCCTGAAGCAGATACCCGCCGATCAGATTAAAACCGTAGAGGTCATCACCAGCCCCTCCGCTAAGTACGATGCCGAAGGTACGGGTGGTATCATTAATATCATCACGAAGAAAAACAGTCTACAGGGCCTGAACCTGAATGTTGACTCTGGGGTAGGTAACCGCGGCTCTATGCTGGGCCTGAATGGTAACTACCGCAAGGGCAAGATTGGCTTTAACCTGGGTGGTATGGGACGTATGAGCTACAACACTCCTACCCTGTACAGCCTCGAACAAACCAGCTTTGCCAACGGCATACCTACTCTTACCCGTCAAAATGGCGCGGGAAATTCTTCCGGTATGTACGCTAACTACAGCCTGGGTTTCGACTATGACCTGGCTCCCAACCAGAGCCTGACGGCCGGTGTTCGTTTCGGAGCACGTAACATGCTCAACCAGCAGAACCTCACTACCCAGCTATACTCGAATGGTATTCTGGATGCCACTTCGACCCGTACGGTAGATGTCAAGAACCTGTCAGGTACCCTGGATGCCAACCTGGACTACCTTCGTACCTTCAAGCCCGGTCAGGAGTGGAGCATCTCGACGCTATACAGCCGCAACAACCTGACTAACAACTTTGACGCTGATTTATTGGGAGACGCCAATGAGCTGACGGGTCGCCAGCAGAACCTGAATAAGAACCTGAACCAGGAGATTACCATACAGACCGACTACCAGACACCCATTAAGAGCAACCAGCAATTTGAAATCGGCGCCAAAGGAATTATTCGCCAGGTAAACAGCGATTACCGCTACCTGATAGAGGGGCCGACCGGAAGTTTTGTGACGGAGACCAATGGTACTTCGGGTGCTCTTCTGTACAACCAGAACATCGCGGCGGCTTATAGCTCCTACACCTATACGACCAAGAACCGCTACACCTTCAAAGGAGGACTACGTTACGAGCATACATTTATCGACGCCAGTACCCGCGAAGGAGGTAACCTGGACGTAGGCAACTACGGCGTACTGGTACCTAGCCTCAATGCATCCAAAACAATCAGTGGTACCACCGTGAAGCTAGGCTACAACCGCCGGATCCAGCGACCGGGTCTGCAGCAGCTCAACCCGAACTTCAACGCAGCTAACCCACAGAACATCACGATTGGTAATCCGTCCCTGAGCCCTGAACTGACTAACAACTTTGAACTGGGCCTGAGCCGCACCATCAAGAAGACATTCATCAATGCTACCTTTTTCGGCCGCTCGACCAACAACGCCATTACGCAGGTGAGTCAGGCTTCGGATACGCTGGTGGGGGCTATCGTTACTACCTATCAGAACATCGGCCGTCAACATGCCTACGGCACCAATATATTCGCTAATGTAGCCGTGACTTCTAAGATCAACATTGGTTTGTTCCTAAACAGCCACTACACCAGCCTGACGGGTCAGCGGTCCGGCGATCCGGCTATGGGCTTGGACGGAGCATCTGCCACGATCACTAACACGGGCTTCACCGTAGGAGGAGGAAGCTTTGCTTCGGCTCAGTTTGGAAACGGCTGGGGGGCACAGGCCTTCGGGTTCATGCAGGGTTCGCAGGTACAGCTACAGGGACGCCAGGGAGGCTTTGGCTTCTACTCGCTGGGTGTGAAGAAAGACTTTGCTAACAAGAAGGGCAGCCTGGGCTTAGCCGCCGAAAACTTCCTTAGCAACCGGTTTAACATTAACTCAACGCTCAACTCGGCTCAGTTCTCGCAGGTAAGTAATACCTACCTGTACAACCGGGGTGTCCGGATGACTTTCACCTACAAGCTCGGTAAGATGACTGTCAGTCCTGTTCGCAAAAAGACCAAGTCGGTCAGTAATGACGATGTTAAAAGTGACGGTGGTACCCAAACACAGCAGCCAGGTGGTGCTCCCGCTGGCCCAGGAGGATCTCCCAGATAATAATTACCAAGATGGGCGAGGTGTAGGAATATAGAACACTGATCGCTTCCAATGCCTCGCTCAGCCTTTTATTATGCGGTATAAAAAAGCAAAAGAGCGGGTGGCCGAAATAATCTGCCACCCGCTCTTTTGCGAATATCTTTGATAAAGGTACTGAAGGCTCCTAGTCGTCCTTCTTGGGGCACTTTTTGCAGTACTTCCCTTTTTTCTTGTAGTTTTTACAGCACTTCTTCAGCGCGCAACACTCATTCTCCACCAGCGACAACGACCAGGGCTTCTCCTCCCCTACATTGGCTACCACATCACAACCCTGGAAGTAGTTCATGTTCAATTGACTAAATATTTATGCAAAATTAAGCTTATTTAGAATCAGTCCAAATGATTTACAGAATTTATTTTGACTCTTTCTAAACAACCGTTTCTACCCCGACTTTGTTCGCCACGGCTCTCCGGTTAAGTACCTTGGACGATCGGCGCTTCCAGAACCAGATGAGAAAGCCGCTGATGGGTAGTACCAGCGCCATCAGACCGGTACAGAAAGCCAATACTTTACCGCCCAGCCCCCAGATGCGGCCCGTATGAATCTCAAAATCCGACTTCCAGAACCTCTCCCAGCCCGACTGCTCCGTATACCGATTAGCCACTAGTAGCTCTCCCGAATACTGGTCAAAGCCAAAGGTACTTTCCTTGCGCAGGCTGCTGGTGGCGTAGCGAATCATGATGCGGAGCAGGTCAGTACTGTCTTTGGCGGGCGTGACCCGAATGCTCTCGTACGCTTCGCCTTTCCACACGCTGTGCAGGGCTGCATCGGCCAGGCGTTCGGGACGAGCCACCGGACCTACCACCGATTTCACCTCGTCCTTAGAGGCCTTGTGGGATGCAATGCTCAGGCCGGTAATAGCCATCAGGAGCAGCAGAGGTACGGCGTACATGCCGCCCACGGAGTGAATCTTGTAGTTGTATACTTTCTTGTTGCCGCAATTTCGGATAGTAAAATACTTCTGCCACTGGTTCAGCCGGCGGGGTACCCACAGCACCAGTCCCGTCAGCAGCATCAGGACAAATACCCACGTATTCCAGTAGATAATCTTCTTGCCCACCTCACCCAGCAGCAGCGTCCGGTGCAGGCTCAGTACCGTCAGCAGCCAGTCATCCTCGGTACTACGAACGGCGATGACACGCGCATCATACGGATTCAGTGTAAGAAGCTGCTTGTCTTTGGTGTAGACGTTGATGGCTTTTTCAGGATTACCAAAGAAGCGAATCTGGCTGATTTTTACTTCCGGTTTCAGCCGGTTGAGTAAGGCAACTACCTGCTCTACCGTAGCACGCGGCACGTCTGCCCGCAGAACGTCTGCCCGGGCCTCCACGTACAGGTACTCCCGCTGCGTAGCGTAGCGGATTTCTTCCTCAAAGGCCCATATACAGCCCGTCATGGCTACCACCACCAGGATGAGCCCTGACAGGAGTCCTAACCAAAGATGTACCGGTGCTACCAGCTTCCTTAGCTGCTTCATTGGCTGTTAGAATTTATAAGAAACAGTGAACATACCTCTGCGGCCGGGAGCTTTGATGTAGTCGGCATTACGGGCGGCCCAGAGCGAAATAGTCGGGTAATAATCGGTATTCAGCAGGTTTTCCACGCCCAGCGACAAGGTTGTTTTGGGGTTAATGTTGTACGAGCCGTTAAAATTGACCAGCGTGAAGCTCTCCACCGGACCGCGACCGTAGGTATACAGGCCGTTGGTACCGGGCTCAAAGCGGTCGCGGTTGCCGGAAATGAGCGCGTTGACGTTCAGGACCAGCGCCGGGAGGGGTTGGATACGTACGTACACGGTAGTTTTGGGAGCCATGATGCGGTCGCCGCCCAGGTAGGTTTCATAAGTACCATCGTTATTGGCATCGGTCTGGCCTTCCACGAAGCTGTACGAACCGCCCAGCGTCAGGTACTTCGTAGGTGACACATCAGCGGATACCTCATACCCCCACACCTTCTCGGGAGCCCGTACTATTTCAAATACGCCGCTGGACTGCTGACGGAAAGAAGCCCCCAGTTGCGAGAAGCTCTGGTAGTAGGCGACGTCGTAGTGGAAGTACCGCGAGATGGTACCCGACACACCCGCTTCGTAGTTATTGACAATGACCGGTTCGGTTTTCAGGTCGGCAATGATGCTCGTCTGCGCGGTACGCAGGATGCGCCCCAGCTCGTTGATCGAAAACGCCTGCGAAAAGCTCACGAACGGCTGGAATGCTTCCAGACCAGAATAGCGCAGACCGACATTACCTACGAAAGCACTATAATTTAACTCGCCTCCACCCACGAAGATACCTCCATCGTAGCTGTTGCGGGCGGCGTTGTAGGTTTTAAGGGTAGAAAAGTCCGATACATTTACGTTGATATTCTCAAAACGCGCACCGGCTTTCAGAATCAGGTTCCGGAAGAGATCCAGCTTGAGCTGCGCGTAGGGAGCCAGATTGGTCATGTTCATGTTGGGCGTCCAGAAACGGCCGTCCTGTAGCTTCTGGGCGGTCTGGTCGTTGAGCAGGTCGGCCCCGTACAGTAGCTCGCCCGTCAGGTTTCGGGTTAGCGTCAGGGGCGTGTTCAGGTTCAGGCGAATGCCTTTTTTATCAGAAACGATATTTGATTGTCCGCCGCCCTCAAAGAATTGGGCCTCGTAGCCGTACACGGTGCGAAAACTCTGGGCGTAAGCCACTACTTCCAGGCCGGTACCACCCACCAGCCGGTCAAAACTGTAGCGCAAGGTGGCGTTATGGTTGTAGGGGGTGCCCTGCGGCGTACCCGGAACTGCGTCCGACGTAGGAATACCGATGGTCGGCGTTTGGCCGTACTTACCCACCTGCTCCACGTACTGCAGGTCCGACTTCGCCGCGAAGTAGTTATACATGGCCTCTACCCGCTGCTTGCTGTTGATGGTATAGCCCAGCTTACCCAATACATTATAATTGTTCATTTGCCCTGTATTATAAAAAGGCGAAACAGCCACGCCGTTGGCGTCACGCATGAGGCCGCTGCGCTCGTAAGTACCGTTGAATACGTAGTCAAACTTGTCGCTCCGGCCCGAGAACTGCTGGCTCAGCCGGTAGCCCATCGTTTCGGCGTTGTTAGGGGTCAGGCCACTCGTCAGACCTACCCACGTTTGTCCGGCCAGGGGCTGGTTGGTGTCGGGGCGCTTGGTAATGTAGTTGATAATTCCGCCGTCGGCGCCGTTGCCGTAGATAGAAGTAGCTCCCTTGATAACTTCAATGCGCTCAATGGCCGAGGGGTCAATGGTGCGGAGGTCGCGGCCCCCGTTGCGGAGCGGCGTGGACTGCGGAACGCCGTCGACCAGTACCAGTACCTGGCGGCCGCGCAGAGTCTGGCCAGTGTTGGAGCTACGGCCGGTGGCTACGGCCAGGCCGGGTACGGTGTACTGCAGTACATTGGTAATGTCAGCATTCATGGCTATCTGCTCCTGTATTTGCCGACGTCCCACGATGGTCATGGCCGAGGGTACTTCCTGCACGCTCTCGGGCTTGCGGCTGGCCGTTACAACTATCTCGCTCAGTTGCTCAATGGTAGAAGGCATCGCAACTTCCAGGCTGCTGGCTTGCCCGCCGTTTACAAGTACCTGACGCTCTATGGCGCCGAAGCCTACCGCTGTAAACAACAGGGTATAGGTACCTGCTTCCAGATTACTAAGTATAAATTCGCCGTTCTCGTCGGTTATAGTACCTGCTTTAGTATTTTTCAACGATACCGACACCATAGAAACCGGCTGTCCATCCGTAGAAGTTACTTTTCCTTTAATACTTCCGGGTATGGACTGGGCCCGGGCAGGTGATAGCCGTAATACAGCTACGGCTACCAGTAAGAACAGTGGCAAAATGTAGGTAAACTTTTTCATCTATATCTTCAATTAATTAGACTAATTATAAATAATGGCACAAACCTACACTCTCTTCGCTTACAGCGCAAGAAAAAACTAAATTATTTTGAATAATTCTAAATAAGGAATGTTAGTGTTCCTATTAACCAGTACCTTCGGATTGCTTACCAGCCCATCTACCATAAAAAAAGCCCGGAGAACGCTCCCCGGGCTAACTTTGCGGTTATTCTTGTAGTACCTTACTTACTGTCTACCTTCTCCCACACCTCGTGGATAGGCGCTCCGGCGCTGCTTTTGCCGGAGTGGTCCCAGCGACCATCTTTCAGGTCCCAGTTGAAGCTTAGGTTAGCGCCTACGCGGTTATTGTCGCGGGAAAAGAACTGGATGCGCTCGGTATATTTTCCATCTTTAACGTCATACGTACCACCACCCGTACCATAGAAACCTTTTACCGCCGGGTCAATGGCAGCCCACTGGAAACGGGTACCTGATAGTATCTTTAAGGTCTTCCGGGTACCGGTCTGATGAATTTTGGACATGCCTCCCTGGTCATTGGCGCGCTCAGTAATGTGCCAGGTACCGGCCATAGGTACATTCTGCGCATCGTCCACAATGGTGTACACCCAGGCCTCTTTCCCCCGCAGCGTCAGAACGCTGTCTTTTCGCTCAATGGTATACACAATAGGTACCCCAATGGCCGCCGTGTCGGTAGTGTTGAATTCGGGCGTGTAGGTCATCTGGTTACCACTCATGGTAAAAGGTCCCCCTTCGGTCCGGTCAAAGTACCTGTTCAGGGGGTTATAGGATGAGCTCATGAGGTAGTTATCCGCAATAATGAGCATGACTGTACTGTTGTTTTGGGCCAGGGCCTTCCAGGCTCCCTTAATAGACTGGGCCGAGGCGGTTAGTCCTAATGATACCAGCAGAGTAGTTAATAGGTGTTTCATGAGCTATAAGTGATTTAGGAAAATTTCATCTGTCAAACCTAAAGAACCATTCCACACCCAGGTTGTTTGCCGGGTTACCCATTAGCCTACCGAAGTACCTCGCGCAGTACCTCCATGGACCGTATTTCGCCCAGGGTATCCATGTGTATTTTATAAAAGAAAAGAATCATTTCCAGCAGGGAAGCGCGGCGCGGGCGGTCCAGCGGTACGGGCGTACCGTAGGGAGCCACGAGCAGGGTCATGATGGCTTCGCGCTGTTCCTGGTCGGGGCGGTGCGGGTACAGATTGGCCGACAGCTCATCATCTAGGTCTTTGGTAGATTCCAGACCAAAGCCCAGAAAAAACGCCAGCTGCAGCAGGAACTGAATGTGGAAGTTCTCGTAGCCCCGCTCGGCCTCTTCCAGGAACAGGATAGACTCTTCCAGAAACTGAAACAGCCGCTCGTTGTTTTCCTCCTCGCGGAGGGTCTTGCCCAGTATCTCCGTCACGAACAAGGCCAGACTGGACTTCACGACATCGAAAGGCAAACTACGGAATGGTACCCGCGTCTTGATTTCTGAAATACGGTGCAGACTCCCCTCGGCCCGGTTGTCTTTGTGGTACACTACCAAATCCAGCAGCGTCAGCGGCTGAAACAGCGCAATCCGGTTAGACTTGGACCGACTGCTCCTGACGCTGTTCACGATGTAGCTCTGAATCCCAAAGGCTTCGGTGTAGATCTTCGCGATAATGGAAGTTTCCCGATAACGAATGTAGCTCAGGGCAATGCCTCGGGTTTTGTGGAGCATAGGTAGCTGATTGGTCAGGTACAAAAATAGTAAATCCTCCCCACAAGTAGGGAGGATTTACAGCTACACCTTCACCGCTAACAGCGCTATTTCTTCACCTCCGAAAACACGTACATCATTTCCGTAGCAATTTGCCGGCAACGCTCATCGTAGGTCGCGGCTTCGGCCGGACTACCGTCGGCCTCCTTGGGGTCGGTGTAGGTAATGGAAAAGCGGCGCTCGGCGCCGGGGATAAAGGGGCAGTTTTCCTCGGCCTGGCTGCACGTCATGATGGCCGCAAAGCCCGCCGTCGGATTTGGCTCCTGGTCGTATACCTTAGAGAAAGCCACCACCGGCGGCTGTTCCCCAGCGTACACAAGGTGGTACACCGGGTTATCGCCTTCGGTGGTTTGGGCTATTTGCAAACCCGCCCGCTCGAAAGCGGCAATGGTACGGGGGTTACAGGCGGTGGTTTCGGTACCGCCGGAAAAAGTGGTTACTCCGGCTACACCGTAGTACACCGCCGCTACTTGCGCCCACACCTGCCCCAGGTGGCTCCGGCGGGAGTTATGGGTACAGATGTAGGTCAGCCGTACCGGCTCCTCTCTGGCTACTTTCTCTTTAACATATTCGGTAAGTTTATCCAGCAACGGGCGGCGTTCGGCCGGAATGCTGTTGAAATTGAGGCTACTAAGATAGCTTTGTACAGAAGGATACATACGAAAAAAAGTAAAAGAAAGGGACCGAAAACCGGCCCCATCAGGTCAGATTAGCAGCAACCGGTACTCGGCGAGCAGCAGGAGTTCTGTACCTCCGACAACTTTACCTTGGGTTTTTCGATTCGGCGGTGCATCACTAGGGCCGTGCCGGGACATAGCCCGCTAAACTGCTGGGTAGCCAGGATAGCCGCTGGCACTTCCGTCCGCTCTACCCGAGCATAGCCCTGCTTTTCAAAGTACTGGTCAGCGGTGGTGGTAATCAGGTATACGTCCTTGATGCCGCTGAGCTTCGCCTGTTTGAGCAGGTCATTGGTAAGGCGGCGGGCTATGTGGAAGTTGCGAAAGTCCTTGTGTACTACCACCGAGCGCAGCAGGGCATCAGTACCGTATACTTCCAGACCGGCTATCCCCACCAGAGTACCGTTGGCGCGGGCCAGCAGGAAGTGAGGTAGCTCAGGGTTGAGGTCTTCGGCGGGCAGATTTTCGGCCCGTAGCAGGCTTACTACTTCAGGTAAGTCCCGAGCCGTGGCTGTTCCTATTTCCAATTCCACTTCCTGCGGCAGGCTGGGCTTTTCGGCGTAGACCGTAATGCTTTCGATACCGGCCGCGCCCGCCCGAAAAGCGGCTATCTCCTCCGCCGAAAGGTACTTTTGCAGAATGTCGTCTGGCAGGTAAACGGGCTTTTGCTTCTGTAAGTTAATATTTTCAAAACCCGCTTCTTTAATCAGGTCCAGGTACTCGTCTTTGGCAATGGCCCCGGACACGCAGCCCGCGTATAGTTCGGCCGCCTCCCGCAGGTGCTCCGGCAGCTCGCCCAGCAGTACGATATCCGAAATACTGAAATGACCGCCCGGCTTTAAGACCCGGACTATCTCGGCAAATACATTCCGTTTGTTGGGCACCAGGTTCAGGACGCAGTTGCTCACCACTACGTCGGCCACGTTATCATTCACCGGCATGGCCTCGATATCGCCCTGCCGGAACTCGACGTTGTGGTACCCCAGCTTTTCGGCGTTGGTACGGGCCCGCTGAATCATCGCTTCCGTAAAGTCAATCCCGATGACCTTTCCCTCCGCGCCGGTTTCGTGGCGGGCCACAAAGCAGTCGTTACCCGCTCCGGAACCCAGGTCTATCACGACGTCGCCGGATTTAATCCGGGCAAATTGTGTAGGCAGGCCGCAACCCAGGCCCAGGTCGGCTTCAGCTACGTAGCCGTCGAAGGGGGTGTAGTCGTCGGCCATAATCTTGCAAACATCCTGCGATACCGGTCCAGCTCCGCAGCAGGAAGCGGCGTTCAGCGCGGGGTCTTGCCCGGCAATTTCGGCGTACTTCTGGCGTACGATTTCTTTCAGGGCCTGGTCGTTGTTGGTAGTGTTGTTCATGGCTAATAGATGTTTTGGATAGTTAATAGATAATTTTATTGTAATATTACGATGATTATGGGTAAAATTTTTTAGCAGTATCCGGCTGCTACGTACTTGTCAAACACGCCACCGAATGCCTGCCGGGCTTCTTCCCACACCGCCTCGTTGATACAGTAGCATACCCGGGGCGGATTAATACTACCGTGAATAATACCGATGCGCTTCAGCTCTTTCAGGTGCTGCGATACTGTCGCCTGCGAAAGCGGAAGCTCGTCAACCAAATCCCCGCAGATGCAGGTCCGCTTCTCCGCCAGCAACCGCAGAATAGCCACCCGCGCCGGATGCGCAAAGGCTTTGGCCAGCTCGGCTATCCGGTTGTCTTCGGCGGTGAATTCTTCGGTCTTGGTCGCTCCCATTTCTGTACTCTTTCTCTATTGATGCTCCAAAGGTAACGGATATTTTTATTAATCGCAATATTACGATATATTTTTTTTAGCTAATTTTATGCTGCTACTTAGCTTTTAAAAATTCAGCCGGGGGCAAAATTTGAATTCCATAGTAGGTATTCATTTCTAAAAGATCAGGATCGCCTGTGATAAGGTAGCGGGCAGAGGCACTACGAGAGAGATTTAAAAACTTATCATCCTTTGGATCCCGACAATCCTGGGCTGCATGGATGACCTCGATTAACAGTGACCGCTCCTGGTAAGCATCAAAGAATTGAAGCCTTGTTTCAAGGTCAATGTATTTATCAAACTTGGACCGGTTCAGAACTTCAAAGAGTTCGGCCAGGGTTTCAATAGAAACAACAAGCAGACAATCGTTCGTAACTTTATCAAGCGCCTGCGCAGGAACGGAGTTAGGAAATATGGCAGCACTTACTAACAGGTTGGTATCGCAAACAACAACCTCTTTCATTCAGGGCTATTCAAAATATCATCGAGTAGCTCGGGAGTCAATCCGCTTTTTTCTGCCTGCCCGGCCAATTTATTTCGGGCCTCCCTCCATTTAGCATCTTTGGGGTTTTGAAGTTTAGCCAGATTCTCAAAGTAGTATCTGTCTTTGGGAATTCCAACGTTTTCTACGGGCAATACGATCACCTCTACCTGTTTTTGACGGTATTCATCGGGCACTTGAATGGTAATTTTACCCTCACTATCGGCTGTTGCAAAAGTTCGTAACGCGTTCATAACAATCTTTTTTACAAGATAACGAAAAATGGCATGTAGACCGCCAAATCTGTTGCCTCAACAAATTTGGCGGTCTGCCTTCAAGTTACTACTTCACCTCTTCCAGCCCCAACTCCTCCTCCATGTACTCTTCCCACTCACCGGGGGTGGACGGAATAGCCGAACCGGGGATGACAGCCCGACGTGACGGGCGTTTTTCGGGGGCTTTGATGGTTAGCTTTTGCTCCGTTTTGGCCCCGCCGGTTGTAGTTACTACTACTTTATAGGTACCTGCCCGCACGTACAGGTTCTTGTCCTCGGCAACTTCCAGCTTTACCTCCTTATCTTGCCCTGAGCTTGTCGAAGGGTTCTTCCTGGTTTCATTCAGGTACTGCTCGTAGGCAGCTTTGGCGCTTTCGTCTACGGTGAGGTTCCAGGTAGCGTAGTTGAGGCCCGCTTCGCTGTCATCGGTGAAGGAGCGGAGGGTCAGGCCTTGGTCGGTCTGAATGCTGATGGTACTCCTACCGGCTGACTTCGCGTAGTAGGGTATCTGGTACTGCTGGGGCTTGGTTTCTTCGTACTTACTGACCTGCCCCCAGCGCTCGCTGTGGGTAACGGGTTCCAGGGCAAAGGCGTAAAGGTCCCTGCGGCGGAGCGTATCGGCCAGTTGCTGCACCAGGCTTACGTCGGCTATGTAAATGGAGCGGCCGTGGGTACCTACTACCAGCTCCTTATCGCGCGGGTGAACCAGCAGGTCGTGTACCGCTACGGCGGGCAGACCGCCTGACATGCGCATAAACGAGGTACCTTTATCCAGCGAAATATACACACCGTGGTCGGTACCTACGTACAGGATGTTGGCATTGGCGGGGTCTTCTTTTACCACATTAATGGGTTCGGCGGGCAGGTCGGTACCAATGGCTTTCCAGGTCTGGCCGTAATCCTGCGAGGCGTAGAGGTACGGCTTAAAGTTATCGTTGCGGTAGCCGTTCAGCGATACGTACACGGTACCTTCCTCGTGGGCCGAGGCCGCTACGCGGCTTACCCACAGGTTCTGGGGCAAAGCGTCGGAGATTTTGGTCCAGGTGTAGCCGTCATCTTTGGAGACATGTACCAGACCATCGTCGCTACCGGTATATAACAAACCAAAGCGCTTCGGCGACTCGTCAATAATGGTAAGCGTACCGTAGGGAACGTCGCCTTCCTTGCCTCCCTTAGTGAGATCATCCGATAGTGTAGCAAAGGTTTCGCCTTTGTCCATGCTCCGGTGAAATTTATTGGAACCAAAGTACACGATGTCCTGATTGTGCCGCGAGAGGTGAATAGGGGCCTGCCAGTTGAAACGCAGCTTCGGGTCACCAATTTCGCGGGGCATCACCAGCCGCTTCATATTGCTGAAGCCGCTACGGTTTTTGTCCTGCCGGAAGTAGTTACCAAACTGAAAGCCGGTGTAGACGGTACTGTTGTCACGCCAGTCGACCTGTACCTGCATGCCGTCGCCGCCCATGATGGACTTCCAGGTCGGCAGTGGCCCTTCTTCGCGGGGCCGGGAGGTACCGTACCACACGCCGTTGTCCTGTAAGCCACCGTACACGTTATAAGGCTTTTCCATATCCACTCCAATGGCGTAGAACTGCCCCAGCGGTATCGGATTGAGGTGCGACCAGTGCCTGCCGCTGTCGTAAGTCAGGTTGAGGCCTCCGTCGTTACCATCAATCATGTGGTTGGGATTGTTAGGATTAATCCAGAGCGCGTGGTGGTCGGCGTGTACGTTGTCCCGGTCCAGACTCTTCCAGCTTTTGCCCCCATCCTCCGACAGCAGAATAGGTACCCCGAATGTAACAACCCGGTTCGGGTCATTCGATGCTACGAATATCTGTCCAAAGTAGTAGCCAAAGGTATAAACCAGGTCAAGGGGCGCGTCGTGGGTCTTTTTCCAGCTTTTGCCGCCGTCTTCGGAGCGGTACACTTCGGCTCCTTTAACGGGATTCAGGGTCATTTCGTCGTTGGCTCCGGCCACAAAGTCGTAGAGGTCCTTTACTTTCAGCTTACCGCCGCTAATATCCGTTTTGAGCTGCTTCGCAGAATTCTTCTCAGGGAATCCGCTCTTGTCCAGAAACTCATTGATGATTAAATCGGGGAGCTTCATGAAGTTCTCTACGGTCATTTCCCGGAGCTGCTTCAGCGTCAGGCCTTCTTCTTCCTTCTTTTCTTCGGCGGTACGGCGATCCTGATTATCTACAAAGGCATAGATGATATTCGGATCACGCTGATAGATGTCCAGGCCGATGCGGCCCACACCTTCGCCCTGCGGAAAGCCACTGGCGGGGGTACTTAGCAGTTGCCAGGTACTTCCGCCGTCGGTAGACCCATAAATACCGGAGGTCCGGCCACCTTCCACGAAGTTCCAGGCGCTACGCTCCTTGTGCCACATGGCGGCATAGAGTACGTTGGGATTGGTGGGATGTACATCCAGATCAATGGCACCCGTCTTTTCATCTACGTAAAGGGTTTTGGACCAGGTTTTGCCGCCGTCGGTGGTTTTGTAAATACCCCGCTCGGCATTGGGACTA
The DNA here is from genome assembly GCF_035998675.1 of Telluribacter sp. NCBI lineage: Bacteria > Pseudomonadati > Bacteroidota > Cytophagia > Cytophagales > Spirosomataceae > Telluribacter > Telluribacter sp. Next base: position 364,219 of record NZ_DASYHI010000019.1, read on the forward strand.
TACAGATGCCCTACGGCAGCTACCCATACGGTGTTAGGGTCGGTGGGGTGCAGAATAACTTTCCCAATATGGTGTGTGTCTTCCAAACCCTGCTGCTGCCACGTCTTACCTCCGTCCGTAGATTTATATACACCGTCGCCGGCGTAGGAGGAGCGGCTGGAATTGTTCTCGCCGGTACCTACCCAGATGGTCTGCCCGTTGGTCTTCCAGTCCACGGCAATATCCCCGATGGTCATGGTAGATTGATGGTCGAAAAGCGGCGTAAAGCTCATGCCGTTGTTCTCGGTTTTCCAGAGGCCACCCGAGGCGTACGCCACAAAAAACTGCGTAGGATTGGCATTGTTCACATCCAGGTCCACCACCCGGCCACTCATGGTAGTGGGGCCAATGGACCTGAACTTCACATTACTTACCAGGGACGCCGCATCCAACTTTTTACGCTGCTCGTAACCCGCCGACCGGTCGGTGGCGGCGGTGGGTTCCGTAACGGTCACAGATGGATTATTCGCAGTAGTTTTCTTCTTTTTCTGGGCGCTGACACCCAATGATACACCTACCACGAGGGCCAGTGTACATAGTAATATTTTTCTCATTATAAGACGATTAGCCTGGTTATTGGTTTGTAAAAGTTGTTGTAACAAAAATAGGAAAGCAGATTCTATTTCAGCGCTTTTAGTAATGATTAAAATCTACCTGCCCGATAGCTGTACCAATCCTATTTTTGTAAAAAATACAATTTCTACCTTTCAGCCGCTTGTTTTGGCACCCTTTTTTACCATGGGTTACTAAACTTCTCTCCTCACTATAAACCATTTACCTATACATAAAGTACCTTTTACTATTTAACAGGCTTTTAAAATACCTCACTCATGAAATACTTACACACTATATTTATCCTTTGCACAGGCTTGTTTACAGCGTCTGTCTATGCTCAGACTCCTGAGGTGGAAGTACCTACTCCCTCCCCTCAGACCACCGCCACTCAGTCAACAGCAGGAGAAATAAGCGGCCGGTTGCTCCACGAACAGGACGGACAGCGAAAGCCGGTTGAGTTTGCCAGCGTAGCCCTTTTCCGTACCAGTGACTCCTCGGCCGTAGCTGGTGTTATTAGCGACGAAAAAGGATATTTTTCGATAACAGGTATTCCCGATGGTACTTTTTACATGCTGATTCAGTCGCTGGGCTTTACTACTTTGCGTCGGGAAAATATCATAATTTCTCCGGATGCTCCTCAGATTCAGCTGGGAAATATTATGCTGAACGAAACGGCCCGGCAACTGGCGGAAGTTAATGTAACGGGACAAAAAGGGCTGGTTGAGTACAGCCTTGACCGCAAAATTATCAACGTAGACCGGCTGCCGGCTACGCTCGGAGGTAGTGCGCTGGATATTATGCAGAACGTGCCCTCGGTGACGGTGGATATGGACGGGAATCTAAGTCTGCGGGGTAGTGAGAACGTGATTATTCTGGTAGATGGCAAACCCTCGGGCCTAACCGGCCTGGACCGCCAGGCCGTGCTGGAACAGATTCCGGCCAGCAGTATTGAAAGTATTGAGGTAATTACCAATCCTTCGTCCAAGTACGATGCGGATGGAGCGGCCGGAATATTAAATATAATACTGAAAAAAGAAAAAGCGAACGGATTTAACGGAAGCGCCCAACTGAACGTAGGTACGCGCGACAAGTACAACGCTTCCATTAACCTTAATAATCGTATCAATGGAAAGCTGAACCTGTATACCAGCTATAACCTGCGCGAGCAGCGCCGGTTTAACTACCGGATCATGGACCGGGAAAACTTCCTGAACCCGGAGCTGCGCTATCTTGAGCAACGTTCCGACGGAATAAGCCGGGATCTGAATAATAACCTGCGCTTCGGCTTTGACTGGGATGCTACCTCTAAGTTTGCTCTGAGTGGCTCCATCCTGTACCGGCCTGAGTACGACCGCGACCGCGACCAGGCCATATACAACAACTTTAATATTAACCGACAACTTACCCAGCGTATTGTCCGGAGCAATGATGAAGAAGAGAAAGGAGGCGGCTTTGATTATCAATTGGGTATACGAAAAAAGTTCAGCAAGCCCAAGCGACTGCTCACCGTTGACGCTACGCTGGCTACCTCCACGAGTACTCAGGTAGCCTTGTTTAACCAGAGTACCTTTGGTGCCGACGGGCTTCCTTCCGACCCGGCTTTACAACAGCGCAATACCCGCGACAACAACAACCGCGTGGCCGTGATGCAGGCCGACTTCCTGGAACCGCTCCAAAACAACGGGAAGTTCGAAACGGGACTTAAATACACCAATCGTTTTCTGGACGGAGACTTCCTGTTTGAAAACCGCATCGGCGATGCCATGTTCTGGCAGATTGACGAGCGGCTTACCAACCAGTTTATCTACGATGAGCATACCAGCGCGGGTTACGCCAACTACGGTACTGAAATGAAAAAGTGGAGCTATCAGGTAGGGATGCGCCTGGAACATACCACCCTGAATACCGAACAGCGCACCACCGGCCAGACCTCACAGCAGAACTATACGTATCTGTTTCCCAGTGCCTTCCTGAACTATGACATCAGCAAGGCCCAGAAAATGCAGCTTAACTATACCCGCCGGATCAACCGCCCCTGGGTGCGCGCCCTGAACCCGTTTGTAGACCTGTCGGACCCGTTGAATATCAGTTTTGGTAACCCTAACCTGCGTCCGGAGTTGATCAATGCCTACGAACTGAGCCACCTGTGGTACGGCAAAAGTACTTCGCTGACGAGCACAGCCTTCTACCGCGCCAGCACCGACGACATAACCCGATACCGTACCCTGCGGGCCGACGGGGTAACCGAGCAGACGTACCTTAACCTGGCCCGCTCCTACTCGTACGGTCTGGAGATGGTGGTGAATCAGGACATAGCCCGCTGGTGGAAAGCCAACGGTAACTTCTCGTACTTTATCCGGACTATCCTGAGCAACCCGGAGGTACCTAATGTACTGTCCCAGACCAACCAAAGCTGGACCGCCCGCGTCAACAACAGCTTCACGTTTGCCAAAGGGTTCGACGGTCAGCTCAGTGTTAACTACCGCTCGCCCTTTATTATTCCGCAGGGGGAAATTATGGGATTCTTTAACGTAGACTTTGGTATGAAAAAAGACGTCCTGAATGGGCGCGGCTCTATAAACCTGCGGGTGAGTGATATATTTAACACGCTTCAATTCCGAATCCGGACGTTTGGTGAGGGCTTTGAAAGTAATATGATCGGCAAGCGCGAAACCCGGATTGGCTTCATTGGCTTTACCTACCGCTTCGGAAAACAGGTTAAGCAACTCCAGCGCGAACGCGAACAGCGTGGCGAAGGAGGAGACGGCGGAGGAGACGTGGATGAATTTTAATAGAAGTTAAACAGGAGCGCCAGCGGGCGCTCCTGTTCTGTTTTATACCTCCCGAATATCCATTCGGATGCGCCAGTCTTTGGGCAGGTAGTTGTTCATCCGATTGCCCAGGTTTTTCATCCAACCCAGGTTGAGGCCCCGGTGCCGGGCCAGGAGCCAGCCTTTGGGCGCATCAGGTAGCACTAGATTGTCTTTTTTCAGGAATTGAAGACTCATATCCCGATCCAGCTCCACATAAGGCAGATCGGTAGAGATATCAATACCCAGAGCCAGCGGATGAGCCTGCTACCTCAAATAGCCGCCAGGTACCCACGAGGTGTGTTTCATAGGGGCGAATCTCTTTATCGGCGCAACCTAGTACACAAATAAAAAAGAAAATGGTGGCTAGGGATCGAAGCGGTTTCATTTTTCACCAACTCTTACAAAGCCGAAGTGACAGCCTTCAGCACAATACGGTAAAATAGTCAAAGTGTCATTTTGTGTACTTAAACGGTAGCGGTATTCGGAGTCGTCCTTGCCTTTTTTGGAGAATACCAGGGAAATGCCGCGTTGTTTTGAAACCAGCCGATAACGGTTATAACCGTCGAAAAAGTACTCCATCTGGGCTTGGGTACCCTGTCGAATCAATTCGCCGCGTTTCGTAAAGGTCAGTAATTGCGGCGGTTTTTCGGATATCTCAGTAACGAAATATCCAGAACCCGGCGAAATCCCGTATTCGAATAGTCGCCAAGTCCCAATAACATTTTGTTTATAGGGATGTAGTTCGTCCTTTGAACAGTTAAGTACAAATAGCGCCAACAATATTCCAGCCCAAATTTTCACTCTTTTCATATTCTGGTATATTTTCTGTTTCAAACAAAAAATATTACATTAGGTATTCGTCACCTTAGAACCTGTCACCTCCGAAATGGTTGGAAAAGCCAAGAAAATAAAAGAAAAACAAAATTTCAGACCTCCCGGATATCCATCCGGATGCGCCAGTCTTTGGGTAAGTAGTTGTTCATACGATTGCCCAAGTTTTTCATCCAGCCCAGGTTTAGGCCCCGGTGCCGGGCCAGGAGCCAGCCTTTGGGTGCCTCGGGCAGTATCAGATTTTCTTTTTTCAGAAATTGTAAACTGCTATCGCGGTCCAGCTCTACGTAGGGTAGTTGGGTAGCTATGTCGGTACTGAGCGCCAGCGCATGCGCCGGAATAAAATCTTTTCCTTTGAATTCCCCTACTTCCCGCATCCATACACCCTGGGGTAAAGTCCTGTCGAGTATGAGCAGGTCCTGACGCAGGGAAGCCGGAGCCATTAGTACCGTTTCGTCCGGGCGCTGCAGGTAAAAAAATTGGTCAGCATCTTCTAGCCAGTCGCCCATAGCAGCTTCCTGCTTCCGGCCGAGTGGCATCAGCTTCGTAAAATTTCGCTGTGGCTTTCCCTGAAAGCCCGTTCCCCGGGTCTGACGGAAAGCGGCAAAGTAAAAACCTTCGCCCCGGACGAGATGCGGATATAGCTGGTAGCCAATGCCTTTAGGTACTACGCCCCATTCGGCCGGTAAAGAAAGAGCAACGGGAGTAAGCCCCTGTTCACGGGCCAGCCAGTCGGCATTCTGCTCGTTTTCAAACTCATTGTAAGTACAGGTACTGTACAGCAGTACCCCCCCCGGCGCCACCAGCTTCATGGCCGCCGCCAGGATACGGCGCTGCCGTGACGAGCACATCTGCACGTGCTCCTCCGACCACTCGTTTACCGCCGCGTGATCTTTTCGGAAAAGCCCTTCGCCCGAGCAGGGCGCATCGACCAGTACTACATCAAAGTACCCGTTCAGTCCCGAGAAAGCTTCGGGGTCGTAGCTGCTGGTGAAGGTATTGGCGTAGCCCCAGCGGTCCAGGTTTTCTTTCAGGATGGTGACGCGGCTGCGTATCACCTCGTTGGCCAGCAACAGACTTCCCTGGGGTAGCCACGAAGCCAGCAGGGTACTTTTTCCGCCGGGGGCCGCACTCAGGTCCAGAGCTTTGAGCGGGTACTTACCGGGATAGACCTGCTTAAGTACCTCCCGAAGTACCATGGAAGAAGCTTCCTGCACGTAGTACCCGCCCGCGTGGAAGAGCGGGTCCAGCGTAAAAACCGGCCGCTCGGGCAGGTAGTACCCCTGCGGGTGCCAGGGCACTGGAGAGAGGTCGTCAGAGATTCCGGCTGTGGGTTTGGCCGGATTCAGCCGGATACTAACAGGCGGCTCCGTTGCCAGAGCCGCCCTGAAAGCATCGTATTCCGGACCCAATTGGGCTTGCATGCGTTCCCGAAATTGTTCGGGCAGTTGTACCGGCATACTCAAGGTTTGTTGCTGTCTACCACAATGCGGGCGTCGCGGTTGGCCAGTTCCCAGGCCGTATGGAACACCAGTTGCACAATGGGTGCCTGCTTGTCGAACATGATTTTCTCCACGTCATCGCCGGGGCGGTGGTAGTCTTCGTGTACGCCCGTGAAATAAAATATAACGGGTACACCCTTCTTAGCGAAGTTGTAGTGGTCAGAGCGGTAATAGAAGCGGTTGGGGTCCTTGGGGTCGTTGAAGGTGTAGTCCAGCTTGTAGTTGATGTACTTGCTGTTGGCCGCTTCGCTGATGGCGTGCAGCTCCGACGACAGCTTGTCCGACCCAATCAGGTATACGTATTTCGGGTCAGCCTCGTGGGCTTTGTCTACCCGGCCAATCATGTCAATGTTCAGGTTGGCCACGGTATTGGACAGCGGCAGCAGCGGATTCTCCGAGTAGTACTCCGAGCCAAACAAACCTTTCTCCTCGCCCGTTACGGTCATAAACAGGATACTCCGGCGCGGACCGTTTCCGGCGGCTTTGGCCTGACTGAACGCCTCGGCCAGTTCCAGAATAGATACCGTACCCGAGCCGTCGTCGTCGGCCCCGTTGTTGATTTGTCCGTCCGCCGAAATACCAATATGGTCCAGGTGGGCTGTGAGCACCAGTACTTCGTCTTTCTTGTCGGTACCTTCCATAAAGCCCGCTACGTTTTCCGTTTCGATAACCTCGTTGGTACGCTCCGCTTTCAGCGTCACACTTCCCGCCGGACGACCTTTATCTACGGTCTTACCCGCTTTGGTAATATCCTGCTTCAGTTTCTCCAGATTCCTGGTACTGCTCTTGAGCAGCGTAGCGGCCAGCTCCGGCGATACCGTAAAGGCAGCTATATTGCTCAGCGACTCCTCCACCGGCTTCATGGTCATGGAGTTGATACGACGGGCCATCACCGAACGCTGACGTACCTCCTGCTCAAACTCCGTTCCGCTTTTCTCGGAAACAATAAAGACGTACTTGGCCCCTTTGCTCAGGGCAGTGGCTACTTTACGCTGCCACGAAGGCGGACCGCTCCAGTTGGACTTTTCGGCACCACCACTTACCAGGTAGTTGCCTTTGGCATCCTTCGGCTCGCCATCAAACACCACCACGGTTTTGCCGGTTACGTCCAGTCCGGCGTAGTCGTTGTACTGCGCCGCTTCAATACCATAGCCCGCCCATATGGTAGGTACCGTGGCTTCTTCGGGTACGTTGAGCAGTCCGTTCAGGTAGAAGTCTTTGTTCAAATCATACTGCTGATTACCCGCTTTTACGTACACCTCGCCCCAGCCACGCCGGTACAGGTTGTATTTCTGGTAGTACGACTTCGAGCCATCGGCTTCGGTAGCGATGGGCGTCAGGCCGTACTGTTTGAAGTGCTTTGACACGTAGTCGGCAGCCTTCTTTTGCCCGGGCGAGCCGGTGTCACGGCCTTCCAGACTATCCGAAGCGATAATGGTCAGGTGTTTCTTGAGGTCGGCCGGGGTAATGGTAGCGGCGTACCTGGAGGCGACATCCTGCGCCTGCGCTACGGTAGCTACCGTAGCCAGCATACCCGCCCAGATTAGTTTTTTGTTCATTGATGTAGGTAACGTTATGGTAAATAGGTACTAAACGAAGAAAAAGGCTCCTCCGATTCGTCCGTTTGACAAATAAAGCAAAGCTACGGGCGAAAGCAAAATTACCGTAGGTACCTCCCTGCCTTACCGCTGGGAAATATCCGCAGAAATGGGTACGTTTAGTAAAACGTACCTATCTTTATACTTAGCCTAGGTACTAGATGATTTTTAAGTAAAAGCGTAACTATGACAGCATTGGAAAAAGAAACATTAAAAAAATCCCTTCTTCAATTGGCGCATGAGGAGCCTGACTTTGTACGCGAACTGCTACTGGAAGTGAAGGAGGACCTAAAAAAAGCCCGGAGAAAGCGCCTTGAAGAGATTGTTGAGGAAGACTTCAGGGAGTACGATGAGGTCTTTAAGGCCCTGGCCTAATGGTATATTACCTGGACAAGGAAGATATCATCTTCATTAACCAAAGAACGGTAGCTAAACACGGTGGCAACTTTGTACCACCTCATAACTTTCTGCACGAAGAGAATCTGGATTACCTAATTGAGGCGGTTCAGGCCGAACTGTTTGGCGAGCCTTTGTATCCGACTATTTCAGATAAAGCCGCTCTATATTGCTTCAGCATTATTGGCAACCATATCTTCACCGACGGAAATAAAAGGACAGGATTAGAGGCTGCTCTTGCTTTCCTTAAGTTAAATGGGATGAGGCTTAATAAAGGTTTGCTAAACAGCGATTTGTATAACTTCATCATCAAAGTAGCATCCGGCCAATCTAGCCTGGAAGAGTGTCGGGAGTGGTTTGAAGCGAACATTATACAACTTACTTAGATTAGGCTATTTGCCATTGGTAGAGTTATCTCCGCTCATTCCGCTGGCTCTCCTACTTTGATTCCCGTCCATGGGCCGCGCCAGAGACAGAGGGTACCGCTGAGGCCTAGGGGCTGCTCCTCGGTCAGGTCGTGGGAGATAACTCCCACAACGGTAAAAATCTTAAAGTATCTTAAATTAGTATAGTGCATAGTAATATATATATGAATTTGCATCATATTGATTCAGTTTTTACAATCACATAGCGCATGAAATCACTCATTTCAATTCTCTGCACAATCATTCCCATACTTTTTGCTTCAGGTTGCGCTTCTTTCTCGAAAGAGGATAAAACTCAAATAAATATCTCGTCTATAGAATATCATGGAATGGAGGTGTCTCTATCCATAACCAGGAGTTTACCTTCTGGGCCCAAAGAAATTCATAAGTCTCAGTTTGACTCCTTGGGGCGTGCAAGAATTGAATTTATCCATAAGGATACCCTCCATGCATTCTTGAAAGTTGGCGACTATGAATTCTTCACGACCCTGTACTTAGAGCCAGGCTCTACTATCGAACTTACGATTGAGAATGGACTCCCTACTTTTGAAGGGGATTTGAAAATCATCAATTCATACTATAATAAAATTGATTTGAATGATAGAGAAAGACAGAAATATGTAAATGCAAATCATGCGAGATATAGAACTGCATCTTCACTAGAGCAACAAGTGTATTTTGATAGCCTGACAACATTTGGCACAGAGTTAAAAAAGCAGATAGAAAGAGATAATTCTATTTCAAATCACTATCGGGAAATTCTAATTGATTACTTTTCCCATTTTGAAATTACTCAACGCATGCATTTTGACACGCAAGTCGATAGGAATGAGATAAACAACAAGGGTAGAAGTGTAGAATTAGACTCAACCTTGTCTAATGCGTTTGAAGATTTTAGCTTACAACCTGAGTACATAAAGTTTCCAAACTATAAGTGGTACATACAAATGAGGTTGTGGCCAATATTTTTTAGCCTCTTGAACTACCGTTACGAGAATGGCATAAAAACGGGGGAGTATGAATACATTAAGAGAGCGGTAGTTAGAGACGCGAAATTGAACGATTATCGGGAGCTGCTAATGGCTATGTTTATAGCTCAAATGATACATAGCGACGAGATGGATTATAGTTTAGGATCAAAGCTTATTAATTCGTTCAAAAGGGATTATCCACAATCAAAGTACTTGACCGAGTTGGAATATAAGCTTACCGACTTCTATCAGTTAAAAAGTGGGATGCCTATGAAGGACATAAAGATGCATGATACGAATGGAAAAGCATTCAGCGCTTCCAGCCTTAAAGGAAATCTTGTATACATAGATGTCTGGGCAACGTGGTGTGGGCCATGTATAGATGAATTGGAATATTCCAAAAAGCTATCGAAAAAATATTCAAATCATCCGGGTTTAAAATTCCTTTATGTATCAATAGATGAGGACGTGGAGCAATGGAAGAAGTTTTTGAGAAAAAATGTACAAATCAAAGGATTACACGGTATACAAAACTCTGAGTTTGTAGCAGACTCAAACATGATTACCAGCCTGTATAAAATTTACGGAATTCCCAAATATATTATGATTGATAAAGATGGAAATATAATAAATGCTAACGCCAAACGGCCATCGGAATTATTATCTGGCAACTACTTAGATTCTCTTTTAACTCTCTAACAAAAATAGCCTTGGGCAGGTAAAATTTCTTTAAAGAGAAAGGCAAACTCCGGTGAGTCACATCTTTTTGGTTTCTGCCATTGCCGGAGTTATCTCCGAGGGGTCTCCTACCGTGATTCCCGTCTGGGGCCGAGGCAGGGGTACAGCTGATGCCCGGGACTGCTCCCCGGTCAGGTCGTGGAGATAACTCCCACGACGGCAAACGGCAGAATGACTACTACAACAGCGAAGCTCCCAGGGCGGCGGTTGCTGCACCAGGCAATAACGCTAACATTAGCAAAATTCAGATTGTACGACCTTTCCAACCGTAGTACCTTTGGTAAGTAAACATACTAGTACTATGGAAGAGTCAGGAAATACATTACTGGATTACCAGCGGATTGAAAAATCCATCCGGTACATTGGGGAGCACTACAAGCGGCAGCCCAGCCTGCGCGAAATAGCCGAACATGTGGCGCTTTCGGAGTACCATTTCCAACGGCTGTTTACGCGCTGGGCGGGTACCAGTCCGCAGCGCTTTATGCGGTACCTGACCAAGGAGTTCGCCAAGGAGCAGCTGGCGGCGTCGGCCAACCTGCTGGAAACTACCCATGAGGTGGGGCTATCGAGCCCGAGCCGCCTGCACGACCTGTTCGTTACCTACGAAGCTATGACGCCTGCCGAATTCCGGGCGCTAGGCGAGGGTGTAACTATCCGGTACGGGGTACACGAAACGCCCTTTGGCGAATGCTTCATCGCCGTTACGGAGCGGGGGATTACCGATTTACGATTTCTGAGCGAAGCCGATACGGCCGAGGCGGTTCTGGCGCAGGTACAGGCGGAGTGGCCCCACGCCCGCAGTACCTACGACGCGGCAGCTACCCATCCCTACATTCACCAACTATTCTTTGCAAAATCGGCTACTCCGTTACCTCTGCTGCTGCGGGGTACCAACTTCCAGATCAAGGTATGGGAGGCGCTGCTGCGTATTCCGTCGGGGCGACTGGTGAGCTACGACGACGTGGCGCGGTACATTGGGCAACCTACAGCTTCCCGCGCGGTGGGTACCGCTATTGGTAGCAACCGCATCGCCTACCTGATTCCCTGCCACCGGGTACTGCAAAAGGTAGGTGGCCTGGGTGGGTACCGCTGGGGCACAGCCCGCAAGCAGGCCATACTGGGCTGGGAGGCGGTACAAAGCCAGCCTCTGGCCCAGCCCGAACTGGACTTTTTATGACCGGCCCGATTCAGCCTATTTGCATTTCTTTGAGTTTAATCACTGTTTTTTCAATAGTAATGGATTATTAATTGTAAAAATCTGTTATACAGTTAATAAAGTCCGTACCTTTGCGGCTTATTTTGGTAAAAGAGGCGTTATAGGTTAGGTAAAGCCCAAATGCTTTGCTGACCGCCAAAAGTAGCAGCTGAACTCTTTTGCCCGATTAGCTATTAGAACTGAAAACAGTAATCAAATACATGCAATCCATTCGTAACATCGCAATTATTGCGCACGTTGACCACGGTAAAACTACGCTGGTTGACAAAATCATTCATGCTTCCAAGCTTTTCCGCGACAACCAGGCCTTCGACGACCTGATTCTCGACAACAACGATCTCGAACGTGAGCGGGGAATTACCATCGTTTCTAAAAACGTATCGGTACGCTACAAGGATGTAAAAATTAATGTCATCGATACGCCGGGTCACTCCGACTTTGGGGGAGAAGTAGAGCGTGTACTCAAAATGGCCGACGGCGTGCTGCTGCTGGTGGATGCATTTGAAGGTCCTATGCCACAGACGCGTTTTGTACTAAGCAAAGCCATTCAGCTGGGTCTGAAGCCGATTGTGGTGGTAAATAAAGTAGATAAAGAAAACTGTCGCCCCGAGGAAGTACAGGAAGGTATATTTGACCTGATGTTCAACCTGGGCGCTACCGAAGACCAGCTTGATTTCGTAACGGTATACGGCTCCTCAAAGCAGGGCTGGATGGGCCCTGACTGGCAAAATCCTACTACCGACATTACTTTCCTGCTGGATACCATTATTGAGCAGATTCCACCGGCACCTATGAACGAAGGTACCGTGCAGATGCAGATTACTTCGCTGGATTATAACGCCTTTGTAGGCCGGATCGCCATCGGACGGGTACTTCGTGGTACGCTGAAAGAAGGCTCTATCGTAGCCCTTTGTAAAGCCCACGGTGTAATAAAAAAGGTAAAAATTAAAGAACTGAACTTATTTGAAGGTCTTGGCAAGGCAAAGGTCGCCGAAGTATCGGCGGGTGATATTTGTGCAGTAACGGGCATCGAAGATTTCGAAATCGGTGATACCATTGCTGATGTTGAAAATCCCGAGCCGCTTCCACGTATTGCCGTGGACGAGCCAACCATGAACATGCTGTTTACCATTAATAACTCTCCGTTCTTTGGTAAGGAAGGTAAATTCGTAACCTCACGCCACCTGCGTGACCGCCTCCTGAAAGAAACGGAGAAAAACCTGGCGCTGCGGGTAGAGAACACCGATACCGAAGATAAATTTCTGGTATTTGGACGGGGAATTCTGCACTTGTCGGTCCTGATCGAAACCATGCGCCGCGAAGGCTATGAGCTACAGGTAGGACAGCCACAGGTACTTTTCAAAGAAGACGAAAACGGTCAGCGCCTCGAGCCGGTCGAAACACTTGTCGTGGACGTACCCGAGGAGTCGGCCGGTAAGGTGATAGAACTCGCTACGCAGCGGAAGGGTGAGCTACTGGTGATGGAGCCAAAAGGCGACCTGCAGCACCTGGAATTCGAGATTCCTTCGCGCGGTCTGATCGGTCTGCGTTCCAACGTACTGACCGCTACGCAGGGTGAAGCCGTTATGACCCACCGGTTCAAGAGCTTTGAGCCGTTCCGGGGCGCTATTCCCGGCCGTATCAGCGGTTCAATCATCTCGAAGGGAACCGGTATGGCCACGGGTTATACCATTGACAAACTTCAGGACCGCGGCCGCTTCTTTGTGGAGCCGGGCGAAGAGATTTACGGCGGACAGGTAATTGGCGAGCACAACCGCCCCAACGACATCGTGGTAAACCTGCAGGAAGCTAAGAAACTGACCAACATGCGGGCTTCCGGCTCGGACGACGGTCTGCGTATTGCTCCGAAGCTCAACTTCTCGCTGGAAGAAGCCATGGAGTATATCCAGAAGGACGAGTACCTGGAAGTAACGCCGCAGAGCATCCGGATGCGGAAAATATATCTGGACGAAAACGACCGCAAGCGTTACGCCAATAAAATGGAAATGGCTTAAGTCGGAAGTACTTAACAGAAGTGGAGGAGGCGCAGTAGCGCCTCCTTTTTTTTGTACCTACTGCCTAATCTACGTAGGGCTGTTCAATGGTACCTATATGCACCGAAGCCAGCCCCCCCCGCAGGTACTCCGCCAGCGCCTCCCCCACTTGGGGATAAAGTACCTTCGTACCTAATTCGGCCACCGGTAGCCAGGCCACCGCCACGGCGCTGGTGTGGTCGGGATTGAGCCGGGCCGGGCCGGTACTGTCAGTTACCTCAAATACGCAGTGCAGGGTATCTTCTTTGCCGCGCCAGCCAAGTACTTCTCCACAAAGTACCAGTTGACCCGCTACTGCCTCTATACCCAATTCTTCGTGCAACTCCCTTTGCAGCGCCTCCCGGAGGTTCTCGCCCGGGTCGGGGTTACCGCCGGGAAGCATGTACACATCGGTGGCACCGTAGCGGTACCGCATGGTCAGTAATGAATCATTTTGTATAATCAGGGCGGCAGGCCGTACTCTCATCGTATAGTGTAGCTAATTATTTGGTAATTCTGTAAAAAAACGGGTTCTTTTGCAAGTAAGCTCTGCCTACCCGGCGACTTTCTCTTTTAGTAAATGTCAAATTACGCATTATGAAATCTTTAGTACTCTCTCTTTTTTCTATATTTCTATTCCTTACCATTACCGGCTCTACGCCACCGTCTGGACCCGGAAAGCCCGGTGACACCATCCTGGTATTTTCAAAAACCAAAGGCTTCCGTCACAAGTCCATTCCCGACGGCAAACTGGCTTTGCTCAAACTGGGCAAGCAAAACGGCATCCGGGTAGATACCACCGAAGATGCCTCGGTTTTTACTTCGGCCAATCTGCGTCAGTACAAAACACTGGTGTTTCTGAGTACTTCGGGGGAAGTATTTGATGAGGAGCAGAAAAAGGCGTTCCAGGAGTATATCCGCAAAGGCGGCGGTTTTGTGGGAATTCACGGCGCTACTACCACCGAGTACAACTGGCCCTGGTACAACCAGCTGATTGGCGCCTATTTTGACGGTCACCCCAAGCCCCAGAATGCCTCCATTGACGTATGGAACCGCGACCACCCGGCCAGCCGCGTACTACCGGCCCGCTGGAATCGCTTCGATGAGTGGTACAATTACAAGAGCATCCAGCCTGGCCTTACAGTGATCGCTACGGTCGACGAAAGCTCCTACACGGGCGGCAAACACGGCCGTATTCATCCGTTTGCCTGGTACCACGAGTTCGACGGGGGGCGGTCCTTCTACACCGGCGGCGGACACACGCCCGAGTCGTATTCCGAGCCCCTGTTTATGCAGCACGTTCAGGAAGGTATCCTATGGGCCATGAAGCGCCGGAAGTGAATAGTAGCTTAACCGGAATTTACGCTTTTCTTCTAAAATCCTTAAATTAAAAAAGTCCCATGAAACACATTTGCTCTCTGCTTATCCTGCTGTGCGTTAGTGCAGTAGTACTTACGAGTGCCGCACAAACGAGAAAAGCTGCCCCCCGCGATGCCATCCTGGTATTTTCAAAAACCGCCGGTTTCCGTCACAAGTCCATTCCGGTCGGTAAAAAAGCCATTATGGAACTGGGAACGAAAAATAATTTCCGGGCCGATACCACCGAAGATGCCTCAGTATTTACAAATGACAACCTGCGCAAGTACAAGACCATTGTCTTCCTTAGTACTACGGGCGACATCCTGAACCCGGAGCAGCAGGCCGCTTTTGAGCAGTATATTCAGAAAGGGGGCGGGTTCGTAGGTATCCATGCCGCCGCCGATACCGAGTACGAATGGCCTTGGTACAACAAGCTGGTAGGGGCTTACTTCCTGCATCACCCCAAGCAGCAAAATGCCATTATTCACGTTTGGAATCAGCAACATCCTACGACTAGCTTCCTGCCCGAGCGCTGGAAACGCTTTGACGAGTGGTACAGCTACAAAAGTATTCAACCGGGTATAAAGGTACTTGCTACGCTCGACGAAGGTACCTACGAGGGCGGACGCAACGGCCGGAACCATCCGTTTATCTGGTTCCACGAGTACGACGGCGGCCGGGCCTTTTATACCGGTGGCGGCCACACTGATGAGTCCTATGCTGAGCCTCTGTTTATGAAGCACGTGCTGGAAGGCATCAAGTGGTCCATGAAAAGGACGAAGTAGCTAAAGGAGGTAGTTAGGTGTTAGGTGGTTAGCCTCTTTTACATCTATGGTATTACAAATAGTAAGAGGGTGAAACGGTTGCCGTTTCACCCTCTTTGCCTACTCAAAGCTCATCTAATCCGGGAGTAAGTACCCTTTAATTCACATACCAAAAACCTAACGCCTAACCAGCTACCACCTACTCCGCCAGGACCATTTTTTCAATCAGCAGAATAAAAATATGGATGACTTTGATATGAATCTCCTGAATACGGTCGGCGTAGCCGAAGTGAGGTACCCGTATCTCTACGTCGGCCTTACCGGCCAGCTGGCCGCCGTCTTTACCGGACAGAATAACGACCCTCATCCCTTTGGCACGAGCCGCTTCTACGGCTCTAAGTACATTGCCTGAGTTGCCGCTGGTACTTATACCCAGCAGTACATCACCGGTCTGCCCCAGGCCTTCAATATACCTTGAGAATACGTAATCAAAACCATAGTCATTGCCTACGCAGCTCAGGTGGCTGACGTCCGAAATAGCGATGGCCGGTAGTGACCGGCGGTTGTCGCGATAGCGGCCCGATAGTTCCTCGGCAAAGTGCATGGCGTCGCAGTGAGAGCCCCCGTTACCGCAGGAAATAATCTTCTGCCCGTTTTTGATGGCTTCGGCCATAAGCGTGGCGGCTTTTTCAATGGCCTCCGTGTGGGCCGGATTACCCAAAAAGTCAGTAAGTACCCGCTGTGACTCCGCTAGCTCCTGCGTAATAATATCCTGAAAACTCATTTTTTTGGTAGTGATAAGTACTTCTAAATTAAAATGTCTGCTGCCGGTACGGTATGTTGTAGCGTACGGCCAGGGTACCCAGGGCAGTACTGTTAACCAAGGTATACAGCGGCGACTCTACCCGGCGGCCCAGGTACCGGCCTTCTATAAAAAGGTTGTGGGCCAGCATATAGGAAAGCCTCAGGTCGGCCGATTTGGTAACGGTGGTTTTTCCCTGGGTTATGTAGTTGCCCAGATTCCGGAAGCGTGTATCGTAGTCGAGCAGTATATTCCCGCCCCAGTTTCTACCGAAGGAATCCAGTCCTTTGTCCGACCACATTACCGTAAAATAGGTGGTCAGACGGGGTGAAACTTTATAGCGAAGAATGCCCAGTACCTCCACAAAATTGGCCCCCAATGGGTGCGCCAGCGGCTGCCGGAAATGGGCATAGTTGCGGGCACCGTCGCGGTGCGAGTAGGTATAGGGGCGCACCAGGTTATACTCCAGCTGTAGGTCCACGTTGGGTATCCCAAAAGCATCAACGTATTTACCTCCCAGTTGCAGACCGTATTTTTTGGTCCAGGAGCCTTGGTTGTTGAAAAAGGCCCTGGTCAGAAATTCATCCATCATAAACTGTCCGTACAACGAACCGCGCTGCGCCAGCAGCCACCGGAAGTCAAAACCCAGTAGAGCGTTGTCCTCGCTCCCGATGTAAGATTCTACAAAACGATAAAATATAATCGGGTTGAGGTAATTGAGATCATAGCCGCCCCCACCGGTACTATCGCCCCGGCTGAATACCTCCGCCTCAAATACGCCCACATTGAAGCGGTCGCTCAGGTTGATACTGAGGTGGTGCATGGCCGTGTACTTGCGCGCGCGTAGAAAATCCCGGTTAGAGGTCCCCTGAGAGTTAATCATACTCGTCCAGAGGTTAGTATAGCGAAAGCGGCCCAATTGCGTGTCGAGTCGAAGAAACAGGTAGGGAGGGTGAGCATCAGACAGGATCATGGAGCGGTAGCCGCTCCCGATAAAATTGCGGTCGTGCCCGAACTGCAGGTTAACGCTTTTGAGCGGCCGAAAGGTAATATAGCCCCGGGCAGACATGAAGTCTACGCCGGTCCGGCGCAGCGGCTTGGCTAAACCCTCACCCGGAAAGGTAAAAATATTGGTATAATCTTTTTCATACTGCGAAAAATAGTTACGCACGTACTCCGGGAAAGTACCCTGGTTATCAGCCACAAAGGTATAAAAGCCCAGTTTCTGGTTGAGCATACCGCGGATCTCCACGCCCCTGCCCGTAAACCACAGGGCTGAATTTGTGTTAGTTTCGGCTCCGTATATGTTGTCAGTGGCGAAGTTGACATGCAGGTCCACCTCATCGTTGTGGAGGCTGTACAGGTCAGAAGGATGCTCCCAAAAGGTACGCTCCCGCTTTTTTTGATACGGTAGAGCCCCCAGCCGCGACGGGCTGGTATTATAGTACGTTCTTACGGTATCGGAGGTCCACTCCCAGCTGTCGTCCCGCAGGTAGCGTATGGTAGCCCGGTCTACTTCGGTCAGGCCTACGCCCCCATATTTAAGAATAGTATCGGTAAGCTGCACCACCGCCCGCCGCTCAAAGGGCTTGACCCCATAATGCAAGCCTTCCGAAAACTTGCCCCGCTTAATCTCCAGGCGGTCAATCAGATGGTGGTAATCATCATTCAGAGGAATAAAAGTACTTTGAGCATGACAAGGCCTACCTCCTGCAACAACACTAAAAAGTATAAATAAAAACGAATAATATCGGATCATAAGACAGGGAATCCTTTTCTTGCTCTGGATTTTCCACACAAAGGGTGCCAAATGAAAATTTAGCTGCTAAAAAGTGCCAAATTAGATAATCAATTTGTATAATCGTTACTGTTTTTTCTTAAACCTGCAAAGTCCATGTTTATTCTGTCCCAAAAGAATTCCGTTGCCGACCATTTTTTAGCCGAATTAAGAGATGTCGTCATTCAGAAAGATCGGCTGCGGTTCCGGCGTAATCTGGAACGATTGGGTGAACTGCTGGCTTACGAAATATCCAAAACGCTCCTCTACGGCCCATCGCAGGTACAAACGCCACTGGGGGCCGCTCCTGCGCATAAGCTGCGCCAGCCGGTAGTGCTGGGTACTATATTGCGGGCCAGTCTGCCGTTTCATCAGGGCTTTCTGAATATGTTTGATGGGGCCGAAAACGCTTTCATTGGGGCCTACCGCGGCCACCACCTCAACAGCGACGAGTTCAGCGTGGAAATGGACTATATAACCAGCCCGAGCCTGCAGGACAAAACGCTGATTCTGATGGACCCCATGCTGGCCACCGGACGCTCCCTCGAAAAGGTGTACCACGCGCTGCTCCGGTTTGGAATACCCGCCCAGACCCACATAGCTTCCGTAATTGCTAGTCCGGAAGGCGTTGAGTACCTGCGTCAGCGTATGCCGGAGTGCCGGCTGTGGCTGGGTGCCGTGGACAACCACCTCAACGAGCATTACTACATAGTACCCGGCCTGGGCGACGCGGGCGATCTGGCTTTTGGTCCCAAAGAGTAGTTCTTATTCTTGTTTTCTGCTGCTGCGGGGCTGGGTATATTTTTCAACATCTGCCGAAAACCCGCCGGACCGCTGGCCCAGCTTCCCGCTATTGTGTTACGGCAGGTACGCTGGCACTATTTTGTTAACCACTTACGGGATATAACAAAATGGATACACTATGAAAACTGAAGAGGTAACACACCCTGATTTAAAGAAAATCCAGGATATCGTGGATGACATAAAAGTAGCCATGATTACCACCATGGAAGCCAACGGCGACCACCGCAGCCGACCCATGCAAACGCAGAAATTCGATGCGGATGGCTGCCTTTGGTTTTTCACCAATGAGCATTCCCCAAAAATTGATGAACTGCAGCAGCACCCCAATATCAACGTTAGCTACGCCGACAAAGGGTCCCGGTCGTACGTATCCATAACCGGTACCGCCAGTGTAGTGGACGACGCCGAAACCAAAAAAGAATTGTGGAACCCTATATTAAAGGCCTGGTTTCCCAAAGGTCTGGAAGACCCGGAACTGACGCTTCTGAAAATACAAATTAAGGAGGCTGAGTACTGGGATGGCAGCTCATCCAAAATGGTGCAGGCCTACAAAATAGCCAAAGCCCTGGCGACCGGCGACCGGTACGACCAGGGAGAAAACAAAAAAATAAACCTGTAACAGCTTTATTCCTAGATACAGAAAAAGGACGCAGCACTTGCTGCGTCCTTTTTCTATTGTTGACCCTTCCTGTTTTGTTAACGATTGAGCAGTTCGTCAAACGTCAGCGATACGTAGTAGGTAGAGCCCACGGCCGCGCTACCGTAAGCCTGTACGTAAGGCTTTCCGAACAGGTTGGTACCTCCCACCTTCAGGATAGACTTAATACCGGGCAGCTTGGCGCTTACCTGGGCATCCAGAGTAGTGATAGGTTGTACGATGGTATTGGTGAATAAAGGTACCGTAGTAGTAGTGGCCTGGACAAAACCAGCCTCCCACACAAAGCTGTCCTGATGACGGAACTGTATATTAAAACCGTAGCGGTCGCCGCTTCCAATCCGCTTGCCGAATTTCAGGTTATACCGGTTCCGAGGTGTATTAAACTGCGAGAATTGCTGCTCCGGCGTAGGTACAAAGTTGGTCAGTTCGTTATTTGCGACGTTTCCTCCCACAAAATAGTTTTTAGGCAGGGAGTAGTCGGCGCTGATGGCGAAACCCTGTACGGTAATAGACTCATTACTATTGGCTGGTCTTGAATAGGCTTCACGCGTATTGGCACTTCCTACACCCGACTCAATCGGTAAGCCCGGTGCCGCTGGTAAGGTAGGCACTATGATAACAGTACCGCCAATAAAGTTGGTGTACTTACTGACATAATAGTAAGCATCAACGTAAAGTTTTCGGGCGATAATGCCTTTGTAGCCAATTTCGTAAGAGGCAATACGCTCGGGCCTCAGAGCCGGAGCCTGGTACTTAGGTATGGCCGCCAGTGCAAAAGCGGGCAGTACCTGGGGCAGTACCAGAGCTACAGTTCCAGGTAAATTAGTCTGTAAGGCACCTGGTAGCGCACCATTTACACCATTCTGGATAGCTCCGGCAATTATCTGCGGATTATTAGGAATTTGCCCGGCGGCTACCGCGGCATTAACACCCGCAGTAACCTGCGCTGTTACCTGCTGTGTGATAAGCAGGGTAGCATACTGGGTTGCGTACTGAGTAGCCGCCTGGATAACCGCGGGCTGGGAGGCGTAGGAGGCGATAACCCTGGGATCGAGGTTCTGCCGCAGAATACCATTGTTGAGGTTATAGCGCTGCACAAACTCCGGTAAGCCTCCGATAAGTGTTCCAGCTGGCGTTTCCAAGTCAATGTACTGGTTCTGCGTAGTAGGTATCCGGAAGCCGGTCTGGTAAGACAGGCGGATGTTGTGCTGCCCGAAGGTAGTAACGGCCGACACACGCGGTGTAAACTGGCCTTCGAAGTTCTCATTTTTGTCGTAGCGCAGTGAGCCGATCAGTTTCAGGTGGTCCTGAAGCAGGCTTTTACCGGCTTGAACAAAAGCGCCGTATTCGGTAATACCAATGCTGCCGTCGCGTCCGTCTTTTGTATCGGCAAACAAGGTACCTCCCGAGCGTAGCTGGTACTGACGAATGTTCGCCCCGGCCGACAGATCCAGGAACTTAATCTCATTCTTGAAATTGTAAAGCCCCTCGGCGTGGTACATATTGGTTTTGTCGAGAAAGCCGCTTCCGCCCTGAGTAATGGGTAAGTTACGGTATTTGTTTAGTGAATCAGTAAATGCCTCCGTACCTGGCAGAGGCATGCTCCGGTCAGCAAACTGGCGGGCGGCGGCATGCGCCATTTCCGCGCTGATATTCGGGTTTTGTCGCGCCTGAACAAAGGCTCCGGTGTACTCACCAAACCACGTCTCATGGCTCTTTGTACCGTTGAGCATAGCTACAGCCGTAAGCCCCGCTACGTACGACTGCCCCGAACGCTCCTGCGTGGTGTAGGCCCGCACGGTAAAGTTATCGCCCCGTAGCTCCAGCTTGGCCTGCGTCAGGTTAAAATTACGCAGCGAATAGCGACCAGTACCGGTATACACGGTAGTACCGTAGCCGTAGTTCACCTGGGCTATGGCCTCTACTTTTTCGTTCAGGCGGTAGTGGAGGGCTACGTTGGTCTTGAAGCTCTTGGTATTATAATCAACCAGGTCTCTTTCCAGAAAGCCCGTGCGGCTCACATTGGAGTTAGGTATCAGGGATAATGCAGCTGCGGGTAACAATCTTCGGGCAACCAGGGCCTGCCCCACTGTGGTCAGGTTGGCCTGCACCTCATCGCCATATACGTTTACACCATCGTAGTCAAGGGCTACGCCCGGACCGCGGGTACCATTCTCTACGCCACCTATGTTCAGGTTGCTGTAGTTGGTAGCTTCCCAGTCTTTGGCCTGTATGTACGACACGTTTACTTTATAGGCAAATTTATCGTTAATAGCTTTCGCGTAGCGGATTGACAAGTCCCCGAAAGGGGTATTGACCTGTGCCCGGTTACTGGCGCTCATGATGCCCGTTTTCAGGTTAGCGCTTAAGCCCTGGTACAGGAAAGGACTCTTGCTGTTCATCAGAATAAGGCCGTTGATAGCATTGGGACCGTACAGGGCCGAAGCCGCTCCCGGAAGTACCTCCACGCTTTCCACGTCCAGTTCGGGCATACCTACTATGTTGTCAACCGGGAAATTAAGTCCCGGAGCCGAGTTATCCATTCCGTCGATCATCTGCACTACACGGGGATTTCCGGTAGTACCAAAGCCGCGCATATTGATTGACTTAAAGAGCAAACCCTGGGTAGTCATATCGACGCCTTTCAGGTTAGCCAGCGCATCGTAGAAGGAAGGCGCGGCAGCTGCCTGTATATCCCGGATGTTCATTTTCTCCACCGCCACCGGCGACTGCATAATGCTTTCCTCCACCCTGGAAGCCGCTACTACTATCTCCTGCCCCATGATAGCCTGCTCCGTCAGACTGATATCCAGGTTGTTCCGGTCGCCAGTGATTTCTATTTCCTGGGTTTCGTACCCTACCGACGAAACAATAATGGAGAAGGGAGGCGTGGTAGTTGTTGTCAAATTAAACCTTCCTTCCGTATCCGTAATAGTACCTACTACTTTTCCTTTTACCTGGATACTCACACCGGCCAGTGGTTCACGGGTTGCAGCGTCAGTTATCCTTCCCGCTAACCTTACCTGGGCAAACGCTGCCGTAGTTCCCAACAATAAAAAGAGCATCATAACATACGATGCCCGTTCTGTAAATCTTTTGCACATACACTTCTGAGGGTTAAAACTGGTTTTAAAGTTTGCTATTTTAATGTAATTATAGCGAGAAGTGTGATTATTATTCTATTTTATCTCCATATTATTAAAAAATTGCAATTTTGCTCTCGGCTACTATTCAAATAGTCCAAAATAGAAGGCTAAAAAGGCCTTTAACAAGCTGTATTAAGTACTTTTACCCCTATTCAATAGTAATTATAGTCTTTGTTTTTTCTTTGGCTATAAGCCCGGAAAACCGGTCTTCGGAGGGCTGTCCGCAGCCATTATAAAGTGTCGGCCGGTAGTCCGCAAGCGGCTTAAAAAGCCGGTCGAACCGCCATTTTGTAAACCCGATAACTTTATTTTTTACGAAATCAGACAGGAGGTAAAAGGCACTACCTGCTTGTATATGCAGAACTCCAACTAAATACCGACTAAAAATGATAGCTTTGCCAAAATTTATTAACCAATAATCAGCCACGCCTTCTATGCAAGATACCTATGTTATTATTATGGCTGGGGGAGTAGGTTCCCGCTTCTGGCCATTTAGCCGAACTACTTACCCCAAGCAGTTCCATGATGTACTGGGAACCGGGAAGTCGCTCCTTCAGCAAACCGCCGAACGATTTGAGGGCGTATGCCCGCCCGAGAATATTTATATAGTTACCAGTCTGGAATACAAAGAACTGGTACAGCAGCAGTTACCGGCGCTCACCGAAGACCAGATCCTGCTGGAGCCATACCGCCGCAATACGGCACCCTGTATTGCCTATGCCTGCTACAAAATAGCCTCCAGAAATCCGGATGCTAATATTGTCGTAGCGCCTGCGGACCATATTATTCTAAAAGAAGAGGTATTTCGGGACACGATCCGGGTGGCCCTGGGCTCAACCCGCCAGGAAGCCATACTGGTGACGCTGGGTATCCAGCCTAACCGCCCCGATACGGGTTATGGCTATATTCAGTACATACCCGACAAGCGTACCGTCAAAAAAGTAAAGACCTTTACCGAAAAGCCCCACCTCGAGCTGGCGGTTCAGTTTCTGGAAAGCGGCGATTTTGTCTGGAATGCCGGCATATTTGTCTGGAATGCCCGAACCATCAAGGAGGCTTTTCGCAAGTACATGCCCCTGGTGGCGGAAATTTTCGAAGATGGAGCCTCTACCTTTTATACCGAACAGGAGGCGGCTTTTATCAGTAAAGCCTACTCGCACTGCGGCAGTATATCGATCGATAACGGCATTATGGAAAAAGCCGATAACGTACACGTAGTACTGAGCGACTTCGGCTGGTCGGACCTGGGTACCTGGAAATCGTTATATGAGATTTCTCCCAAAGATGAAAACCATAACGTCACGGACGGCCACCAGCTCCTGTTTAATACCCGGGACTGTATTATCAAAACTCCCAAGGATAAGCTGGTGGTTGTGAACGGCCTGGAAGGCTTCATCGTGGCTGAGTACGACGGTGTGCTGCTCATTTGCCGTAAAGAGGAGGAGCAACGGGTAAAGGAATTTGTGGCAGAAGCCAAGGTACTTAATACCCGATATACCTAACCCTAAATCAGGAAATCGTTTTCCATCCCTGGGCGGTAATCGGATAGCGGTTGCCGCTCTTGGTGTTTAAGATGACCTCCTCCGGCTTGTCGGTCATGTAGCCGATGAAGCTGATCTTGGGGTTGTTTTTTAGTTTGTGGTAATCGTCCTGCCGGATTGTAAACAGCAGTTCGTAGTCTTCGCCTCCGTTCATAGCAGCCGTAACCGGGTCCAGATTCAGCTCGGTAGCGGTCAGGAATGTCTGCTCATCAATCGGCAAATTTTCCTCCACTACCACCGCTCCTACCCCCGACTGGCTGCAAAGGTGCAGGAGCTCCGAAGCCAGCCCGTCCGATACATCAATCATAGCGGTAGGTACCACGCCCGCCTCTTCCAGCTCATAAACTACATCCATCCGCGCTTCGGGCTTCAGCTGGCGCTGCACCACGTATTCTTTCCCTTCCAGCTCGGGCTGCATGTCCGGATTGACCAGAAAAACCTGCTTTTCCCGTTCCAGTAGCTGCAGGCCCATGTAGGCGCTTCCCAGGTCACCACTCACACACAGGATGTCGTTGGGGCGGGCGGTAGCGCGGTAGGCAATCTTTTCCTTAGGTACCTTGCCAAATACACTGACCGAGATGAGTAGCCCCGCGCGCGATGAAGATGTATCGCCCCCCACCAGGTCAACCCGGAAGTCTTCGCAGGCGGCTTTGATGCCGGCATAAAGTTCGTCCACGGCTTCGACCGAAAAACGGTTGCTCAGTCCCAGGCCTACTACTACCTGACGGGGTACCCCGTTCATGGCGGCAATGTCCGAAACATTGACCGATACGGCTTTGTAGCCCAGGTGCCGGAGGGGGTAAAAAGTCAGGTCAAAATGGACGCCTTCCATGAGTATATCGGTGGTGAGGAGGCCGTATTCAGCGCCCAGATCCATAACGGCCGCGTCGTCACCAATTCCTTTTATGGTGTCGGGCAAAGCGGGCGTAAAACCTTCGCTGATGCGGCGAATCAGCCCAAACTCACCCAGGGTAGCTATTTCGGTTCTTGATTGTGTCATAGGACAAAGGTAGCCAAAAACAACAGGAAGCCGCCTCAGCACGAGGCGGCTTCCTTAGTATATACGAGTATTTGCCTTACGGAGCAACCAGGGTGTATTTATTGATAGTACCTCCCGTTTTTACGCTGGAGGTAGTACGGGTCAGTACCATGCGGCCATCTTCAAACTCACTGATGGTAAATTCGATGGTACCGTTAGAGCCCGTCGGCTGCGGATTCAGGTTCTTCAGTACCAGCCGGGTATCGCCCTGCAGTTCCCACTGGCCGGTAAAGGTATTATTGTCAAATTCGGTGTAGGTAGCGGTGCCGTCGCTCCGTAGTGTTATGCGCCAGCTGGCATAGCCCGGACGGGTATTGTTAGCACCTCCTTTGGTAAATACCAGGGTACTGCCCTCCATGACTGCTTCGGCCGACCAGTCTTTCGCAATGCGCTCCGACATAGGGGGGACGGGCTTCTTACAGC
The DNA here is from genome assembly GCF_035998675.1 of Telluribacter sp. Classification (NCBI taxonomy): domain Bacteria; kingdom Pseudomonadati; phylum Bacteroidota; class Cytophagia; order Cytophagales; family Spirosomataceae; genus Telluribacter; species Telluribacter sp. The sequence goes on from NZ_DASYHI010000019.1 coordinate 389,649, forward strand.
CTGCTGCAACCAGTCCGATTGCCAATACCAGAAACCAAAGGATAGTAGTGTTTTTTCTCATTGCCTTGCCTGTTTTTTCAGTAGAACGAAGTAGGTACCTTATTATTGATACGAGTTACAGCATTCTTTGCGAATCCTGGTACAATTTCTCACTTTTAAACCATAATTTCAAACTATTAATTATTTAACGGCACTGGCTGCTGCTTTGGGTCTGATTGTAAAGTAGTAATGAAAGAATATACGCGGGCCCAACTGGCCTTACGCAACGGGCAGGACCGGGAAGAGATCTGGTGCGCTTACCAGGGCATCATTTACGATGTAAGCCCTTCGCGCCTGTGGCGCAATGGCAAACACTACGAGCACTGGGCCGGCCAGGACCTCACCCCTGAGCTTTCGGATGCCCCCCACACCAGCCGGGTTTTTGAACGATTTAAAGTAGTAGGCAAACTTATTCAAGCATGATTCTGATCGCCGATAGCGGCTCTACTAAAACCGACTGGGTGGCCTGGGGTACCGAGGTACCTGCCGTGCGGTTCCAGTCGGTGGGGTTTAACCCATTTTACCAGACTGAAGCCGTTATTCTTGAGGCTCTGCAGCACGAAGTACTCCCGCAGGTACCTACGGCCAGCCATATCTTTTTTTACGGGGCGGGCTGTGCCGATGAACAGTCGGCGCGTCCGGTCTGGCAGGCACTCCGGCGGAGCTTTCCGGGAGCGCCGGTAGAGGTCAACAGCGACTTGCTGGCGGCCGCCCGCGCCCTGTGTGGCCATGAGGCCGGTATTGCCTGCATACTGGGTACCGGTGCCAACAACTGCCTCTACGACGGTACCCGTATCTTAAATAATGTAGGGTCACTGGGTTTCTGGATGGGCGACGAAGGCAGTGGCGGGTACCTGGGAAAAACCTTGGTAGTACGTTTTTTACACAAGGAACTACCTCCGGAAATTCACGAACGCTTTGCCTCGGCTTATCCGGAAATAGACCGGTTCAGTGTACTCGAAAACGCTTACAAAAAGCCTTTTCCCAACCGGTACTTCGCCACCTTTACCCGCTTTCTTTCCGACAACTTACCCCATCCGTACATCCGGCAGCTCATCCGGGAGGCCTTTGGAGTATTTCTGGAAAAATACGTTCTGAAACATCCTGACGCCCCTGCTTACCCGGTTCACTTTACGGGTTCAGTGGCCTACTACTTCCGGGAGCTGTTAGCCGAGGCTGTTGCTGAAAAGGAGCTCCGGATGGGTACTATCCAAAAAAGCCCCATGGAGGGGCTTCTTCGGTATCATGGTATAGATTGACAGTGAATTAGCGTTGGTCTGATTTGATCAGTTTAATGGTCCGTTGCTGGCCGGTGCTGTCCTGAATGCGCATCAGGTACATACCCGGCGCGGTGGCTACCTCCGAAAGGTCTACTTCCAGTACGCCCCCGTTCAGCTTCCAGTGGTGAGTAGCCAGGGGCAGCGGCCGGCCGTCTATCGAAAGTACCTCTACCCGGTTTACGGTCGATTGGCTTTTACCTCCGGTCTGCAGCTGTACCCGGTCCTGGAAGGGATTGGGGTAAGCTTTCCAGGGATCGGTTATAAAATCAGGGACAAAGGCTGCCGCCTCTACCTGCTCAGGCGCCGTCTCTTCCACTCCCTGGCGACCCGTACTGCTCACACCCTTGATGATATCAAACCGAATCGTGCGGCTTACCACCAGGGCACCGTCGCGGTAGGCCGTTGCCTTCAGCTGGTAGGTGCCTGTCACGGGCGGGAATCCTTCTTCTTCACCAAGCAGGCTGAAGAAAGGAGGCTTATCATCGGTGTACTTCGCCGTTACGGAACCTGTCAGTTCAAAAGTGACAGAGGTAATGCGGGCATTACTCGACACAAAAATATTTAGTAACTGAGGCAGCGCGGAGCCATCAATGATGTCGGCGTTGGCAATCTGACGAAGAAACTTGCGGGTAACCTCATTGCCGGCCTGGTACAGATCAATGGATAGCTCCGGCTTTTCCACGCGTAGTTTAAGGGTGTTTTCAGTGGTTGCACCTTTATTATCCTTTACCCTTACCTTTATTTCATATCTTCCGGCAGCGGTGGGGTTACCCGACAGCCTGGATTCACTGGCCGTGAGGCCCGGCGGCAAGGCCGAGGCATAGGAGATGGATTCTATCTTTCCATCCTTGTCTTCAAAGTACTCTTTTACGTCAAAGCTAAACACCTGCCCAACAATGGCCACCAGCTCAGGTAGGTCCATTAGCAGGTTGGGAGCCGTATTGACGATATTCACTCTTAATTTAAAGGTGGTTTTAGCGGAAGCGCCCTTATCATCAATAGCCGTAACGCTGATGGTATAAGAACCCGAGTCGGCCGGAACCCCGCTGATGGTTAAGCCCGTTGCGGTCAATCCGGCTGGTAAACCCGAAATTTCAATTTTGGCCACGGTTCCGTCCGAGTCCACAAAGGTATTGCCTGGAATCGTGTAGGTAAAACTTTCTCCTTTCAGTGCCTGCTGGTCGGGTATCTGGGAGGCCACAAATGGCGGATGGTTTTCTACCGCTGCGGTAACAGTAAGTTTGAAAGTGATCTGGGCAGTAGCGCCGGCATCGTCTGTGGCGATAGCTTTCAGCTGGAACACCCCAGTCACGGCCGGCGCACCGGATACCACATCCTTGTTGGCCGACAGCCCCTGCGGAGCCCCCTCTATGGTAATACCGGCAATGACTCCGTCCGTGTCTACAAAGGTACCTTCGGGGAGTTGGTAGTTAAATGATTTGCCTACCTCAGTAGTAAGGTCAGGGATAGTCTTTACCGCAATGGGCGCTACATTATCAATGGTTACGGTAATGGTAAATTTAGCGGCGATTGAAGCTCCTTTGTTATCCACCGCCGTAACCTGTACTTCAAAAGTACCTTTCCTTTGCGCAGTCCCTTTTATGAGCGTTCCATCCCATACCAGGCCGTCGGGCAGGGCATTCATGGTGATGGAGGCAATGGTACCATCCGGGTCGGTAAAAGTTGCGTCCGGAAGCCGGTATTCAAAAGCTTCGCCTACTTTCGTGGACAAATTGACCAGGGCTTTGGAAAGTACCGGTGAGGCGTTGGTCGCGTCTATTACGATTAATTTAAAAGCAACCTGCGCAGAAGCGTTACCATTATCGGTGGCCACTGCTGCCAGTTGGTACTGCCCGGCGGCCTTAGGTACCCCCGAGAGCAACCTGCCTGAGGCAACAAGCCCCGCGGGCAGCGTACCCAGTATGGCGTAGCTCACTATGGTACCATCCATATCTACAAACGTAGTATCCGGAATTCGATACTCAAAAGGCTGATTAATAGTGATCGTCAGGTCAGGAATTGAGGCCTTTACGACAGGAGGCTGATTATCGGCGGTGACGGTGAATACAAACTGAGTGGACGAGGAAGCTCCCTGATCATCGGTGGCTTTTAGCTGCACGTTAAAGTCACCTTTCCTGGAAGGAGTACCTTTAATAAGAGAACCCGTGCTGGTAAGTCCATCCGGAAGGCCCGTCATACTAATAGAAGCAATGGTACCATCGGGATCAACATAGGTACTGTCGGGAAGCCGGTACTCGAAGGGGTCACCCACCTTCGCCAACAGTCCCTTAGGCTGCTTATACAGGAAAGGAGGCTGATTGGTCGTATCTTGTCCTTCTACCACCACAAACCGGACTGTCTGCTGACTGATAAGTGTACCCTGCATATCAGCACTGGAAAACGACCTGATAAGAAACGTGTATGTACCAGGTACCAGGGCAACGCCTCCATTGTCACCAAAGAGTCCATAAGGCGTTCGGCTATCTACACTACTTACCGAATAGGGACCAGATAAAGCAAATGAATAACTTCCAATGGAGCCCGTCCGGGGCGAAGCCATGAGGTTGACCGTTTGCTGTACATCGGGACCTCTGAGTGTATCCCCGTCCTGAATATAGCGCAGGAACCGGCGGGTAAGAAAATTACCCGCTGCATAAAGGCTGATAAGGTTGGCGTCGGTTGAGGAAACCACCGTAACCTTAAAGGTAGTAGAAACCATCGCCCCTGCGTTATCGCTAACTCGGGCAGTTACTGTAAAGTCTCCGGTTTTGAGCGGCCTGCCTTCCAGATTCCAGCCGTTGAGATAGATCCCCTCCGGCATACCCTGCGTTTCTACCCCAGTTATAATACCATCCTCATCCTGAAAGTTATCTTTGGGTATGGTGTACTGAAACCACTTTCCTACCGAGCCCTGCTGGTTCGGGATAGCGGTCACCAATTTAGGCGGCTTATTTACAACGGGTAGCTCACCCAGCCAGTCTTCTTCCAGGACTACCCGAATCGGTTTTTGTGAAATATTATAAGCCGCTCTCCACCGATCCCGAACGCCGTTCGTTCCCTGCTTTACTGCCTCTGAGAGCGTATAGGTAACTGTTTGCTCGGGAAAGATGGCAGGAACAGGGACATTAAGCCATTTTTGGGACATTTCTGTAATGACTCCCAGGGCAGGGGATAGTTGCCAAAGTTCATCAAAAGCAAATAAATTAACCCAGTCTGCGCCATGCTCAAAGCTCTGGTCTATTTGTTTCTTCCAGTCATTGGGGTAGCTATTAGGGGGGATTCCTCCTACCTCATTTCCAATCATTTTACCCGGCAGATTGGTCCGGAGCAGATCCATGGAAAACCGGTGCGGATATTCGTTCAAATCGTTAATTTTCAAGCCATCCGACTTGGCACACAAATCCTTGAAGCCTAAAGTCCCCCGGTTGGCACTCAAGCCATCCCAGCAGCTTCCCATGTCCTGAACAAATTTGTACGAGTTGTCTACCCCTTTTACCGTTTCTACCACCCGGTCCATGAACCCTTTCAGGGCATGATGCCGAAACAGGTACCAGTCTCTTCCCGCTGTAAAGGCAAAGGCATTCCAGAGCTCTTCGTTTCTGGGACGAGGGGGATATACATCTTCAAACCGGCTATAATCACTATTCCAGGCTTTGTTTACATTATCAATAGATATGTACTTCCGCTTCATCCAGTCTTTGAAGGCCCTGATAGTATGATCGGTATAATCGTATACCTGTAGAATATCCTTTCCATGCTCAGGACTAAAACCTTCCAGGGTATAGCCTATTTCGCATGCTTCGGTATTGGCAATGGATATCAAGGCTATTTCACCAGCCTGCTGCCGTGCCTTAAAATGCTCCGCTACCTCCTGAACAAAAGCGAGACTCTCCTGAATAGCACTTTCATCGGAGAAAGTAATACCTCCCAGAATGGAGCGTCTCAATCCTCCGTTCCCGACCGGTCGGGATGACTCCGGCCACCAGCCTCCGTACCCATCGTTGTGGCGGGCTATCCAAATCCGTAGCATTACTTTACAGCCTAGCCTGGCTGCCAGAGCTACCTCCTTATCAATCTGACTCCAGTTAGCTTGTTCTCCTCGTGATCCGTATATGCGCTCCCAGTTTACATTCAGCAAAAAAGAATTGACCCCGGCCTTGGCCGCCTCCTCCATTACGGGTAGGTAGCTATCATCATTTTTTACGTTCATGATGGATAGACTCAGAAAACGAGGCGGATTTTGGGGAGGAACTGGTTGAGCAACCGCAGCAGGTCCAGCAGAAAAATCCTTGAGGCTACCGGTAGCTTCTCGGGTTCCACTACTCAAACTTTTTCCTGAGTAAAGGCAAAGCATTCCTAACAAGGCCGCGGTAACCGCTGGCCTCAAAGAGAGAACAGTAAAAAGCATGGTGTAAAAGTTATCTTATGGTGGTCGTATTTAAGTCATGTGAAGTGTGTGTGATTGGGACCGTTAGGAAAAAAGCAATATCCTTGCCATTTTTCGGGAATTTGATCAGGCCTTAGTAACCGGCCACGAAGGAATGGGAGCAAACGCATGGAGAAAAAACGTAATCAAACAGAGGTGTAAATTTTAGTACTATTTGTTGGGATTTAAAAAATAACCAAAATACAGACCTCGGACACAATAAGCTGTCTAATAGCTCATTATAGGTTTACATCTGATAAAAAAAGGCTCTGTTGAAGAAATGGGCGTGGTATAAAAGCAATAGAAATGCTATTGCTTCTGCAATCTTAAAGTAGCATGGCCAGGATGGTTTCTGAGCTTTTTAGGCGGGTTCTACCGCACCTTATTAAACAGGTTTACCGTAGAAGCCACTTAAATGCTTAGAATAAAAAGCAAATAAGTTGCAAATAGGCACATTATTTGCTTAGCAGCAAAATGTTATTTTAAAATCGCACATAACCTATTAATTTACAGCCATTTATGTCATAAATTTTTATAAAATGATGTATTTTCGGCAGAAATCTTCAAGTAGCCCCCTAAAGCTCAATAGCGGCATTATTTTATTCAAACCATTGACAGAAGTAACTTTTCTCCTTACTTTTGCAATCCCAATTAGTTCGGGATGTAGCGCAGCCCGGTAGCGCACTTGCATGGGGTGCAAGGGGTCGCAAGTTCGAATCTTGTCATCCCGACGAACTATAAAAAAAGCACTTACGGCCAAAAGCTGTAAGTGCTTTTTTGTTGAGTTGCTGACAAATCTTCTTTCTACTCCTGCCACTATAAAGTTTTTATATTGGTACTATTAGTACTTCACTCTCCCGTAAATTCTATTCATTTATTAGTCAATACAACTAACAAAGGCATGCGTGGGTCGTTACCCATGTACATCAGGAGAAAATCTCTTTATTATGCGTCTAGGTTTTACGTGCCTGCTTATGTGCTTGTCCCTGTGGGGGGCAGCCCAAAACATGGTTACTATCAGTGGTTTTGTGAAAGAAATGGGTAGCCAGGAGCAGTTGCCGGGCGTAAATGTCTACGTAACAGGCACGGCCTACGGGGTAGTCACTAATACCTACGGTTTTTACTCGCTCACCCTGCCCGCCCGGGATAGTATTCAACTGGTCTATTCGTACGTAGGATACCAGAAGACCGTGCGAAACCTGTCCCTTACCGAAAATATCCAACTCAATGTCCTGCTTACCAGTGTCAACCAGCTGGAAGAAGTGACAATATCGGCACGCAGGCAGGATGATTACATCAGTCGCTCGGCCCAGATGAGTCAGGTTGAAATTCCAATTCAGCAAATCAAGAAAATTCCGGCCTTTTTCGGAGAAAAGGACGTACTCAAAGTACTACAGCTGATGCCGGGCGTACAGAAAGGTACCGAGGGCCAGACCGGACTGTACGTGCGGGGTGGCGGTCCGGACCAGAACCTCATTATTCTCGACGACGCCGTTGTATATAACGCCAATCATTTGTTTGGTTTCTTCTCTATTTTCAACAGCGATGCGCTTAAGAGCGTCGAACTGACTAAAGGTGGTTTTCCGGCCCGGTACGGGGGGCGGTTGTCGTCGGTACTGGATATGAATATGAAGGAGGGCAGCAAGGACAAGCTGCACGGCGAGGGGGGCATTGGGCTGATATCGTCGCGCCTGACCCTGGAAGGACCGCTGGTCAAAGGAAAATCTTCTTTTCTGGTGTCGGGGCGGCGTACCTACATTGATGTACTGGCCGCACCGCTCATTGCTTCGCAGCAAAAAAACGAAGAAAACAAAGTAAAGCCCGGCTACTATTTCTACGACCTGAACGCCAAAGTCAACTATGATCTGGGACAAAATGATAAACTGTACCTTAGCGGGTACTTCGGGCGTGACCGGTTTTATGTCAACGAAGCGGGCCCCGATACCGACTCGCAGAACGGCCTGAACTGGGGTAATACTACGGCTACGCTTCGTTGGAATCACCTATTCGGCCAGAAGCTCTTTGCCAATACCTCGGTCATTGCCAGTAATTTTGTTTTTGGTATTAACAGCGACATAAAAAACAAAAACGCAGATGGCAGCGTGGCGGACGAGTTTAGTTTACGCTACGATTCCCGCATTCGGGATTACGGCATCAAGACTGACTTTGATTACTACCCGGCTTCGGGACATGCCATCAAATTCGGCGCTCAGATGACTTTCCACCAATTTGTGCCTTCGGCCATTGCCCTCAAAGGCTCTTTCGTGAATCAGACCATCGAGCGCTCCGTAGATCCCGTTAACACGGTAGAGAGCGGCCTGTATGTGGAGGATACCTGGCAGCCCTTCAATGCCCTGAAGATGAACGTCGGTCTTCGGCTGAGTTCTTTTAAGACCGAAACAAAGAATTACATCCGTCCCGAACCCCGGTTTTCGGCGGCCCTGCGTCTGGCGCAGGACTTTTCTCTGAAAGCTTCTTACGCCCGGATGAATCAGTATGTGCATCTGCTTTCCAATACCGGACTGGGCCTACCCACCGACCTATGGGTACCTACCACCGACCGCGTAGCGCCGCAGCAGTCGCAACAGGTAGCGGTAGGGTTGGCCAAAGACCTCGAGAAGCCCGCCCTGACTCTGACGCTGGAAGGGTACTACAAAAACATGGATAACATCCTGAATTATAAGGAAGGGGCTTCTTTCCTGAGCCTGGCCGGAGAAAACGCCAACGAGCTTAGCTGGGAGGATAACATAACCGCCGGACGCGGGTGGTCGTACGGAACGGAATTTCTTATTCATAAAAAAACCGGCCGGTTTTCGGGCTGGGTTGGGTACACGCTTTCCTGGACCAAGTGGCAGTTTCCGGAGCTAAATTTCGGCGAAATTTTCTACCCCCGCTACGACCGCCGTAACGATATATCGGTAGTTGGCATTTATGAAATCAGCAAGCGCGTTACGCTGTCGGGTACCTGGGTGTACGGTACCGGAAACGCCCTAACGGTACCTATGTCACAATTCAATGCTTACCAGGACAATGCCACCACTCCCCAGAACCAGTTAAATTGGTTTGGAGTGGTCGTCAACGAGCACGGACCCAAAAACAGTTTTCGGGCTGAACCCTACCACCGCCTCGACCTGGCCGTACAGTTCCATAAAAAAATGAAACGCCACGAACGTACCTGGGAGATTGGGATATACAATGCGTACAACCGCCGCAATCCGTTTTTTTACAACCTGGATTCTGAACCTACGGTAGATTCCCAGGGAAAACCCAGAACCAGGATGGTACTGAAGCGGTACTCGCTGTTTCCTTTTCTACCTTCTGTTAGCTATAACTTTAAGTTTTAAGCAAGTACTCTAACCGACAATAACCAGCGAAGGTTATGAAACCAGTTTTGAAAGCGAATTTTACATATACCCAAAAGCTCCCGGCGTCGGGAGAAGCCGCCAGGCCGCGTCTTCGGCTGCCCAGGCTGTTCATGAGCTATGGTCCGGTAGTTTTCCTGCTACTGACGGGTTTGTCATCCTGCGAAACGCTCGTGAATACAGTACCGGAGTCCAAATTACCCAGAATGGAGTCGCAACTGACGGTCTTTTCCTTTGTATCGCCGCAGGATACGGTGATTCGGGTTAAGGTGAGCCAGACGGTTCCGTTGTTTGGTGAATACACATTTTCGCCGGGTACCTCATTGGTCGTGGCAGATGGGGACACTATTCTCAGTAACATCGACAGCTTTACCACCGCCACCGTAGTGATTAGTGACGGTGTTTCGAGTGCTACTTTACCCTACAACTCCCGGGAGCAGGTTTATGCACTACCGGCCCGCCAGTTTCCGATTAAGGCCGGCACGACCTACTCTCTTACCGTTACCGACGGCAAACGCAGTGCGCAGGCCAGTTGCACCGTTCCCCCGGAGCAGGTACCCATCAAAGAATATACCCTCGACACGGCACTGGTCACCGGCCTTTCCCGCCGCGATACTTCCCTTATTTTGAGTTTTACGTGGAATGACCTGGCCGGAAAAGAAAACTACTATCGGGTAAAAGCCTTTGAGTTATTTGAATACTCGGTGGTCAAAATAGACACCATCACACAAGCTACTAAGGAAGCGCGTACGCTGGGACGGTCCTATTTTAGGTGGGTAGGTACCAGCAGCCGAAACGTTTTCCAAAACGATACTAATCTGGACGGTACTCTGTTTTCCTCTCCCCAGGGACGTAAACCAAAAGAAGGTTTGCAGTACCTGGCTTCGTTAACGGGCGGCCCCGTCAAACCCGAACGCGGACCCGAAAACAAGGGAACTTTCCTTTTGCTCTTGAATACCGATTCCCACTACTACCGGTTTCACCGCAGCGTGCAGCAGGCAGGGGAGGATAATCCCTTTGCGGAACCCGCCCTGGTGTATACCAATGTCAAGGGTGGGCTAGGTGTTTTTGCGGCTTACAATCAGAGTGTACAGGTTATTAAACCCTGAAGTATCCAACTTTATCTTCTTCTTATGCCAGGGCAAACCTGGCTGCAAGTACTAGAGTACCCTGCTTCGGGTACAATAGCCCATAAGTACCAGTAAAGAAGCCTGGTTGCTCTCCCGCGCCCCGGTTCTGAATTTTTAATGATAACAAATACCCAAAATAGGCGGTAGGTCGGTAGCTTTGAGCGACATTTGGCTTTTATTCATTATGGGTTTCGTCCTTTTAAAAGCTAATTTTAATTAAGCCATAATATCCCTGCTGTATGTTGAAAATCTCTCTAAGTCTGGTATTTGCCTTCCTGATTTATCTCCTGAATAATGGAAGACCTACCACCAATGAAACCACAAACCAACAAGCCGTCTTTTCCAAAGCCGACTCGCTGCCCAACGCCGCCAAATGGCCGACCGAACTAACCATAATCCATTTTACCGGCTCCGACCTCACGCCCAGCCCGGCCTGTCTGGCGGTGGCCGCCACCGGAGAAGTGTACGTAGGCGTAGATATGATGGGCTCGCTTGGTAAAAAACCGGGCAAAGGAAGCATTGTCAAACTCGTTGATTCCAACAATGATGGGAAGGTAGATAAGCATTCTGTATACGCCACGGTAGATAACCCACGCGGCATTATATCCAAAGGCGATCAACTGTTTGTGCTGCACACTACCTTCTCGCCCGAAACCGGCATTGCGTCGGGTATGGACCTGGTGGTTTTTGAGGATAAAAATCAGGACGGCGTAGCCGATGGACCTTCCCAACCTTTGATTCAAAATATCAGTTCGCCCAAGTTTCTGCAAAGCCGGGGTACCGACCACTCCACCAACGGCATCCGGATGGGTATCGATGGCTGGATTTACATTGCCGTAGGAGACTTTGGTTTTCACGATGCCGTGGATCGCTCGGGTAAGAAGCTTACTCAGCTGGGGGGAGGCGTGGTTAGGGTACGGCCGGATGGTACCGACATGGAAGTATATACCCATGGTATGCGAAATATATATGATGTGGCCATTGACCCCTTCATGAATATGTTTGCCCGGGGCAACACCAACGATGGCGGCGGCTGGAACATCCGGTTCAGCCACCAGATTCAGTCGGGTGAGTATGGCTATCCGGTACTTTTCAAGCATTTTACCGAAGAAATCATTCCGGCTATGGTGGACCTGGGTGGTGGTTCGGGAACGGGTGCCCTTTTCATTGATGACCCAACCTGGCCGGAAAAATACAATCAGGTACCTCTGATGGCCGACTGGGGCCGCAGCCAGCTGTACATTCACCGCGTGCAGCCTACCGGACCCAGCTTTACCCAGCAGGAAGAAGAATTTATAAAATTAGCCCAGATTACCGACGTGGATATGGACGCCTCCGGCCGCATGTACCTATCGGCCTGGGACGGTGCGGGCTACTCGGGTAACCCGTCCAAAGGTTTTGTGGTAAGGGCGGTGCCCAAAAACTGGAAGTACCAGGCGTTTCCCGATCTTAAAAAAGCTTCGGTCAATCAGCTCGGTTCTATCTTAAAATCGGGTAGTAGTGTGGCCCGCCTGGCGGCTCAGCAGGAGTTGCTTACCCGCCCGGCCAAACAGGCGTCGGAAGTGGCCTGGAAAGTAACTACGGATAAAAGTCAGCCGTTGGCCGTACGCGTGGCGGGGCTGTTTACCTATGCCCAGGCGGCAGGAGCTACCGGCCAGACAAACCTCGTGAAACTGACGGAGGAGCCTGCCATGCGTGAATTTGCCTTGCGAGCCCTCGCCGACCGGAAAGCTACCGCTTCGTCCGTGCCGGTTGAGCCTTTTCTTAAAGCTCTTAATGATCCTTCGGACCGGGTTAAGGCGGCGGCCATTGTTGGTCTTGGTCGCATGGGCCGCAAGGAAGCGATTCCGGCTTTGCTCACTACTTCCGTTCCGGCTTCCTTTGTGGCTCCGGCTATGGGTACCGAAGGCCCGCACGCCACGCCAAATTCGGCCATAGTACTTCCCCACCTGGCGGTAAAAGCCCTGGTAAACCTCAATGCCGTAGACGAAAGTGTAAAAGCTATTGGAACCAAAAACTCGAGGCTGGCGCTGTGGGCCCTACGGTACATGCACGATCCCAAAGCCGTTGATGGCCTGATCAACGCCTATAAAGTAGCTCAGGACGATAACCTGAAAAAGCAGATACTAACTACGGTGGCCCGGCTTTACAAGCAGGAAGCTCCCTACGACGGTTCGTGGTGGTGGAGTACCCGCCCCGACACACATGGCCCCTACTACAAAGGAATTACGTGGGAATCGTCGCCGGCAATAAAAAATCTGTTGGTAGCAGAAGTAGCCTCAGCCACCGACAAGCAATTTTTCAAGGACCTCAATAGTCGCCAGCGCCTGGAAATTCCGGAACTGGGAACCGACGAGCCGGTTGTAGCCGCGAAAGAAGAGGTAAAAGTGGATCTGGAAAAAATAAAGACTAAAAAAGGACAGGTGGGAGAATCGTCCATTGAAGACGTGATGCTGGCCATGGATAAAATTCAGGGCGATCCCACCCTGGGCCGGAAGCTGTTCACGAACCAGGGTTGTGTAGCCTGCCACAGTATCACCAAAAGTGAAACTATGAAAGGCCCCTACATGGGCCAGATTGGCTCTATCATGAACCGGGAGCAGATTGCGGAGTCTATTCTTAAACCCAATGCCTCTATTTCACAGGGCTTTGCCTCGGTAATGATTACGGCCAAGGGTAATAAAAGCTACATGGGTTTTGTGACGGAAGAGTCGGCCGACCGGCTGGTACTGCGGGATATCACCGGTCAGGTGTACCGCCTTAAGGCCTCGGATGTGGTGAAGCGGGAGGAAATGGAGCATTCTATGATGCCGGCCGGACTGGCCAATTCGCTTTCTTATGAAGAATTTGCCTCCCTGATTACCTTCCTCTCGCAGCAGAAGAAGTAATTTAGTAAAGTACCCCGACCTGGCGGAAGTTTTGTAGCAAACTACAAAGCTTCCGCCAGGTTTTATTTTGTAGGTACCTCGGCTACTTTTTCTTGTAGTGGAAATTAGCAAAATCAATGAAGTTGGCCCAGTCGTATTCCGTAAGATCATGAATCCCTACCCGATTATGATACCCTAAAGGAGGATTATCGTAGGGGGTATCCACCGCAGGAGGACTATCGGGCAGTTTAGACTTGGACCCAAAAAGAGTATACACAGGTTCGGCTGCTTTTATAGCAAGGAAGGTACCCGTTGGGTCGGCCCACAAATCCTTAGAAGCATTGGTTACGTATACAGGTCGGGGGGCTACGAGGGCGATCAGCATGTGCTGGTCTACGGGAAGGGCGGCTTCGTTCCCATTGTACTTTTTATAGTTGGTCGTGAACCAGTGCGGGAAAGAGGTATTGATTCGTTCCACGCTCTCGCCGAAGTTTCTACGCGCTAAAGAAGCCCCCGTGTTTCCGGAACAGTTGGAGGCACAAATGGCAAACCGCTGATCCTGCGCCGCCGCCCACAATGCCGCCTTGCCGCCACGCGAATGCCCGACCACAGCTACTTTTTTTGCATCAATGTCTTTGTCTTTCTCGAAGTAGTCCAGTACCCGGCTGGCTCCCCAGGCCCATGCGCCGATGGCCTTCATGCCGTTGTCGGCCTGAAGCTGTTCTGGATAGAGCTGAAGTACTCCGTTCTGGTAGGTGTTCTTGTTGTCAGGAGCGGCATCGCTATTGTGAAAAGCAGCTACCGCGTAGCCGGCGTCAATGACCATTTCGGCGGGCCAGAATTCACTCAGGGTATCCCGTGCGGGCGCGGTATTGCGTTTATTCCGGTTGTTGATCAGCAGAAAAGCCGGTACCGGTTTCTTTGCATTCGTTGGCACAAATAGTACCACATTAATGCGCAGGGGCTTGTTATTATTATACACGGTTATCTCCACTTCCTTCAGGTGAGCCTTACCATTCATGGCCTGCTTGTTCTCGTTCTTGACGGAGTACTCCAGCCGGTCGTACTTTTTGGGAAACTGACCGTAGACATGCTCCTCAAAAAGGTTAAGTACCTCCGGACGACGAGTTTGTTCCCACTCTTTCTTCGTGGTAATTTTCTTTCCGTTCGCGGCAGTAAGTACGTCGGGCAGGGTATAGTCGCCCACTTTGGACTCATCGTAATTCTGAGCGTACAGGTACGGTGTAAACAGGAACGCGGCAAAAAGCAGACAAATAGATTTCATAGGAACTTGTAGTATTTTCATTTAAAATGAAGAAAATTATCCGAAATTCTACTCATACCTTGACTACTTCAATACACCAGCCACGGCTGTTATATTGCCTATTGAGTGATTACCGGTATCTTAAATTACACCATGAAAAGGCCTTTTTCTAATAAATTAGTATATTCAAAAAAAAATAAACCTCCCGTACTTTGTCCACTACCACACTACCGCCCCTCACCCGCTGGGCTGCCCGCCGCCCGGTACCTGCCCGGCTGTTGATTATATGTATTGAACTGGTCAATGCTGCTATTGGTACAGCCTTAGGTGCCAGCGCCTGGGACCATTTTTCCAGGCCTCAGGCTAGTTCGGGTGGCTTTCTTCAGGTAAACATTATCCTGCTGATCTGTCTGGTGTTTTTTATCAGGTACTTTACCCAGACTTTTGTTAAAAGTCGTCGCCATAAGCGGTTGTATATCTATGCCCTTTTCTGCCTCAACTTTATAGCCTATATCCTAGTGGGCGGCATAGGAGCCGAGCGGGTAAGTACCTTTCATCCGTCCGGAGGCCTGGGTAGTAAGGAAGTCCGCTCCGTATATATGTATGACTGGACTAAGCCTGCTCCGGCCGTCGCTCCCAGTCAGGAACGGGCTCCTGTACCGGCCTCGGCCCGCCGTGGCTCGAGCCTGGGAGGCACACGCGTTGGTTACTTTTTTCTATTCATTCTTGGATTAATATTAGCTTATGGCGCCGCCGCGATTGCCTGTAACCTGGCCTGTTCAGGATACGGCGTAGGAGCTGTGATGGTACTGCTGTTGGGTACCGGTATATTGGCAGCAGGAATCTACTTTTTGGGTCGGGCGCTGGATAGAAATTTGAAATTGTACCGGGACATGACCCGCGAAGAGCGAAAGCGGGAAGGCCGTCGGTACAGACGTACCTGGCTGGGCGTTGCCATTGGTTTGGGCTTACTATTCTTATTATCCGCACTAAGTTCACAGTAACTACACTAAGTGCCTGACTATGATAAGGTATTTGGTATAATCATTGGCTTTATCCTATTAAAGCACCCGCACGGTAAGTAAGGTTTCTTTGGTTGTATCCATCCGCAACCTATTCTTCAATGCCCGGCCCATGCCTTCCCATTGTACCTGCATGAGGTCGCCGTCCTGCAACCGGATGCCCTCACCGAAGCTGAAGGCGTCGGCGCCCAGAAAGTGGACGTGTACATCAAAGGGCAGGCGATGATTGGGGTACTTGAAGTGGTGGTATTCGAGATTTTGGAGACTGTGAGCCATGTTGGCTTCGCCGGTCCGGATGTCCTTCTCCCAAAGCGTCTGCCCCGCCCTTTCTACAGCTACCCTACCCTGTATGTCCTCCACGGCCTCCGTGAGCACCAGTTCGGGCCCGATGGCGCAGGTACGAATCTTGGAAGGGGCCAGATACAGGTAGTTCTTCTTCTCCATGACGTGGTCCGAGAACTCGTTGGCCGTGGCGAAGCCGACGCGGTAGGGGGTACCGTCCCGGTCGTTGATGTATATAGCCGCCAGTTCGGGCTCTTCGCCGCCGTCGTTGCCGTAATTGGGTACCAGCAGCGCTTCGTTGGGCGCCCGCAGCATACTGCCATTGCCCTTGTAAAACCACTCCGGCTGCACGCCTATCTGCCCGGCATCGGGCTTGCCTCCTTCTACGCCCCACTGGTATATCTTCATACTATCGGTAGCCTGACCGGCCGTAGCGGCATCGTGCATTTTCTGCCGGTTGTCGGCGCTGGCCTTGTGGGTCAGGCCGGTACCCGAGAGCATACAAAAACGGGGGTCGTCAGGATGGTCTATGGCGGGCAGGAGCTGCCAGTCGGATTGGCCTTCGTATACCTCATCGTAGGAGAATTGCTCGTCAGTCAGGTTGCCCTCAATTAACTTTTGTAGAGGTACTTGCTGCTCAATAGCTGACTGGGCGAGCTGGTACACGCTGGAGGCATTCCTGATAAGTACCAGGTGAGGTTCTTCTACTACAGCGACGCAGCGCTGGTGCTGGGCATTGATGAGCTGTACGATTCGCATGGGGCTTTTTTTTCTATGTAAAGCAGGAATTCCACGAAATCTATCATGCTACCTGATTAGAGAATGACTGCCAAGGCTGCCGGTTGTACTAGCACGTTAAGCGATTCAAAAGCTATTCCTAATCTACCTTAATCGTAAAGCGTATATACGGACGGGTAGTACTGTTGCTCCGTTTTTAGCTATTTCAGGAAAGAATAGAGAAAAAAATAAAGGCCCGGTACCTCTTCCTAATTTTTCCGGATAGTATATTTGAGTACCCATTGCACGGCCCGCCCCCCTATTCCAGCCGTGGCCAGCGGTAAATACTATGAAGGCCTTCCTCAATTTACTGCTTTTTCTTTTTGGCACTGGTAGCCTGGTAGTTGCACAGAACACGCCATTGACTGTTACTGCACACGAACTCCTGCAGCTCGACCCGCCCCGTCGGATTCTGAAAATAGAAGAACTGTACCGAAAGGCCTGGCAAACCGACACAACTACGGCCCTGCGGCTAAGGCATGAATGGGAGAAATCTATAAGCCAACAGGGAAACGAGCGGGACTTGCTTATCCTGCATACCGCCCTCCTGAACGTTGACCGCTCCAACCGCTACGATAATGAATCTTTTCTAAAAAAGGCAACGGCTCTTCTTCACCAGGCCAACAAGCTGCCGGATGAAATGATAGTTGCCAAGCTGCACCTCATGCTGGGGCTATACTACTTCAATATCCTGCACAACTACCATCTGGCCTTTACTCACTACCTCAAAACCTACGAGTTAATCCAGGATAAAACAGAGAGTAGCTTTCCCGAACGTAACTACTCAATCTATATTCTGGCGAGGGCTTACTACGAATTCTTCGATTACGAGAAAGCCATTGCACTGGGAAGCATATTGCTAAAACAGCCTCCGGCGAAGATTCAGAATACTCACATTTATACCGCCTGCCTATTGGGGAAGTCGTACCAGAAGCTGAACAAGCATCAGGAGGCCCGCAAACATTTTCAGTGGTCTCTCCGGCAACTACCCGTGGAAGAATTCAACAACGACGTTTGGGTTGGTATCCTTACTGCTGAATTAGGGGTTACCTATTACGACGAAGAGAGGTACGCAGAGGCGCAGCCACTGCTGGCGCGGGGCCTGGAGCTGGCTGACCAGGAGAAGGTCTGGGATTATGTGGCCGTTACCGGAGCCAGGCTTGCCCTTATTGCTTTAAAGAACGAGCAATCGCAAAAGGCGATACATTACGCTCAGCAGGCTCACCAGGCCGCACTGCGTACGGCTAATCCAAAATTTTCGCAGGAAACCTACTCGGCGCTGGTAACCTGTTACCAGCAGGCGGGGCAGGCTGACCTGGCCCTGCTTTACGCTGATTCGGCAGCTAACGCCAAAGAACTCTGGAAGAAAGACATCGACATAACCATGAAGCATAAGGCCGAAATGGCCGCAGAAAGCGAACGCCACCAGCTCCGGGAGGCACTACTCCAGAACGAGAAAGAAAGACAGGAGGCACTTCGCAATGTACTGTTGGGCATGGTGGGATTAGGAATGGTAATTGCTCTGCTGTTATTTAACCGGCAGGCCTTGAAAAATAAAAGCCGACAACAGCAGCTACTGACCCAGAAACAGCTGGCCGAGCTTGAGCTGACCAACGCGACCCGTCAGCTACAGGACTTTACGGACCATATTCGCCAAAAGAATGAACTCATTGGACAGGCTACCATGGAAATGGAGCGAATGCATCAGGAACTACAGGAGCTAAAATCCCAAATTACAAGTGGAGCAGCCGTAGACTACCAGTCGCTTCAGCAACTGGAAAAAGCTACCCTTCTGACCGACGACGACTGGGCCCGGTTTACGGAGTTGTTTGAGAAGGTACACGCTGGTTTTTTTCACCGCTTAAAAAGCAAGTACCCCGACCTGACGTCTGCTGATATCCGGTATATGGCTCTCGCCAAACTAAATCTGAACACCAAAGAAATGGCCGGCACGCTGGGGGTAGGGCCGGAGGCCATCCGACAGCACCGCAGCCGCCTCCGCCGTAAGCTCCAGCTCTCGGCAGGTACCCAGCTCGAAAGCCTCATTGAACAGGTATAGCGGCCTGTTTTTCAATTGTCACGTTTTTGTCACGCCTTTTTTCAGTGGAATATAACCCACTGCGGGTAGGTTTGGGCTTTCGTAGCGCCTGAATGTAACCTCATGCCCAGTTTGAACTTTTCTTTCAACAAGTACTACCTGCACAGGCCCTGGCTGGGGTACCTGCTGATCGTGCTGTTGTTTGCTTTATTAGCCTATAGCGTGTGGTGGTTTTTTTCCCTAAAGATTGAGGCGGTGGATGAACAGCTTGAAAATCTTGTAACCAGTACTACCTTTTATTTCCCTTCCTATACACGATGAATAAGTTTTTTTCTTTTCTCGGGCAAAGCTTCCCCCGCTCTATCCGGTGGAGCCGTCTTGTTTCCTACTTAATCTTTGGGATGCTGTTTTCCCATCAGCTTTTTTCCCAAAGCAGTACCATCACCATTAATAACGACCTAACCACCCGCCTCCTTAACTCCAATGGCCAGTGGGTGCGGTTTTCGGCCTTAGCGCCCGATGATATCCAGAAGGTAGAAACCAAGATGTTCTATTTTCCTAAACGCGGCGATGGCGTAAAGGGCGTGGAGTTCCGTCTGCGCGGAGCCGACGGCGGAAAGGCTGTTTTTAAGGGTGCTTTCGGTGATATGGTCGGGTACGGGGGACAGGGAGCACTAGTGCAGTTCAACATTATGGATGTATACGATGCCAAATTCCTGGTTACCTACGGAAAAAAGGGAGGAGGAGGGGCTACTACTATCCCGGTAGCGGCGGGCGGTGGTGGCTCTACGGGAATGGCCTGGGCGGTGGATAATCCTACTATGTGGGACTATTTACTTACCACTAACCCATCCAGTAAAGTCATTGCCATTGCGGCAGGTGGTGGAGGTGGATACGCTCAGGCGTTGCTGGCCCACCACGGCAAAGGGGGACATGACTACCTTAGTGAAACATTTCAGAGTAATACTCAGATGAACTCAGAAGTATGTTCTGAGGCAAATGTTTTTGTGTATTCAGGCTCATCAGTTAGATCCGACGGAGGTACAATTTTAAGTGATATAGAAAAAGCAGCTTCCAAAGGCTCTGAAATATTCACCTTTGGGGATCCCTATCAAACACCTCAGGTTGGCCAGCAGGGGGGAATTCCTTATACAAGGGTACATAATCCCTATGTAACAGGTGGCATTATTAACTTTTGTTCAGGTCTTGGAATTTTTTACCCGGGTGCAAAAGGAGGGAGTGGATACTCGGGAGGAGGTGCTGGCTCGGCTACCACTTCGGGTGGTAAATCGGCAGGAGCCGGTGGAGGTGGTACAGGCACTACATCTTATGGAAGACATGGCACAAGTACCTCATCAGCCTGGGGCGGGCAGAGTTTTTGTGGCTATGATGCGTCTTACATCAAAGGCGGCAGAGCGCAGGAGTCATCCAATGGCTGGTTTGAGTTCCGGACCATTGCCGACGACATTCCACCCGTAGCCCAGGCCAAAGACATGACGGTGTACCTGCCCGCATCCGGTACCCTCACAGTGGACGCCAGGCAGGTAGACAACGGCAGTACCGACAACGACCTGGTTAAGTCCTACGCTCTCAGCAAGAGTACCTTTACCTGCAGCGACCTGGGTACCTACCGGGTTATCCTTACCGTGGCTGATGCTGCCGGTAACAAAGCTTTGGCTGCCTGTACTATTACCGTGGCTGATAACCTGCCTCCCTACCGGGAATCCGTCTCTACTACTCCCCGGATCATTGATATCACGACCAGTACGGTCACGCTGGAAAAGGGGCACTTCCCCGTATACCTGGACCCTTGTGGCGAAGTAACCTATAGCTGGCCCGCCACCACCTTCGACTGCTCCCAGTCGGGCCAGGAGGTGGTAGTACCTCTTACGGTTACGGACAAAAACGGCAACAGCCATACCTATCAGGAACGGTTTCTGGTCAAAGACCTGTCCAATGCCGTAGTGTACGTAGACAGCAAGGCCACCGGCACCAATACCGGTACCTCCTGGGCCAACGCCTTTACTCACCTGCAGGATGCCCTCAACTACGGCTGTTCCAACAAGACCATATACGTAGCCACCGGTACCTACTACCCCGACCGGGGCACGGGCTACACCCTCAACGACCGCAACGCCAGCTTTGTGCTTCGCCGGGGTACCCTGCTCTACGGCGGCTTTCCGGTCGGGGGCACTGACTTCGCCGCCCGCAACCACCTGATGCACCCGACCATCCTGTCCGGGAATATCAATACCATCAACGACCACGACAACAGCTACCACGTACTGACCATACCGGCCACCAGCCGGGGGGTACTTATTGAAGGGTTTACGATTGAACAGGGTAATGCCAACGGCTCCGGACATACCGAAGGCGGGGGAGTGTACGCCAGTGAATTATCCGATGCAAGCCGGAAAGCCATTACTTTCCGTAAGTGTAGCTTTAAGAACAACAAGGCCAGTACGGGAGCGGCGGTAGCCTACCGTACAGCAGGCATTGGAGGCGACTTATTGTTTGAGAACTGTCTGTTCAAAGCCAATACGGCCAGTCAGTCGGGCGGTGCCCTATATAGTGTGGGAGCCAATAAGCTGAATTGTATGGTGACTATGGTCAACTGTGCTCTGTTGAGCAATACGGCCGGTCAGAACGGAGGGGCCCTGCACATAACTACCACCTCTCTTACGCTTACCAATGGCTCCCTTAGCCTCAACTCGGCTACCAGCCAGGGAGGGGCGCTAAGTAGCTCGACCAGTAACGTAAAAATTGAAAATACGTCGCTATGGGGTGACCTGGCCGGTACATCAGGCACGCAGGAAATCCAAAACGAATCGTCGGACATTTACATCCGCTACTCCCTGATTCAGGGTAGCGGTGCCCCCACAGGCTGGAATAGCTCCCTGGGTACCAACGCGGGGAATAACCTCGACAAAGACCCGCTGTACCAGACCTTCATGGACCTGGTGGTACCCGGCAACTCGCCCCTGCGCAACAGCGGACTCTCCAGTGCCAACACTACCTCGGTAGACCTCTCCAGCCTGGACCGCGTAGCTCAGGATACCATAGATATTGGTGCTTATGAAATCCGGCCGATGATTTACGTGGCAGCCGATGCTCCGGCGGGTGGGGATGGTACTTCCTGGGCCAGGGCCTACAGTACCCTACAGGCTGCTTTGGACGAAGCCTGCCAGTCCACCTATACCAAGGACATCTGGATTAAGAAAGGTACCTACTACCCCACCAAAACCGTCAACTATGAATCTACCGCTTCGCTATCCCGCCAGTTTACTTTCAAGCCTTGTGGGTACACCCGGCTGTTCGGCGGTTTTGCGGGTACCGAGTCGCGTCTGGACGAGCGTAACATCCCGGCTAATCCTACCATTCTCAGTGGTGACCTGGGTACTAAGGGTGTTAAAACGGACAATGCCTACCACGTTGTGTACCTGCGGGGTACCAATACCCAGCTTGATGGCTTGATTATCGAAGAAGGATACGCCGACCATGCTACCAACTTCACCATGAACCGGGGGGGCGGTATCTTCAACGACGGTGGCATTCTGACGCTTCGCAATGGCGTACTGCGCAACAACTACGCCCTCAACGGCGGAGCCATTGCCAACATCCATACGGTGGGAAGCGGGATTGTGATGGACCTGGTTCTGTGTGTACTATACAGTAACTCCACCCCTACCACCGGAGGTAGCTCGGGAGGAGCTATCTATAACCAGAGTAACAGCAGCGGAGCCCTCGAGTACCGGCTGACCCAGGTAACCGGAGCCTCTAACAGTGCCCGTTTCGGAGGCTTTATGGATAGCCAGCAGATTAGCGGCTCCACGAGTACTATGACACAGCGGTTCCAAAACTCCCTCATATGGGGTAACACCGCTTCCTTTGCCGAGCCGGGTATCCGTACCGTAGGAGCCTCAAGTGTTGTCAATTCCAACAGCAACATCCACGGTACCGATCCCCAGTTTGTCAATATGGCGTTGGGTGCGGGAGCAGACGGCCTCTGGATGACTACGGACGATGGCCTGCGCCTGCAGAAGACCAGCACCGCTATCAACGCCGGTACCAACACGCTACTTCCCGGTTACCTGACCAAAGATCTGGCCGGCCAGACGCGTAAGCAGCAAAACACCGTGGACCAGGGAGCCTACGAGCAGGTGGGCTGCCTGGGACTGACCTCCCTGTACGTGGATGCCACGGTGGCTACTCCCGGCCTGGGCGAGAGCTGGACTACCGCCTTCAGTACCCTGGCCGAAGCGCTGCAGGTAGCTAACAACTGTACCAGCGTCACCAGTATTCACGTGGCCGAGGGACAATACTACCCTACTGGCTCCCAACCAAGTACCCTCCGCGACAGCTCTTTCACCATCCTGCGAGGGGGGATCAGGCTCTACGGCGGGTACCCGGCCGGAGGAGGTACCCGCAACCACCGTACCCACCTGACCTACCTCAACGGGGACATTGGAGCCGCAGGCGGACGTGACGACAACTCCTACCACATCATGGCCATTGCCGGTATTGCCAGCGACGCCGATAGTATTGTGGTGGATGGCTTCACCTTCCTCAACGGTTATGCCAATGGCTCAGGTACCCGTACCTACAGTGGGCAGGTACTGGAGAATAGCTACGGCGGAGCTGTGTACCTGCGTAGTGTACTCAATGGCCCTAAAACTACCTTCCGCTCCTGTACCTTTACCGATAACTCCGCCAGTGGCGGGGGTGGGGCCATACTCTGTAACATATCCAGCTCGTCCCGCTTCGTACACTGTATCTTTGAAAACAACCATACTACGGGCACTTCGTACGGCGGCGGCGGACTATTCAACGCTAACAACTCATCCCCTACGGTGCTTTCCTCTGTTTTCTTCAAAAATAGCAGCATCCGGGGAGGAGCGATGTATAACGAAGGCGTCTCGCCCAGCATCATTAATAGTACGTTTTACAATAACTACTCCCTGAATAACGGGGCCATCTACAATAACGGAGCCAGCGCCCAGCCTACTATCATCAACTCTATTCTGTGGGGTAGTAATGACCTGGACTCCTTTGGGCTCCCCATCGTCAACAATGCTTCTGCGGCGACTACGGTCACTTACTCGTTGGTGAAGCAGGGATACACGGGTACCGGTAATAGTCACCAGAACCCTCAATTTGTAGGAGCCGATACTCCTCAGGGCGACGACGGTATATGGGGTACCTCCGACGACGGCCTCCGTCTGGGCGAAAACTCACCGGCTATCAACACCGCGAGCAACGCGGCTCTCCCCGCCACCGTAACCCAGGACCTGACCGGCGCTGCCCGTATTCACAACAGTACCCTGGACATGGGAGCCTACGAAAGCTCATACCCCACCGCCTGCGAGCTAGCCATAGCCGCCGGTCGAAGGATACTCTACGTAGACAGCAGCCGTACGGTCAGCGGCGTCGGAGAGTCCTGGGCTACCGCTTTCCGCACCCTGGCGGAGGCACTATCCAGGGCCGGCACCTGTGCCGCCTACGACAGCATACTGGTGGCCAAAGGTACCTACTACCCCACCGGTACCCAATCCGGCACCGACCGACAGGCTTCGTTTGTCATTCCAAGAGCTGGATTTGCTCTTCTGGGTGGGTATCCTAACGGTGGTGGGGACCGTGCACTTAATCAGAATCAGGTAATACTGGACGGCAATATTGGAAACAGCGCCATCCAGACCGATAATAGTCTGCACGTGGTAACGGTGAGTAACCTCTCTGCGGGCGGGAAGCCAACGGTAATTGATGGATTTACTATTCAGAACGGGTACAACAGTACCCAGCCGGGGGCGGGCATTTATGGACTGAATAACCAGATGGACACGCTGGTGCTTGCCAATAGTATAGTAACCGGGAATACGGCTCTAAAAGGTGCCGGAGTGTACGTAGATAACACGAGTTTCCAGGGTATTCACTGTGTGTTTGACCGAAATGATGCCAGTGAGCAGGGGGCGGGTGTCTACATAAAGGCAGGTTCCGGTACGTTAGCCAATGTTGTCTTTGCTCAGAATACGTCAACACTAACTGGTGGAGCCCTGATGTTTGATACGGCAGACACGGCGGTTGTAGTGAATAGCACTTTCTTTAAAAACCGGGTAGCCAGTGTAGACTACAAAGGAGGTGCCATTAACGTACTTAATACACCCCTGACGATTAGTAACACCCTATTCCGTTCCAACAAGTTTGGGGGAATTAATGGAGATAGCACCAGCGTAGCCTGTGATGTACGGCCCGATGGTGAAGCCACTTCAATTACCTTCCAGAATAGCCTCCTCCAATCCACCACCTGCGATAGATGCGCACCGACGGGGAGCGATCCTATGTTTACTGCTTCTGGAAACCCGGCGGGACCGGACGGGAAGTGGGGTACGGCAGACGATGGACTGCGTCTCCAGCGCTCCTCCCCCGCCGTAAACACCGGGCAGAACGATCACCTGCCCACGGAAGTGGCTTCGGATCTGGCGGGTTACCAGCGAATCCTGAACGGCACCGTAGACATGGGAGCCTACGAGTATAATGGCCTGCTGAACGGTACCATCATCAGTATAAAAACCGGGAACTGGCAAGAAGCAGGAACCTGGGATATTGGTCGTACTCCTATTCTTGGTGACGAAGTTATACTGGACGAGGGGCACACGGTTTCGGTTATGGGAACTGCCGAGGCTCAGTCAATTGAGTACCGTCTTAATGCCAAGCTGCAGTTTAACAACGCAGGTAGTGGTCTGAAAATGGGGGTTGAGTAGGAAACCGTCAATCGGAGGGGCCGGATTGGGAAAGAATTAGTAGTTTGGTCCAAAATTACTATTCATGAAAATCTTTGCCCT
Organism: Telluribacter sp.; assembly: GCF_035998675.1. Lineage (NCBI taxonomy): Bacteria > Pseudomonadati > Bacteroidota > Cytophagia > Cytophagales > Spirosomataceae > Telluribacter > Telluribacter sp. The sequence goes on from NZ_DASYHI010000019.1 coordinate 414,975, forward strand.
CCTCCCGCTGCTGCTCCTTGCGCTGACCACATTGGCCCAACGTTCCTCTCCTACCCTGGCCGACACCACTGGCTTTGCCCAAAAGCTGGAAACCCTGCGCCAGCGCTACCAGGTACCTTCGCTGTCGGTTGGGATTGTGCACGGAAAACAACTCGTATGGTACCTGGGCCTGGGCTACGCGGATCGGGAAAACAAGATTCCGCCCACCGAACACACCGTCTATCATCTGGCTTCGGTCACGCAAAACTTTTGCGTCGGTTATTCTGATGCAGCTGGTGGAGGCGGGTAAAATTAGTCTGGATGAAGCGGTAACTACCTACGGTATTCAGCTGGGAGCCCGCTGGGGAAATGATGACCGTATCAAGCTCAAGCACTTGCTCACCCACACGGCTCAGGGCAACACCTTTAATGGCTTCAAACCCGGGTACAGCTTTGGCTACAACGGCGACTACTACAATCAACTGGGCGTACCCATTGAAAAAGAGAGCGGCGTTTCCTTTGGTGAATCGGTAGTAAGTACCATCATCCAGCCACTTCACCTTACCCACACCGCCCCCAACGTGGACGATACTACCAATTTTGCCCTCACGGGCTACAACCGTGACCAGTACCGCCAGCTGGTAGCCAAGCCCTACGACCTTCAGAAAGGGCAGCTGGTACCCATCACGTACCCACCGCACTTCGGCCCGGCGGCGGGTTTGATGTCGTGCGTCAGCGATCTGGCTGCGTACTCGGTCGCTATTGACGAGCAGCAGTGGTTGCAGCCAGCTACCTGGGAGCAGGTATTTACCCCTTTCCGTTCTCCCAAAAACAAAGCTTTACCGTATGGGTACGGCTGGTTTATACAATCGTATAAAGGCATCAAAATGATGTGGCATACCGGCTGGTGGCAGGGGAATTCATCCCTGCTGGTGAAAATTCCCGAAAAAGACTTAACCTTGATTATCCTGGCTAACTCGCAGGACCTGAGCCGCCCCTTCTACGCCAAATTCGACCCATTCAGGACCAATCCCCGCCTGCAGAAGGACCTGCGAGCCTCGGCTTTTGCCAAGGCTTTTCTGGACCAGTTCGTCGGTAAGCGTTGAAGAAAAAGAGTAATGATTAAGTTAATACACAAACTCCCCCACCTCACTCCAGATCGTCACCTGCTTCTGCGCCGCGGCTTCTACCCTACCTATTACCTGCGCCTCAATACCGAATGACTGCGACAGCTCCATTACGCGCTGAGCGTATTGCTCGGGCAGGTATACTTCCAGGCGGTGGCCCATGTTGAATACCTTGTACATTTCCTGCCAGCTGGTACCACTCTCGGCCTGGATAAGCCGGAACAGCGGGGGTATGGGCAGGAGGTTATCTTTGATGACGTGCAGGTTATCAATGAAGTGAAGTACCTTGGTCTGAGCGCCGCCGCTGCAGTGTACCATACCGTGTATCTGCGGGCGCAGCTCATCGAGCAGGGCTTTGGCAACGGGCGCGTAGGTACGGGTCGGCGATAGAACCAACTGCCCTACGTTGAGGGGAGTACCTTCTAATGGATCAGTAAGTTTGCGGGAGCCGCTGTATATGAGCTCCTGATTCACCTCCGGGTCGAAGCTTTCGGGATAGGCGCTAGCCAGGTACTTGCCCAGTACATCGTGGCGGGCCGAGGTCAGGCCGTTGCTGCCCATACCGCCATTGTAAGTACTCTCGTAGGTAGCCTGCCCGTACGAGGCCAGCCCTACGATCACGTCACCGGCCTGTATGTTGGCGTTGTCTACTACCTCGGCGCGTTTCATGCGGGCAATAACGGTACTGTTGACGGTAACGGTACGTACCAGGTCACCCACGTCGGCGGTTTCGCCACCGGTACTGTATATCTCCACGCCGTGGCTGCGGAGCATCGCCAATACCTCTTCGGTACCATTGATGATTTCAGCTATTACTTCACCGGGTATTTTATTCTTGTTTCGGTCAATGGTAGAGGACAGCAGCATCGGCCCTGTCGCCCCCACGCAGAGCAAATCATCCGTATTCATCACCACCGCATCCTGCGCGATACCCTTCCAGACGGACAAGTCGCCGGTTTCTTTCCAGTAGAGGTACGCCAGGGAGGTTTTGGTACCGGCTCCGTCGGCGTGCATGATGGTACAGTAGTCGGGGTCACCGGCCAGGGTATCGGGTACTATTTTACAGAAGGCTTTGGGGAAAATACCTTTATCGATATTGGCGATAGCCTTGTGTACATCTTCTTTGGTAGCGGAAACACCTCGTTGCAGGTAGCGGTCAGTAGGATTCATGCGAACCGACAGTTTTGAATAACAGGTTGATTAAATAAAGTACAAAGGTAGAAAAAAAGGCGGGGAAGGGGCAGCTAACCGGGTAAATAGAGTACCTATTGCTCTTTGGCATGAAGAGGTACCAGGATGTACCTTTTTTTATCACGTAAAGTACTAATTAAATCTCTTATTCATGCTGCGTATAGCTGTACTCGCTTTTTTCTTAGGACTCATGGTAGCTCCTTCCTTTGCCCAAACCAAACAAAAAGTAATTTTCGACTGCGACCTGGGCGACGATATTGACGATGCCTTCGCGCTGGCGCTGGTAGTAGCCAACGACCAGTTCGACGTATTGGGCATTACCACTACCTACGGCCGCACCGATGACCGCGCCGAACTGGCCTGTAAGATGCTCTATGAATTAGGTCTGGAAAAGATACCCGTAGCCGTGGGCCGCAATACCAGCAGCACCAGCGAGCGCGCCAACTGGTATGCACCCCAGTATTACTGGGCCAAGGGTTTTAACAAAGTAAAGCCCATTCAAAAACCCGCCGCTGATTTTATCATTGAACAAATCCGGAAGTACCCCAACGAGGTAGTAGTTATATCGGTTGGTCCCGTAACCAACATGGCCGATGTAATCAAGAAAGACCCGCAGGCGCTGAAAATGGCGAAGAAGGTGTACGCTATGTTTGGCTCTTTCTACATTGGCTACAACTATAGCCCCACCATCAACAAGGAATGGAACGTAGTGGCCGACGTCGAATCCGCTAAAACCTTTGTGAATAACAGCGGCATCAATATCATCTACGCCGGACTGGACATTACTACCTTTGTGAAGGCCGATAAGGCCTACCGCGAGAAGATGCTCTACCGCCAAAGCCCGCTCACCAACGGCATTCTGGGCCTGCATAGCCTCTGGAACTATAACAACGACCCGACCCTATTCGATGCCGTGGCGGTAGGGATGGTACTATGGCCGGACCTGTTCAAGACCAAACCCATGCACGTGATCGTAGATAACGAAGGGTACACCCGCATGGACGAAAGCAAAACGCCTAACGGAGAGGTTGGTGTCTCCATTGATAAGGAAGGCTTTCTCAAACGCCTCATGGAGGTGTACATGAAACAAAATTTAGGACGGTACTAAGTCCTACGCATCGAAAGCTTCGTAGCGGAGCCCTATTTCGCTACGAATGCTGTCGAGTAGCTGGATAAGGTCCAGGCTGTGGTCCAGTGACCAGTCGGGGCATTCGGTCAGTCCCTGGGACAGGCACCGGCCCACGGCCTCTATTTCGTACCCGTAACCCCAGGTATCGCGCTCGAAGTTAAATTCCTGAGTCTCCATCTCGCGACCTTCCCCGTATAGCTCTAGCGTCATTCCCTGGCTCTCATGCCAGCGGCCATGTACCTTGATATTCCCTTTCTCGCCGTATACCCAACCTTCACAGGAAGTCTTGGCCATAAAAGTGGAGTCAAGAAAGGCGAATTGGTTCTCCCAGTAGGTCATCACCATACCATTGGAAGCGTCCACACCCGTTTCGCTGAATATAGCCGAGGCTTTCAGCGTAGTAGGCATGCCCAGGTGCAGGTACGACCAGAATACCGGATAGATACCAATATCCAGCAGGGCTCCGCCTCCCAGCGCCGGGCTGAACAAACGATTCGTTACATCATAAGGACCTTTGAAACCAAAATCTGCCTTTACCCCCAAAACCTTGCCGATAACGCCCTGCTCGATTAGCTCCCGCGTTTTAAGGATAGTAGGCATGAAGCGACTCCATAGGGCTTCCATCAGAAATACCTTTTTCTCCCGCGCCGTCCGGACCATCTCCTCCACCTGGCGGCGGTTCATGGCAAAGGGCTTTTCGCACAGGACCGCCACGCCTGCATTGAGGCATAGCATGGTATGTTCGTAATGACCAATGTGGGGCGAAGCAATGTAGACAATATCCAGCTCCGGGCAGGTGAGTAGCTCTTCGTAGCTGCCGTAGGCGTAGGGAGCGCCGTACTCTTTGGCAAACTCCTCCGCTCGTTCCAGACTACGTGAGCCTACGGCCGTAAGGCGGGCATTGGGTGTTTTTACAAGGTCCTGCGCAAATTTATGGGCGATGTGGCCGGGGGCCAGTATGCCCCAACGAATAGGGTTCATAGATTGGGTATAGGTAGATTTGGTGAAACTTTTGAAATAGTATTTATTTACATTTAAGGCTACAAGCTATCCGCTTTTGTACACTAATCCAAATCTGCCATGGCTACCATTCGTCCCGAGGCTCCTCAACGCATTGACGCCTATATTGCTGAAGCCGCTCCCTTCGCCCAGGCCATTCTGAGCCGTATTCGCCAGCTGATTCACGAGACGATCCCCGACATCAAAGAGGACTGGAAATGGGGACCTAATTTCCACCTCAACGGCATGGTATGCGGACTCTGGGCTTTCAAAGGCCACACCTCCATGAACTTCTACAAAGGAGCTGCCATGTCGGACCGCCACGGCCTGTTCACCCACGGCCTGGACAATGAAAAAATGCGCATGATTCAGTACCGCGACATCAGCGAAATCAACGAAGCCCAACTCATCGACTACCTCAAAGAAGCCGCCCAGCTCAACCGCGACGGCGTAGCCATTGCTCCCGCCAGCCGCACGCTCGAGGTACCCGACCTACTCCGGCAGCACCTGGTCCAACACGACCTCATAGAGGCATTTGACAAGTTGACCTACACCCAACGCAAGGAGTACATCCAGTTGATTACCGGAGCAAAGCGCGAAGAAACCCGCCAGCGCCGACTGGATAAAATCGTGGAGATGCTGCGGGAGAAGGTGGTAGGGTAGAGCAAAAGTTTTTTAAACGCAGAGGTACGCAGAGTTTTTGAACTTATGAACCTATAAACTCATTCACTCATTCACTAAATAATCCTACCTCCCCCTCATCCGGGCACTGCTTTAACAAGGTAGCATTATCCACCCCCAGTACCGGATGCACAAAGTCAGGGGCTATTTCGGCCAAAGGTACCAGGGCGAAACGGCGCTCGTGCAGGCGTGGGTGCGGCAGGGTCAGGCGGGCGGTATCCATCACCAGGTCGCTGTAGTACAGCATATCAATATCTATATCGCGGGCGCCCCAGCGCTCGTACCGGACGCGCCCCAGCTCGTACTCGATATCCAGCAGGTGACGCAGTACTTCTTCGGGAGCCAGCGCCGTCTCTACGGCCAGCGCCTGATTCAGAAAAGCCGGCTGCTCTTCCACGCCCCAGGGTGCCGTTTGGTATACCGACGACCCCTTCGTAACCGCCCCAACGCGCTCGCCGACGAGGGTCGCGGCCCGCTGCATAGTACTCAGCCGGTCGCCCAGGTTAGCGCCAAGAAGTAGGTAAATAGTAGCCAATTTTTTCGTAATTTAGGGGCCTTGGATTAGGGGGTAAATTACCGAAGAAAGCGGGAATTTAACTACCCCCGCCCTGGTTTGTGTTGTTAGTACTTTTGACCGTTACCATGTCCCTTACCAAAGAACAAGCGCTTAAACAATACTTCGGATACGACTCTTTCCGTCCCCAGCAAGCAGAAATCATAGATACCGTACTATCCGGCCAGGACTGCCTGGTGCTCATGCCTACGGGTGGTGGTAAATCCATCTGTTACCAAATTCCGGCCCTGCTCTGTGACGGGCTGACGGTGGTGATTTCGCCCCTTATTGCCCTCATGAAAGACCAGGTAGAGGCGCTGCGCAGCAACGGCGTCAGTGCGGCCTACCTCAACTCGTCCCTCTCCGGCAGCGAGCAGGACTCGGTCTTGTGGCAGGCCAAGCTGGGCGAATTGAAACTACTTTATATAGCCCCCGAGCGCTTGTTCTCGGGCAATACCTTTGATGCTTTACGGGAATGGAATGTAAAGCTGTTTGCCATTGACGAGTCGCACTGTATCTCGTCGTGGGGGCACGACTTCCGGCCCGAGTACCGCCAGCTCACCGTCCTGAAACAACGCTTTCCCGAAGTACCCGTAGTAGCGCTGACCGCCACCGCCGACCGCGTCACCCGGCGCGATATCTTAAAGCAGATAGGTACCGAAAAAGCCAAAACCTTCGTGTCCAGCTTTGACCGGCCTAACCTGAGCCTGACGGTGCTTCCCGGACGTAAGCGAATTCAGCAGATTCAGGCCTTCCTCCTGAAGCACCCCAACCAGCCGGGTATCATCTACTGCCTCAGCCGCAAAGCTACCGAAACTGTAGCCGCCGGGTTGCAGAACGCGGGCTTTAAGGCCGAATGCTACCACGCCGGCCTCACCTCCAACCAGCGCTCCGATGTGCAGGAGAAATTCCTGCGGGACGATATCCAGATTATTGTTGCGACCATCGCCTTCGGGATGGGGATTGACAAGTCTAACGTCCGCTGGGTTATTCATTACAACCTGCCCTCCAACGTAGAGAGCTTTTATCAGGAAATAGGCCGGGCCGGCCGGGATGGCGCTCCTGCCGAAACGGTGCTTTTTTACAGCTACCAGGATATCATCACCCGGCAGGATATGATCCTGAACTCCGGTCAATCGGAGGAGCAGAAGGAGCTGATGCAGGCCAAACTCAACCGCATGAAGCAGTACGCCGAGGCCGATATCTGCCGCCGTCGTATTCTGCTTAGCTACTTCAACGAGTCTATCCTGGAAGACTGCGGCAACTGCGATGTCTGCCAAAATCCGCGTACCCGTTTTGACGGTACTACCATTGCCCAGAAAGCACTTTCGGCCATTGCCCGTACCAAAGAAAACGTAGCTATGGGTATGCTCATCGATATCATGCGCGGCAGCCGCAACCGCAACGTCCTGCACCACGGTTACGACAAGCTACCTACCTTCGGCGTTGGTCACGACCTGCGGGGCGAAGAATGGGCCGAGTACCTCGGTCAACTCCTCAACCTGGGCGTGATGGACATCGCTTACGACGAAGGTCACGTATTCAAGCTGAATCCGCTTAGCTGGCAGGTACTCAAAGGCGAGCACAAGCCCGAGCTGGTGAAGTTTATCCCGCTAGCGGAGCGCAAAGCCAAAGAGGAAGAGCTGGTACCGAAGGAGAAGCCCAAGCAGGAGATTATCCGCGACGCGCTGTTTGAGCGGCTGCGCCTGCTCCGGAAGCAGATGGCCGATGCGCTGGCCGTACCACCCTACGTTATTTTCAGCGATGCGACCCTATCGGAGATGGCGCAGAAAAAGCCCATTTCGGAAGCACAGATGAAAGCCGTGGCCGGAGTAGGTGCCGAGAAGTACCGCCGCTACGGCGACGTGTTCATCAACGAAATCGTAGCCTTTGCCAAAGAACATACCAAACCCGGTACCCGCGTGGTAAAGGGCATGACCTACCTCCAGACGCTGGAACTGTACAAAGACGGCTATACCCTTGACGATATGGCCCAGCAGCGCGGCCTCAGTGCCTCCACCATCGCCGCTCACCTCATTAAGCTACGGGACGAGGGGCACGGGGTAAAGCTACGCGACCTGATTACGGACAAGGCGTACCTGAGCATCATGGACGGCGTGCGGGCCATCAACTACCAGCCCGGCGACCCGGTAACGCCGCTATTCGAGCACCTGGAAGAAAGGTATGACTACGCGCAGATCCGCCTGGCGATAGCTATCTGGCAGGAAGAGGGGGAAGGGTAGTGAAGGATGGTAAGTAGGGTTGAGGAGTTGTTGGTGTTATCACCATAGCCGTCAGGCTAAGGGGAAGGATAGTTTTTGGTGAGGGTCTGTACGAATGTTTTTTTAGCTTTTTCCTCTCTTTCTGGGCTACTTTCACAAGTCTTTCAAAGAGTTCTACCAGCCATTGTTTCAGCGGTTTGTCTCCCGCTCTAAGCTTTTGCCAAAAGGTGTACATCTTCTTTTGTATTACTTTGTAAGCTTTCCATTCACTGAGCTCCACCTGCATCTTGTCCTGGATGAACTGGTTGAACTGCACCTGTAACTAGTATAGCAATCAGTTTACCGTAGAGGTAGCAGTGAAAACGCCCTACGCTCATTTTGCCTATCTTGTCAATGGCAAACACGCTCTTCCATATCTTAAACAAGAGCTCTATCTGCCATCGTAGCTTATAGAAGGTGTAGATCTGCTCAGCCTCTAATTGCTGCTCAGTAGCATTAGTAATGAAAATGTTGTAACTCGCTAGCCGCTTCTTTAGCTCCGAAGTCTGATACTTCTTTCTAGTAGAAGGTTGATTACAATCTTTAAGCTGGTACTTTCTAAGCCGCTTTTGCACCTGCAAGTCAGGGACCTCGTGAAGGTGTAGGCGTACGGGCAGTTTCTGGGTCCCCTCCCCTAGCCAAATCTGCCGCTCGAAATCAGCGCCCTGTACATGGGGTAGCAGTTCCGACCAATCCAGCTTCTGATAGTGTCCCTGGCGGTCTTTACGAAAAAGGCTGGTGCCTACTTTGTACCTACTAATGAAGTAGCCCCCCTGGCGAGCTATATGCAACAGATGGCCCAACTTAAAGTAGCCCAGGTCCATCAACTGCAAATCATTAGCCGACACAGGCAGTCCTTGCTCATTCAGCCACTGCGTGTCATTCTCTTTACCGCTACGCAGGTCCAGCCGCAGCACCTTACCCGATAGCAGATCGTATTCCTGCTGTATCTTGATGACACTGCCTGTTGTATCACCGGCATTACCTTCATAAAAAGAGGCGAGCTGAGCTGGCAATTGAAAACTGGTAGCATCCCGCAGGATGACCCGCTCAAAAACGCGAGTCGCACTTTGGGGGCCGCCCGATGAAGCTACTACCTGCTCAAATACGTGTTCAAAGCAGCTTCGCATAAACGTTACGGCAAAGCAATTGAAGCGTTCATCCAGCGATTGCTTGGTGAGCTCTACACCAAAAGTTTCCAGTAACGTATCAGTCATGTCGGTCAGACTAACTGATGAGCCATTCGACACCAGGCAGGTGTTCAGTTGCAAAAACATCCAGGCGCTCAGCCGGGAGGTGCTGCGTTCGATGAATCGGACTTGCCGCCCCAGTCTTTCCAACTGCACACTATCAAAAAAGACAGACAGGGCAGAAAGACCTGACGCCTCTAAATCTATATCCTCTATATCAACCTTTTGCACAAGACAAAGGTACCGCTATCATTCAAAACTTCCCCTTAGCCTGACGGCTATGGTGATAACACCAACAACGGCATGAACCTTTTGCACTCAGCAAAGGTATCGCTATCTTTGATAAACCACCCTTAGCCTGACGGCTATGGTCAGAAACACCAACAACGACATGAAAATATATCTTCCTCAATTTGACCAAATAGTGCAACGGTAGAGAAATCTGTGGAATACTGGAATAATACTTGTTTCTTAGCCTTACATTCAAATTTATCTAGCCGACCAAGATGCGTTTCTTTTTAAAGCTACTTCTTTTCGTTCCTCTCTTAACCTTTTTTCAAACCTCCAATGCTCAAATACCTGTACATAGTATTGTAGTTGAAGCCACTGGCTTTTACCAAAATGGAGTGGATATATCTTATCCTTTTACACCTGCTCCACCTTTGGCAGATAGCTACTTTTCACCTGGAAATGATAGGCAGAAAACCTCTAAGCTAACCGGATCGGTAGGTTTTATGCTAAATAAGCACTTGCTTATAAGTATAGGCTTAACCCATATGAAAGGCAGTATTAATAACTCTATCCATCATACAGAAAGTGACAACATTAAACAATTAGAGGTAATAGGCAGAAGGAGATTTACCTATTCAAATAACCGCCCCTTTTTCGAAGTAAAATATTTATACAACCTGAACAAACGGTTCTGGCTTGCTCCAGCTTTACATGTGGGTTGGGGATCTCAACAGTATAGGTATAGAGAGTACATTCAACAAACTGAAACATATCCAAATGAGCCGAACGCATACCCTTCTCTTCTTACCACTACCACTTCAACTAATTATTCTTCCGAAACCATTTTAGTCTCTATCTCTCCTGTTATAGGCTACAATTTCACAAAGTGGCTGGGTATCAAACTCAACGTTGGTGGCTGGAGCCTGCTGAAAGACAACACGGGTAGCGCTCGTTATCTAACAACACAGGAATTTATAACTTTTAACCCTAACAGGTGGTCGGTAGGTTTATACAGTGCTTTTGATGTCAGCAAATAAGCTTTTCATTAGATAGGAGTGAAACTAATAACTACCTGCCACCTAAACTGAACCCTACTTCAAGCCGTTAAAGAGTAAGTACATCTCTAAACCTTACTCTTTTGCACGCATGCGAAGCATCAAAAAAATACATACCGCCCACTACGCCCCCATTAGCGACCTGATTACCTACTCACCGCTGCCGTCGCGGTCGCTGGACCAAATTGACCCTTTCCTGTTCCTGAACCACCACGGCCCGCAGCAATACCGGCCTAACAACAATGGTCTGCCCTTCGGGCCGCACCCGCACCGGGGCATGGAAACGGTTACGTTCATCCTGGAAGGCGACATTATGCACAAGGACACCGGCGGCCACGAAAGTGTGATCAATGCCGGTGGGGTACAGTGGATGACCGCTGGTAGTGGATTGATTCACGCCGAAGTATCGTCGATAGAATTCAAGAAGAACGGCGGCGATATGGAAATTCTACAGCTGTGGATTAATCTACCGGCGCGCCTCAAAATGGCAAAGCCCGCCTACAAGGGCCTCCAGAAAGAAGATATTCCCAGCCTTAGCCTGGATAGAGGCAAGGTAACGCTGAACCTTATCTCAGGGGAATGGGAGGGGCAAAAGGGAGCTTTCAGTCCCATGACTGACGTCTTTATGAGTACCGTGTACTTCCAGCCCGGCGGTGAGTTCAAGTCCCAAGTACCCGCCGACCATTCGGTTTTCTTTTACGTAGTACGAGGTACCCTCACCGTCAATAGCCAGGAGATAGAAGCCCTGCAGCTGGTGGAGTTTGGGTATGACGCGGAGGAGATAGAGGTAAAATCCTCCGCTGACAGCGTGATTCTGTTCGGCCACGCCAGGCCCTTTGACGAGCCGGTAGTAGCGCAGGGGCCTTTTGTGATGAATACGCAGGAAGAAATTATGGAAGCTTACAGCGACTACCGCGCCGGAAAATTCGGCCAGTGGAATGGGTAGATAGCTGTTAGCGATTAGTTATTAGCAAAAAAGCGTGAGCCCGAACTGATGGCCGGGCTCCCGCTTTTTTATGACTATTGAATAAAATCAAGCGTTTTCTTCCTGCGATACTTCGGCGTACTCTTCGATAGGTACGCACGAGCAGATGAGGTTGCGGTCGCCGTAGGCGCTGTCCACGCGGCTGACGCTCGGCCAGAACTTGTTGAAACGCAGGTGCGACAGCGGGAAAGCGGCTTTCTCGCGGCTGTACGGGCGGTTCCAGTTGTCGTCGAGTACTACGCGGGCCGTATGCGGCGCATTTTTCAATACATTGCTGGCTTTATCAGCAGTACCTTCTTCTATTTCCCGTATCTCGTTACGAATCGCGATCAGGGTGTCGCAGAAGCGGTCCAGCTCCGCCTTCGACTCCGACTCCGTCGGCTCGATCATGAGCGTACCGGCTACGGGGAATGACAGCGTGGGCGCGTGGTAGCCGTAGTCCATCAGGCGCTTGGCTATATCCTCGGCCTCCACACCGGCTGCTTTGAACGGACGGCAGTCCACAATAAACTCGTGGGCACAGCGGCCATTGGCACCTGCGTACAGCTCTACATAGTGGCCTTTAAGGCGTGACTTGATATAGTTGGCATTCAGGATCGCCATCCTGGTAGCGTTGGTTAAGCCGTCGGAGCCCATCATAGCGATGTAAGCGTACGAGATGGTCAGGATGCTGGCGCTGCCGAAAGGGGCCGCCGACACGGCCGAAATGGCCTGCTCTCCACCAATCTTAACCACGGCATGACCCGGCAGGAAGGGCACCAGGTGCTCGGCTACGCCGATAGGTCCCATACCCGGTCCACCACCACCGTGGGGGATACAGAACGTTTTGTGCAGGTTGAGGTGACACACATCCGCCCCGATAGTAGCCGGGCTGGTCAAACCTACCTGGGCGTTCATGTTGGCCCCATCCATGTATACCTGTCCGCCGTGCTCGTGGATGACGGAGCATATTTCCTTAATCGTTTCTTCAAATACCCCGTGGGTAGACGGGTACGTGACCATCAGACACGACAGCTCGTTACTATACTGCGCGGCTTTGGCTTTCAGGTCTTCTACGTCAATATTACCCCGTTCGTCGCACTTGGTTACGACTACCTTCATTCCGGCCATCACGGCGGAAGCAGGATTGGTACCGTGGGCCGACGAAGGAATCAGTGCTACGTTGCGGTGGGTGTCGCCGCGGCTTTCGTGGTAAGCCCGGATCACCATCAGTCCGGCGTATTCGCCTTGAGCGCCCGAGTTAGGCTGCAGCGACATGGCCGCAAAGCCGGTAATCTGGCACAACCAGTCGTTCAGTTCCTGGAATAGCTGGCGATAGCCCTGCGCCTGCTTCTGCGGTGCAAATGGGTGCATTTTACCAAACTCCGGCCAGGTAACCGGTATCATCTCGGCCGTGGCGTTGAGCTTCATGGTACAGCTACCCAGCGATATCATGGAGTGTACCAGCGAAAGGTCTTTGTTTTCCAGGTACTTAAGGTACCTGAGCATTTCGTGTTCGGTATGGTGCGTGTTAAACACCGGGTGCGTCAGGTACTCCGACGTACGGGCCAGATTATCCGGAATCTCAATTTCTATCTCCTCCTCCATTACCATTTCACCCAGAAAGCCCGATACCTCGGCAAACAGGTTCAGCAGCTCAATTACATCGCCGAAAGTTTTTACTTCATCAAACGAAACACCTACCAGATCCTCGCCGGTAAAGCGCAGGTTAATACCCCATTTCTGGGCTTCCTGCCGTAGTTTTCCGGCCAGTGGTGTCTGGATAGTAACGGTGTCGAAGTAGGTAGAGGTAAGAACGTTATAGTTAAACTTCCTGACCGAATCGGCAAAAAGCGTGGTAAGGCCGTGGGTGCGGGCCGCTATGTTTTTCAGCCCTTCCGGACCGTGGTACACCGCATAAGCACCCGCCATAACCGCCAGTAGTACCTGAGCGGTACAGATATTAGACGTAGCTTTCTCGCGACGAATGTGCTGCTCACGGGTCTGCAGGGCCATGCGCAGGGCACGATTCCCCTCCGCGTCCACCGACACGCCTATGATGCGTCCGGGCAGTTGCCGCTTGTTGGCTTCTTTGGTAGCAAAAAAGGCAGCGTGTGGCCCACCGTAACCCATGGGTACCCCAAACCGCTGCGCTGAGCCTACTACTACGTCAGCGCCCATTTCACCCGGCGACTTCAGCAGCGTAAGGGCCAGCAGGTCGGCGGCTACGGCTACCGTTACGTTCAGCTCGTGGGCCGACGCAATGAAATCTGTATAATCAAATACCTCACCGTTGGTAGCCGGGTACTGTACCAGCACGCCAAACAAGCCGGGGCTGGTCAGATCCACGGTCTGGTGATCACCCACTACAACCTTAATACCTATAGGTACAGCGCGGGTATATAACAAATCGATGGTCTGGGGGTGGCAAAGCTCGGATACAAAGAACGTATCAGCCGCTTTTTTGGCCGCCGGACGCAGGCTGTACAGCATGGTCATAGCTTCGGCAGCGGCGGTAGCCTCATCCAGCAGGGATGCGTTCGCTATTTCCATTCCCGTAAGGTCCGTTATTACGGTCTGGAAGTTCAGGAGCATTTCCAGGCGGCCCTGCGCAATCTCGGCCTGGTAGGGCGTGTAAGCCGTATACCAACCCGGATTTTCAAGAATGTTCCGAAGAATAACGTTAGGTGTAACCGTATCGTAGTACCCCGCGCCTATGTAAGACTTAAAAAGAATATTCTGCCGCGCCAGCCGCTTAAAATCCTGCAAAAACTGGTGTTCAGACCGGGGTTGTGGTAGGTCCAGTGGCCGGGCAAGCCGAATAGCAGCCGGAACGGTCTGGTCTATGAGTTCATCCAGGGAGTTGACCCCCATGGTATTCAGCATTTCCTGCAACTCATCCTTGTCTTTGCCGTGGTGCCGATCTTCAAATTTTTCGTGGTAATGGAGGTTGATTTTCATGCAATTGAGGCAGAAAAAGCCAATATATAGGGGTTAATAAACACAAAAGTAAGCAAATCCAACTGAATCCTGATGAGAATAGTTGGTATGCTTACCAATGTTAGTATAACAAATAAGTACGGCCGTAAGTTTGCTGGTGGGAAAGCCGAAAGTACTATTTGAAGAATAAAAATATGAGGACTAGTACTTGGGACAATCGCAGGAGCTCTTACGCTTGAATATCCCCAGAAACTTCTTGTTCTTGGGCTTCTTATAACCGCGATACCGCTTCCGCTTTTTCTTTTTATTCCCCTTATCTAAAAGTTCGGTTTGAGTGGCATCGGCAGACAGTGTGGCCGCAGCGGACTCTACACTGTACCCTCCGGCCATGAATGCTGTAAGTATAATTATCAGGACTTTATTCTTCATGGGTCTGAAGGTTTTCTGAGTACTGCTTTTATCCAAAGGCTTTAGTAGGTAACGCTCCCCTACCTTTTTTATTCTAGGTACTTAGGCTTTTACCAGTTCAATAATAGTTATTTCCGGCAAAATACCAACGCGGCCCGGATAACCTATATATCCAAAACCACGATTTACGTACAGAAACTGGTCTTCCTGCTGGTACAGGCCCGCCCATTGCTCGTAGCGGTACTGGACCGGGCTCCATTTTATACCGCCTACTTCTACCCCAAACTGCATACCGTGGGTATGTCCGGCAAACGCCACGTCTATATCTTTAAATTGGGGCCTTACCTGGGCGGTCCAGTGGCTGGGGTCGTGGGAGAGTAACAGCTTAACCGGGTACTTGTCGGCTCCCTGATAAGCCTTGGCCAGGTTTCCGTACTTGGCAAATCCACCGGCACCCCAGTTCTGAATACCGATCAGGCCTATTTCTTCGCCATCTACCCGGATGGGTAGGTTTTCGTCCAGCATCAGCCGCCAGTCCATGGCAGCGTGGGCTTTCATGAGGTCCTGCAGGTTCTCACGCTTAGCTGCCTGGCTGGACCAGTTGGCGTAGTCGCCGTAGTCGTGGTTACCCAATACCGAGTACACCCCCAGCGGAGCCTTAACCTTTCCGAAAACCTCTATGTAATCCTTTACTTCTTCGGCCCGGTCATTGACCAGATCACCCGTAAAAAATACCATGTCCGGTTTTTCATTCAGCAACATTTCTACACCACCCTTTACCGCCGTTTTGTTAAAAAAACTACCCGAATGAATGTCCGATAGCTGCGCAATGCGCATACCATGAAAGGCAGCGGGCAGGTTCTTGAGCGGAACCTTCACCCGACGAATGCGGTAGTCGTGGGCTCCGGAAACAATGCCAAAGACAAAAGTACCAAACAAGCTTCCGCCTGCTACCAATGCCGCCTGCGACATAAACTCGGAGCGGGGAATGCGCGATACGGATGGATCAGCAGAAGGATCGGCAGCCGGTGGCACAAATAAGCTAACCGCCCACTGTGCCAGGCGACGAATATCGTCTACCAGCAGAAAGAGAACCGCGAATAGCTTGGCAAAATAAGGAATAGCAATGCCCGAAAAAACAAAGTTACGCGTAGTACGGCCGAATATATCCGGCGGTAACAGCTGAATCAGGATATAAGCACTCAGGGTAATAGCGGTAAAACCCCAGTACAGCCAGGCTACCGAGCGCTGCACACCAGGTGAAGAGGAACGAATAACCACCCGCAGCGCCTGCCATACGTACCAGTCAATGGCAATAAATACAAACGTAAGTAGAATAAAAAAAAAGGAACGACTCATAAGGTAAGTAAATGGGTATATCTATGGGGAATTAAACGTAGAGCAGAAGTTTCTTGTTCATTATTGGAAGCTCACTACCCGCTTATATTTCCAGTGCAGCTATGGGTAGATAAACGGTGCCTTTTGAGGGGTAAATGGATATTATTTTTAGCTTCGTTAAAAAGATTGAAGAACAACAGCTTTTTGTTTATAAATAAACGTATTACTCCGAAGTGTTACCTTAGCTGGAACAGGCTTCGGCAGTAACCACCCAAGGAAATAGATCTTATGCCAGAATTTGATTTTAAGAAATACCACCTTCGCTCCATAAACGCGCATAGCGAAGAAGAGCGTTCAGCCATTAATCAGGAGTTGAAAGACCTGTACGCTTCCCTGTCAGACGAAGACAAGGCTGACTTTAACCGGCAACTCCAGCAGTTTCTGACCAAAGAAGTAGGACGCCTAAAAAGCGATTATGAGTCGGTCAGGGGATTGAATAGCACCAACTAAAAAACGTACCCCTAAGTGCCTGGGGTACGTTTGAATAGGTACTTAACCTGGTACTTTACTCAGTTACTTCTCCTTCGAGCCGCAGCACCACCAGCCCGCTGTCGCCATTGGACTCCACAGTAATAGACTTAGTAAAAGGCCCTACGGCAGCGGCGTTGAACGTAGCCTTAATTACAGCCGACTGGCCGGGCAATAAAGGCTCCTTGTCGTACTCAACGCCCGTGCAGCCGCATGAGCCGGTAGCCCGGGCGATCAGCAGGGGGGCAGTGCCGGCGTTGGTGTACCTAAACTCGGCCGTCACGGGTTTGCCCCTGGGAATTTTACCAAATTGCATTGTCGTTTGGCTCCATTTAAAGGACGCCAGGGGATAGGCCATAACCAATGAGGAGATAATCAGGCCAGTAATCAGCAAAATCATACTTTTTCGTTTCATACTTTTTTACGGTTTAAGATAGAACAAATGGTTATCAACCGGCTAAAAGTAGAAGTTTTAGAATTATAGGCTTGTTAATGAGTTGGTAATGATTGTTAACTAGCTGTTAATGCCTTGAAAAAAGCCGGAAAAGCTCGTAATTAGCACCGGAATCTTCTTATTTCTTATGCGCAGACGCACCATTCGGTGGCTGGTACTCCTTTCGGCCTTATCTATTATTGGGGTAATAGTCACGCAGATTTATTGGGTAAAAAAAACGCTGGATGTACGGGAGCGTCAGTTTAACCAGCGCGCCCACATAGCACTGCGGGAGGTAGCCGAAGAGTTGGCCGAAATGAATGGCGTCATGCTAAGTACCAATCCGGTAGAGCAACTCTCTCCTACATACTTTCTGGTCAACACCAACTCTACTACCCAACCCGATGTACTGGAGCACTTTCTGAGATCGTCATTTCAGAGGCATGACCTTATCACTGATTTTGAAGTAGGGATTTACGACTGTACTACCCACCAGATCCGCTACGGTATGTCGCTCAGTAGCCGTAACAGCGACAAAGCACCTACCGCTACTGCCGGCTGGATCAAGACCGACAAGTACCCGTACTACTTTGGTATCCGGTTTCCGCAACAATCCAAAACAATTAACGATGATATGGAAGCCTGGATAGGTTCGTCTATCCTAATCCTGATTGCACTTAGTTTTTTCGCTTATGCCATATTTGTGATACTTCGGCAAAAGCAGCTCTCTGAAGTGCAGCGTGATTTTGTGAACAATATGACGCACGAGCTACAAACGCCCATTTCCACCATACGCATTGCTGCTGATGTACTGAACACTCCGGCCATACTTCACCAGCCTGAGCGGCACAAGCGGTACGTACAAATAGTTCAGGAAGAAATTATCCGATTACAGCGCCAGGTAGAGACAGTACTGACTATGGCCAAAACCGAACGGAGGAAACTGGAATTAAAAATTGAATGGCTGGACGCGCATCAAGTTATTGAATCGGTGGCCCGTACCTACGATGGCAAAGTTGATCTTTCTCTGGAAGCCCCTTCGCCGTACATACACGCTGATGCCATACATTTTGGAAATATTGTCAACAACCTGATTGATAATGCGCTTAAGTATTCTCCCGAGAAGCCACAAATAAGTGTGCGTACGTTCGGGCAGGGAAATCAGCTGGTACTGGCTGTAAAAGATTGCGGCATAGGTATTGCTCCAGAGTACCACGAAAAGATATTCCAGAAGTTCTTTAGGGTACCGCACGGAAATATCCATAATGTAAAGGGTTTTGGGATTGGACTCAGCTATGTTCGGCAAATCGTTAAAGCCCACCGCTGGAAACTGGAACTTGAAAGCCAGGTGGGCCGGGGAAGTGAATTCAGGATTATTATTCCGAAAAGTAGTACCTCATGAAAGCAAGAATACTCTACGTTGAAGATGACCCCAACCTGGCCTTTGCTACCAAGGACAACCTGGAAGCTTATGAATATGAAGTAACCCACTGCATGGATGGCCACCAGGGCTGGGAAGCCTTTCGTCAGGATCACTTTGACCTCTGCATTCTGGATGTCATGTTGCCCCAAATGGATGGCTTTACGCTGGCCCAGCAAATCCGGGAAGCCGATGAAGAAGTACCTATCCTTTTTCTTTCGGCGCGTTCATTACAGGAGGATAAGCTACGGGGCTTTCAATTAGGGGCCGATGACTATATCACCAAACCTTTCAGTATTCATGAGTTGATGCTCCGGATAGAGGTGTTTCTACGACGAAGTAAAAAAGGGCGTACCGGACACAGCGTAACCAATGACCCCCAGCACATCGGCAACTATACCTTCGACTTCAAAAAACTATTGCTGCTAAACAACCACGTATCCCATACGCTCACCTTTCGGGAAGCGGAGGTTCTGAAATATCTGGCTGACCGCCGGGGTCAGGTAATAAAGCGAGAGGAACTACTCACCGCTATCTGGGGAACCGACGACTATTTCAAAGGCCGCAGCCTTGACGTCTTTTTATCAAGAATCAGAAAGTACCTGGCGGCCGATCCCACTATCCGTCTGGATAATATTCATGGAGTTGGCTTCCGGATGAGTTGGTAATCTGGGAAAGTAATGAAGCGAGCTTTTATAGAAGCTAGAATATAATAGGAGCTTTTATAAGCAGAAAAATATCATACGTCTGAGATTTTTATAGATAAGACCAAAGGCAGGGAGAGAAGGCTATGAAAAATTCTAGGAAGCTGTTATAGGCACAAAATAACTACTTAGCAAGCTGTATTTCAAACAGTTAAACTACAATATCTAACCTCTAAAAAGTAAATCTACAAGATCTAAAATTTTTCATTTTTCTGCTTTCTACACCGTTATTATCCTGCTAATAACAGAATTTATCAAATATTACCTTTCCTTATTGTCTTAAGCCGCAAAAGCCCCGCATATTGGGCGGGGCTCTTGTGGTGAAGAGGTGGCGGCTACCTACTTTACCGGCTGTTAACCAGTATCATCGGCGGTGCGGGGCTTAACTTCTCTGTTCGGGATGGGAAGAGGTGATCA